>CAZHMA010000130.1:0-5148 GCA_964533555.1 uncultured Eubacteriales bacterium
CGATGAACCGCTCCGGACGGATCCCGCGCGGGGTGGGCGGGACGAACAGGGTGTGGGGGTCCGTGTCGAGGGCAGCGACCAGGCTGCGCGCGCGCTCGATGCCCGCATGGGTCAGCGTGTCCTCGGCGGAGGCGTCGCCTTTGAGATACGCCCAGCCGCGCTCGCGCGCGCCCGACAGCGCCTCGTCGTCCACGTCGATGACCATGAAGGGCACGCCGCGCCGCTCGTACTCCTCCGCGACGGTCGAGCCGACGCGCCCGAGGCCCGCCACGATGTGGTGCCCGCTCATGCCGGCGATGCGCTTGTCCATGCGCCTGCCCTCCAGAAGACCGCTGAAGTGTCCTTCGACCATGAAGTCGATGATCGTGCCGATCGAGAAGATGATGGCGCCGAAGCCGATGATGATGAGGGCCATCGTGAAGAGCTGTCCGCCGACACTCAGGTCGTGGACCTCTCTGAAGCCCACGGTGCCGACCGTGATGACGGTCATGTACAGCGCGTCGAGCAGCGGCCAGCCCCCGATGACCATGTAGCCTGCGGTGCCTACCACGAGCACCAGGGCGAGGGCGGTGACCGCGATGCCGAGGCGGCGGATCACGCGCCCATCACCTCGTCGGGAAGCGTCGCGACGTAGCGAAGGTTGCGATAGCGGCCGCGAAGGTCCAGCCCGTAGCCGATGACGAAGCGGTCGGGCATCGTGAAGCCGCGGTACGCGATGGGCAGGTCGACGATCCGGCGCACGTCGCGATCAAGAAGCGCCGCGACCTCGATGCTCTCCGGCCCGCGTGACCTGAGCACGCCCAGCAGGTAGTTGAGCGTCAGCCCCGTGTCGATGATGTCCTCGACCACGACCACCGAGGCGCCCTCGATGTCCTCGTCGAGGTCCTTGGTGATGCGGACGGACCCCGTGTGGGCCTCGTGCGTGTAGCTGGAGATCGCCATGAAGTCGACCCGCAGCGGCAGGTCGATGTGGCGGCACAGGTCCGCGAGGAAGAACACGCCGCCCCGCAGCACGGTCACGAGCACGAGGTCCCGGCCCGCGTAGTCGCGCGTTATGCGGCGGCCGAGTTCGGCGACACGCTGCTGGATGGCCTCTTCCGAGAACAGGACGCCTTCCGCGATCTCGGGCGCGCCGGCGGGCAGCGGGCCGATCACTCGCCGGTCCCGTCGGTCTCGCTCGCAGCCGCCTCGCCGGCGGTGACACCGCCCGCCTGCGCCGGACGGCCCGCGGGGATGCCGAACTTGAACAGCAGCCGCCGGAAGTCCTTCTGGTAGAAGATCTTCACGTTCACGTCGGGATAGAGCTCCTTGAGCCGGCGGACCTTGCGGTTCTTCTTCGTGACGAGCTTCTGGCTCATCGTGGTGAGTTCGATGTACAAGTCGAAGTCCGGGAGGTAGAAGTCCGGGCTGAACGACGCGATCACGTTGCCGTGGCGGTCCCATTCGATCGGGAAGGTGGTCGGCTCGTACTCCCATCGGATGCGGTAGAAGTCGAGTATCTGCGCCGCGACGCGCTCGCTGGGGTGCGCGAAGTCGGTCGCCGCGACCCTGTCCGAGATCGGCAGACTGACGTCCGTGGAGGCGTCGGTGTCGATCATGCCCTCCTACACCACGTCCTCGAAGGTGTCGGCCAGTGCGCGCTTGAGAAGAGGACGCCGCAGCTCGTCACAGAGCTTGGACAGTTCGCCGATCGACTCCACGAGCTTCTGCCGCGTCTCCGGCGTGCGGTGGCGCAGCGTCGGCATGAGGATCGAAGCGAACAGCTGCGCCTCGCGCTCCGCGGCCGTGACGTACATCCGCAGGTGCCGGGGCTCGACGCCGAACTTGCGAAGGTCCCACGCCGCGTGAGCGATCTCTATGTCCGAACGGCGAAGCTCGTCGCCGTGGTCGCCCTTGCTGATGCGCACCAGCCCGAACTCCGCGAGCTCGCGCACGAACGTGGTCGGCAGGCCCATCGTGCCCTGGGCCTCCTCGAGCGAGACCGCCTCGACCTCGTCGAAGGGCAGGGAGACCGCTTCCGGTCGCGTGACCATGGGCCGGAGCTCCTCGGGAACGCGGCCCTTGTCCAGATCCTTCAGCTTCTCGCGGATGACCGCGAGCGGCAGGAAGTGCTCCTTCTGCAGCCTGAGGACCAGGTCCACGCGCGCCGCGTCCTGGCTGGAGAACTTGCGGTAGCCTCCGGCCGTGCGCTCGGGCGTGACGAGCCCCTCGTCCTCCAGGAAGCGGATCTTGCTGATGGACAGGTCGGGGTGCGCGGGCTGGAGGTTCTCCACCAGCTCCCCGATCGTCATGTAGTCGCGGTTGCGGGCCATATGCGTGACCTCACGCTCCTCCGCCTGCGAGAAAGACCATCTGGAACCTGCCGATCTGCAGCGCGTCGCCGTTCTTCAGAAGCGCCTTGTCGACGCTCACGCCGTTGACGTAGGTGCCGTTCAGGGAACTCGCGTCGGTGACCGTGACCTCGGCGCCGACACGCTCCAGCGTCGCGTGGTGACGCGACACCGTGATGTCGTTCAGAAAGATGTCACTGGCCGGATCACGGCCGACGGTGAGCGTCGGGCTCTCCACGTAGAAGCGCTCCCCCACCTCGGGGCCCTTGCGAACGACCAGAAGGGGCCCGTCGGTCGGCTCCGTGGGCTCGAGCGCGTCGGGTCCCTCTCCGATAGGCGGGAACGACTCGGTGATCTCCTTGAGGGAGAGACCGCACGCGGGGCATACCGACGCGCCCTCATCGAGGGCGGCTCCACACGATGGACATCTCTTCATCGCCTGCGGTGCCTCCTTCAGCCCACGGTGGCGTGCGCCGCGGTCCGGCAACGGTCAGTCCGCGAAACCGAACTCCTTGCGGGTGAACGCGCTCTTGATCTCGCCCTCGATGGCCCCGATGACCTCGGGGTTGGCGAGGACGTGCGCGAGCTTCTCCTCGCTGAGGCGGTTCTTCACGTACGGGTCGCTCAACGCCTCCGCGAGCTTGCGTCCGTTGCGGACCTCACGGATGACGTACTCGACGACGCGCTCTTCGACCGCGTCGGTCGCCATCTCGTCCAGGAACTTCTGGAGCGACTCGGCGAGCTTGGACTGTGCCACGGATCCTCCCTGCCTGTGCTGCCGGGGCGCGCGCCCCGGTCGGTGCGCTGCAGTGGCGCGCCGCTACGTGTCGGTCGGTTCTTTCTTGGCCGGGCGAAGATCGCTCGCCAGTATCTCGATCAGCTTGTCGATGTCCGCTCCGGAGATGACGTCCTCGCCGGCCTCGTGCGACCCCTTGAGCCGGCGGACCAGCTCCGCGCGCAGGATGTCGATCCGCCCGTGCAGCACTCGCCGCCGGTAGCTGATCGCCTCCTCCTCCGCCTGGAGCTCGGCCAGAAGCCCGCGCAGTTCCTCGTTGCTCTTGCCTTCGAGGTCCAGCAGGGCCTCGCCCATCTCGCGGTCGTCCATGGAGCCTCCCCAACGCCATCGAACACGCTGCGTGATACGCGCCGATTGTACCACCCCGCAACGACACGAAAGCGGCCTGTCGGGCGACCTAGACTTCACGTCGAGGGTCAATCAGGTGGTGAGTCGGGTTCCCATGCTCGAACGTGCCCGGCGGCGGTCCCTCACTCCCCGACCCGGGGCGCCGTCAGCACGCTCTGCTCGTCGCGAAGACCCACCGCGGAGACCGCTTCCTCGGCGGTCAGGGCTCCCGGGCGAAGCTCGATCCCGAGCACGGCCTCGAAGGCCGCGACGACGGCGCTGGCGATCTCGTCCGGGGACGGCCGCCGTCCCAGGGCACCTTCGAGCGTGGCGGTGCCGCTCGACAGCGCCTCGGCGCCCAGTGCGTCCAGCCGGAAGACCTCGCCTTCCGCGGCGACGTCGCGAGAGACCACGAACGATCCGTGCTGCAGCACGGCTTCGCCCTTCCATACCTGCGCGCTGCCGGACAGCTTGGCCGCACCCAGCGACAGGTCCGCCTGCGTCGAGTGCAGGTAGCAGGCCCCCGCACCCTTGGCGCCCTGCTGGCGCGCAGTCAGCTCGGCGGGCACACCGAGGGCCCGGTACGCCTCGGCGAGCGCGGCGCTCAGGTGACGGTACGAGGCCGCGGTCCCGCGCGGAACGCCGTCGCCGACGCCCGCGACCACGCTGTAGGTGAGCTCGTCGTCGTGCAGCACTCCCCTGCCCCCGGTCGGGCGGCGGACCACGTCGAAGCCGCGCCGCGCGCAGGCGTCCAGGTCCACCTGGTCCAGCGGCTGGAACCGCCCCAGCGTGACAGTCGGCACCTCCCAGCGGTACAGCCTCAGCGTCGCCGGAGCGTCGCCGGCCGCGTGGGCCATGAGAACGGCCCGGTCGAGCGCCATGTTGGTGGCGCCCTCGACCGGGCCGTCGATCACGAGCCTCCAGAACGTGTCCGCCACGCTACTCCGCGGGCTTCCAGCGAAGATCGGGCTGCTTCACCGCGCGCGCCTCGTCGAGCCGGCGCACCGGGGTGGTGTAGGGAGCGCCGTGCAGCAGGTCCGGATCGGCCGCGGCCTCTTCGGCGATCGCGAGCATCGCCGCCGCGAAGCGGTCCAGGTCCTCCAGTGAGTCGGTCTCCGTGGGCTCGATCATGATCGCCTCGTCCACGATGAGCGGGAAGTACACCGTCGGCGGGTGGATGCCATGGTCCAGCAGGCGCTTGGCGATGTCCAGCGTGCGGATGCCGTTCGCCTTGCGCTGGCGCGCGCCGGACAGCACGAACTCGTGCATGCACGGCCGGTCGTACGGCAGGTCGTACGCGCCCTTGAGCTTCTCCTTGAGGTAGTTCGCGGAGAGGACGGCCTGTTCGCTCGCGGCGGTGAGGCCCGCGCCCCCGAGCGCGAGCACGTACGCGTACGCGCGCACGAGCACGCCGAAGTTCCCGGCGAAGGCCTTGACCCGGCCGATCGAGTGCTCGGGCGTCATCCACGAGAACGCGCCCGTGGCCTCGCGGACCGGGATCGGCCCGGGCAGGAAAGGCGCCAACGCGGCGGTCACGCAGACCGGACCAGAGCCGGGGCCTCCCCCGCCGTGCGGGGTGGCGAAGGTCTTGTACAGGTTGATGTGCATGGCGTCGAAGTCCATGTCGCCCGGCCTCGTATGACCCATGATGGCGTTCAGGTTAGCGCCGTCGCAGTAGGCCAGCGCGCCGACCTC
>CAZHMA010000131.1:0-5135 GCA_964533555.1 uncultured Eubacteriales bacterium
CGTGTCGCTGTTCATGGTCGACCGGCTGACGGGTCTCGCCGCGTTCGCACTGCTCGTGGTCGCGGGCGTCGTCGTGGCGCGCGTGCCCGCCCGCATGGCGCTGCGAGGAGTGCGCACGGTCGCCTTCATCCTCGTCGTCACGGTGCTGGCGAACGCGCTGCGGTGGCAGCCGGCCACGGCCGCTCTCGTGCGTCTGGGACCGGTGGCCGTCGACGCGGAGGGTCTGCGCGCGGGTATCTTCTTCGCCGTGCGCATCGTGCTGCTGGTGGTGGGCACCTCCCTGCTGACCCTGACGACCAGTCCCGTGGAACTCGCCTCGGGCATCGAGAGAGTGCTCGCTCCGCTCCGATGGGTGCGGGTGCCCGTGGGCGATCTCGCGATGACCCTGACGATCGCGCTGCGCTTCATCCCCACGACCGTCGAGGAGGCCGACCGCATCGTGACCGCCCAGACCGCCCGCGGCGCCCGGTTCGACACCGGCGGACCCGTCGCCCGTGCCCGGGCGTACGTGCCGGTGCTCGTGCCGCTGTTCTTCAACCTGTTCCGCCGCGCCGACGAGCTCGCCACCGCCATGGAGGCGCGCTGCTACCGCGACGCCGAGTCGCGCACGCACCTGCGCGATTCGCGGATGGGCACCGCGGACTGGCTCGCGTTCGTCGCATGCGCGGCAGTCCTGGTCGCCGCGGGGGTGCTCCTGTGACCGCGGCGGGCGCTGTCACCGTGCTGACCCTGTCGTATGACGGAACCGCGTTCCACGGGTTCGCGCGGCAGGACGGGCCCGAGACGGTGCAGGGCCGGCTGGAGGCCGCGTTGGCGACGGCTCTGCGGCGAGACGTCCGGGTCAGCGTGGCCGGCCGCACGGACGCCGGCGTGCACGCGCTGGGGCAGGTCGTCAGCTTCGCCGAGGACCCCGCGGACCCCCCGGCGGGGGAGCTGCTGCGCTCGGTCAACGCACTCGCGGGCCGGGACGTCGCCGTCACCGGTGTTCGCCGCGCCGCCGCGGGCTTCGACGCCCGCCATTCCGCGGTGTGCCGGGAGTATCGCTACAGGATCGTGCCGGGGCCTGTTCCGCCGCTCTTCCTGGCCGGGCGTGCCTGGTGGGCGAAGGGGGCGCTGGACCTCGGCGCCATGCGTGAGGGCGCGGCGCATCTTCTGGGAGAGCACGATTTCCGCTCGTTCTGCGTGACCGGCAGCGCGGAGGGCAAGCGCACGGTCCGCGGCATCGAGGTGATCGAGATCGCGCCGGCGCTCGAGATGGGTGAGCACTGCGTCGTGGTGCGCGTCGTCGGCCGGAGCTTCCTGCACTCGATGGTGCGCATCATCGTGGGCACGCTCGTCGAGGTCGGCCGGGGCAAGCGCGACCCCGCGTGGGTGGGGGAGGCCCTCGCCGCGTGCGAGCGCGCCGCCGCGGGACAGACCGCTCCGCCGGAGGGCCTCACGCTCTGGTACGTCACGTATCCGGACGAGGTGTGGCTCTAGCGGGACCCCGCGGGGCCGCGACCGCGGCGTGCCCGCACGCGCTCCACGGGATGGACACGCCCGGTAGCGTTTGTTGGTTGACGCTCGAAGTGACGCGTGGCAGACTGTGAGGGTTCGTTCCAAGGAGCCCCGTGAACTCTAGGAACCGACAGACCCTGAAGGCAGCGTTGGAGGACGAGTGAAGACGTACCACGCCAAACCCGGTGAGGTCGAGCGCGAATGGCTGCTCGTCGACGCCACCGATGTGACTCTAGGTAGACTGGCCAGCGATGTCGCCCAGATCCTGAAGGGCAAGCGCAAGCCGCAGTACACCCCGCACGTCGACACCGGCGACTTCGTGATCATCGTGAACGCCTCGAAGATCAAGGTCACCGGCAACAAGCTCGAGGACAAGAAGTACTTCCGCCACACCGGTCATCCCGGCGGCCTGAAGAGCGTGAGCCTGGGCGACCTGCTCGCCAAGGACCCGCGCAGGGTCGTCGAGAAGGCCGTCAAGGGCATGCTGCCGAAGAACACCCTGGGTAGGGCCATGGGCATGAAGCTCAAGGTCTACGCCGGCGCGGAGCACCCGCACGCCGCGCAGAAGCCCCGTCAGATCACGCTGGAGGGTTAGCCCGTATGACCGACAAGGCTGTCTACTACGGAACCGGTCGCCGCAAGACCTCGGTCGCGCGCGTCCGTCTCGTTCCCGGCACTGGCACCATCACCGTCAACAAGCGTGACGCCGCCGCGTACTTCGGCCGCGCTGTGCTGATGACGCTCGTCGACCAGCCGTTCAAGGTCACCGAGACCAACGGCCGCTTCGATGTCATCGCCTCGATCCACGGCGGCGGCCTCTCCGGCCAGGCCGGGGCCCTTCGCCACGGTATCGCCCGTGCGCTTCTGGAGGCCGGCGACGACTACCGCGGCGAGCTCAAGAAGGCGGGCCTCCTGCGCCGCGACCCGAGAATGGTCGAGCGCAAGAAGTACGGCCTGAAGAAGGCCCGCAAGCGCCCGCAGTTCTCCAAGCGCTAGTCGCCACCACGCACGTTCGTCGCGATCACACGGAGGCCCGCCTGGCGCGGGCCTCCGTCGTCGTTTCCGCTATCATCTTGTAGGCCGACCGACCTCGTGCGAGGCCGCCCGCCAGACCGGCGGCGGATCGATCAGAAAGCGTCGACACCATGTCCCGACTGTTCGGAACCGATGGCGTGCGCGGCATCGCGAACGCCGATCTCAGCCCCGAGCTGGCCTTCCGTCTCGGCGAGGCCGCAGGGCACTTCCTGGGCGACCACGGGCGCGGCCGCATCGTCGTGGGGCGCGACACCCGGCGCAGCGGCGACATGCTCGAGGCCGCGCTGGTGGCGGGCATCTGCTCGGGGGGCGCAGACGCGCTCGTGGCGGGGATCGTGCCCACTCCCGCCGTGTCGTTCCTGACCCGCGAGCTCGGGGCCGACGGCGGCGTGGTCGTCTCAGCGTCGCACAACCCTGCCGAGTACAACGGCATCAAGTTCTTCAGCCGTGACGGGTTCAAGCTCCCTGACGAGCTCGAGGACGAGATCGCGGCCTTCGTCGAGGCCCAGCGTTCCTGGAAGCGACCCACGGGCGCGGACGTCGGCACCGCTGAGCGGCTCACTGACGCAGCGGAGCGCTACGTCGACCACGCGGTCGGCACGATCCAGGCGGACCTGTCCGGCCTCAGGGTCGCCGTCGACTGCGGTCACGGCGCCGCCGCGCGCACGACCGTTCCGGCCCTTGAGCGCCTGGGCGTCGAGGTCACCGCGTTCAACTGCGACTGGAACGGCACAGACATCAACCTGGACTGCGGGTCCACGCATCTCGGCGGACTCGTCGACCTCATGGCCGCGGGGGGCTTCGACCTCGGGATCGCGCATGACGGCGATGCCGACCGGGTCCTGGCGGTCGACGACAAGGGCGAGATCGCCGACGGCGACGTGATCATGGCGGTGTGCGCCGCGGACCTGCACCGCAGGAGTGCTCTGCCGCGCAACACGGTGGTCGGCACCGTCATGGCCAACCTCGGGTTCGAGGTCGCGATGCGCGAACTCGGCATCACCGTGGTGAAGACCAAGGTCGGGGACCGCTACGTCCTCGACGAGATGCGCGCCATGGGCTCGACGCTGGGCGGCGAGCAGTCCGGCCACATCATCTTCCTCGAGCACAACACCACCGGCGACGGCCTGCTGGCGGCGCTGCAGCTGCTGTCGGTCGTACGTACGTCGGGCAAGCCGCTCTCCGAGCTTCGCCGGGTGATGACGCGCTACCCGCAGGTGCTGGAGAACGTGGCGGTCCGCGACAAGTCCCGGCTGACTACGAGCGCCGCCCTCGCGGACGCGATCCTGCTGGCGGAGCGCCGGCTCGGCATGAACGGGCGCGTGCTGGTACGCGCGTCCGGCACCGAGCCGCTGGTGCGGGTCATGGCCGAGGCCTCGGACGAGGCGGAGGCGCATGACGTCGTCGAGGCGCTCGTCGAAGTGGTGCGCTCCGAGCTGGGCTGACCGTCGTCCGTCACGCGATCGTTACGCTTCCCGAGGTCCGCGCTCGGGTAGAATGGGACGCGAGGTCGGGCGCTGCCGGCGCCCGCGAGCGAGACCCGAGGAGGGACGCCCCGCAACCAGACCGCACCATGAAGCGCCGGGACTGCGCGAGATCCGATGCGCAGTCGACGAGGCGGGGGCTTATCGAAAGACTCGGCGGATGGCCCCCCGGCACCTCCGGTGTCGTGACCGTATCGACAAAGCCCGCGGGCGACCGCGGAGACAAAGCGATGCGGATACGGAGATCGAGAGAGCGCGCGCGAGGTTTGCGCCCACGCTCACGCAGGGTCGCCCCGGCTGCGGAACCGGGGACCCGCTCCCGGATGCTTCCAACCAGACCCCTGGAGGTCGTTGACCTATGTGCGGAATCGTCGGATATGTCGGTCCCAAGCGGGCCACGGACGTCCTGCTCGCGGGACTCGCGTCACTGGAATACCGAGGCTACGACTCGGCGGGTATCGCCATCGCCGAGGAGGGCCGGATCGACGTCATGCGCCGGGTCGGCAAGCTGGCCCACCTCAGCGAGGCCGTGGCGGCCGATCCTCTCGCCGGCGTGGTCGGCATCGGCCACACGCGGTGGGCGACCCACGGCCGCCCCAGCGAAGAGAACGCCCACCCCCACACGGACTGCACGGGCGCGATCGCCGTCGTGCACAACGGCATCATCGAGAACTACCTCGAACTGCGCGAGGAACTCGCCGCGGCGGGTCACGTCTTCCTGTCGGAGACCGACACCGAGACCATCGCGCACCTCGTCGAGTCGCTCTACGAGGGCGATCTGGCCAAGGCAGTGGCAGGGGCGCTCGCGCGGCTGGACGGTTCCTACGCCATCGCGGTGCTGCACGCCGAGCACCCCGACATGATCGTGGCCGCCCGGCAGGACTCGCCGCTCATCATCGGCGTGGGCGAGGGCGAGAACATCGTCGCCAGCGACATCCCCGCCGTCCTGCGCTACACGCGCGAGGTGCTGGTGCTGGAGGACGGCGAGGTCGCGACGGTCGACGCCCACGGCGTGACGGTCGTGGATCGCGCCGGGGCCCCCGTGGTGTCGGAGATGCTCCACATCGAGTGGGACCTCGACGCGGCGGAGAAGGGCGGCTACGAGGACTTCATGCTCAA
>CAZHMA010000132.1:0-5123 GCA_964533555.1 uncultured Eubacteriales bacterium
GGCCAGCTCGTGGAGATCGGCGGATCGTTCCGCATCCCGGACATCATGCGGCAGTCGGGTGCCAAGATGGTCGAGGTCGGCGCCACCAACAAGACGCACCTGCGCGACTACGAGCAGGCCATCACGCCGAAGACCGGCCTGCTCCTGAAGGTCCACTCGTCGAACTTCAAGGTCGTCGGCTTCACCGAGGAAGTGTCCACCGGCGACCTGGTGGCCCTGGGCCGCGCGCACGGCGTGCCGGTCTTCGAGGACCAGGGCTCGGGCGTTCTCATCGACCTTCGGCGCTACGGCCTGCCCGACGAGCCGACGGTCCGCAGTGCGATCGAGGCCGGCGTCGATCTCGTGAGCGTGAGCGGCGACAAGCTGCTGGGCGGTCCGCAGGCCGGGATCCTCGCCGGGAGCAAGGCCGTCATCGACAAGCTCAAGAAGCATCCGCTGGCCCGGGTCGTGCGCCTGGACAAGATGACGCTGGCCGCGCTCGAGGCGACGCTGCGGGTCTACCTCGACCCCGAGCAGGCCGTGGAGCAGATCCCGACGCTGAAGATGCTCACGACGCCGTGCGACGTGGTGGCCCGGCGTGCGGAGGCGCTCGTGGAGAGGATCGAGGCACGGTGCGGCGACGCGTACGTGGCCGCGGCGGTCCCCGACGTGGCGCGGGCTGGCGGCGGCGCGATGCCGATGACCGATATCCCGACCACGGTCGTCACGCTGGATCCCGAGCGGATGAGCGCGGGCGAGCTCGAGGAGCGGCTGCGCCTGGGAGACCCCTGCATCGTCACGCGGATCAAGGACGGCCGGGTGCTCGTCGACCCGCGGACCCTCACGCGCCCCGAGGAGGACGAGGTCGTCGAGGCGCTCGCGCTCCTCGCCCGCGACGGACGCTGACGTGACGCGATGAGCGACCCGTCCCTGGTCCTCGGCACGGCCGGCCACATCGACCACGGCAAGTCCGCGCTCGTCAAAGCGCTGACCGGCACCGATCCCGACCGCCTGCCCGAGGAGAAGGAACGCGGGGTCACGATCGAGCAGGGCTTCGCCCGTCTCGAGCTGCCGTCGGGGCGGTCCATGGGCGTCGTCGACGTCCCGGGTCACGAGCGCTTCGTGCGCCAGATGGTCGCGGGCGCCACGGGCATAGACGTCGTCCTTCTGGTCGTGGCCGCGGACGACGGCGTCATGCCGCAGACGCGCGAGCACCTCGCCATCATCGACCTGCTCGGCATCCCGAAGGGCGTCGTGGCCATCACGAAGGCCGACCTCGTCGACGACGACTGGATCGCGCTCGTGTCCGACGACGTTCGGAGGCTGCTGGAAGGTACGAGCATCGAGGGCGCCCCGATCGTGCCCGTGTCCGCCAGGAGCGGACGCGGGCTGGACGACCTGCTGCGGGCGCTCGACTCAGTGGCGGGGGAGGCCGCGGCGCGCCAGGCGGCCCTGCCGATGCGCCTGCCGGTCGACCGGGTCTTCACGATCTCCGGCTCGGGCACGGTCGTGACCGGCACGATGTGGTCGGGCTCGGCGAAGCGTGACGACCCGGTCGAGGTCCTCCCGTCCGGGAAAACCGGCCGGATCCGCAGCGTGCAGGTGCACTCGCAGCCGGTCGCCGAGGCGCATGCGGGCCAGAGGGTCGCGCTCAACATCGTCGGACTCGACAAGGACGAGATCGCGCGAGGGGACGTCGTGGCGGCGCCGGGTTCACTGTCGGTCACCGACCGCTTCGACGGCCGCTTCACCTATCTGCGCGGCAACGCCGGACCGTTCGAGACCGGGACGCGCGTGCACGTCCACCACGGCACGCGCGAGGTCCTCGGCCGGGTGCTGCTCATGGACGGCGACGTCCTTCAGCCCGGCGAGAGCGCGCTGGCCCAGGTGCGGCTCGAGGAGCCGCTCGCCCCCCGCTACGACGACCGCTACATCATCCGCTCCTACTCGCCGGTGTTCACGATCGGCGGCGGCGTGGTGCTCGACGTCCTGCCCCCGCGCCGCACCACGCTGCGCGCACCGGAGCGGGACCTGCTCGACGCGCTGCTGCGCCACGACCTGTCGAGCGCGTCGATCGACCTGCTCGCGTCACGCGGCGTGCCGATGACGTCGGCCGAGGTCGCAGCGGCCCTGGGCGTTGTGCGCGCCCGCGTCGCGGACGAGCTGAACCGCGCCGACCTCGAGCGGCTGAAGGTCGGCGCGGACACCTACTTCGTCACCTCCGAGGGCCTCGAGCGTCTGGTCGGCGGCATCGAATCGGCGCTTCTGACCTTCCACGCGGCCAATCCGAAGGCCACGGGCATCGCGGTCGGCGCGCTTCGCGACCTCGTCGACCGCCGGGTGGGCCCGAAGGTCTTCGACGCGGTCGTCGAACTCGCATGTGCGCGCGGGCACGCGCGCGTGAGCGCGGGATCCGTGAGCCACCCCAAGGCGGCGGCCTCCGCTCAGGCCGAGGAGGACGACGCGCTGGCGCGCCTCGTGCCGATCCTCCAGGAGCAGGGGCTCGCGACCGCGACGATCGCCGAGCTCGCCGACAGGGCCGGCATCGACCCCGGTGTGACGCGAAAGGCCCTGGGCAAGCTCGTTGCGAGCGGAAGGGTCGTGCGCCTGGGCTCGGACCTGCACTTCGCAGCGAGCGCGGTGGACGAGGCGCGCCGACGCATCGTCGCCTATCTGGAGGAGCACCAGACGATGCTGGCGAAGGACGCCCGGGACGTGACCGGCACGTCGCGCAAGTACATCGTGCCGCTGCTGGAGTACTTCGACTCGAAGGGCGTCACGAGGCGGGACGGCGACGTCCGCACCCTGAGGAAGCCGTCGTGAGCATACCCGCCTACGCCGACACCGTCCTGCGCGACGACCATGTGACCGTCCGGGCGTGGCGCCCGGACGACCTCGAGGCGTTCCTGACGGTGTACGGCGACGAGCTGATCGCGCAGTGGCTGAAGCTCGAACCGGTCACCGACCTCGACGCCGCCCGGACCAAGCTCGCTTCCGTGATCGCGCGCAGCGAGGCCATGGAGCCGGGGCTCGGGATGTTCGCGCTCGTGCCCGTCGCGGTGGGCCACCCGGTCGGTTCGGTCATGATCAAGCCGCTCGAGGAGACCGGTCTGATCGAGATCGGCTGGAACCAGGCGGCGCCCTGGACCGGCATGGGGTACATGACCGCCGCGGCCCGGCTGCTCCTTCGCCACGCGTTCACGACCGTCGGCCTGTCGCAGCTGCACGCCATCATCCTGCCGCACAACGAGCGCTCGCTGGGCGTCGCGAGGCGCGTCGGCCTGCACGAAACCGGTGCGCTTCTCACCGTCGAGGGACTCCCGCACGTGCTGCTTCGGCTCACCGCCGACGAGTGGCGCCGGGCCGAGAACTGTGTGACGGGCTAGTCCGGCTCGGGTGCGCGCGGCAGCGTGATCGTGAAGACCGCCCCGCCTCGCGGCAGGTTCCCCGCCTCCACCACGCCGCCGTGCATCTCGATGAGCCGCTTCACGATGGCCAGGCCGAGTCCGCTCCCGCCGCCGGCACCGCGCGATCCCGACGCCCGGTAGAAACGGTCGAAGACCCTGTCGAGGTCCTCCGGCCGGATGCCTCTGCCCTCGTCGGCGATCGAGATGCCGATCGTCTCTCTCGTGCCGGCGGCCGAGAGCGTGATCAGCGAGTCGTCGGGGGTGTGCGTCACCGCGTTGTTGATCAGGTTCAACAGCGCCTGCATCAGCTGGTCGGGCTCGCCGTAGACCCACAGCCCCGAGTCGGCCTCGACCAGGAAGCGGCGCTGGCCCAGCACGCGCCCGCGTCCGGCGGCCTCCTGGAGCAGCGTCTTCACTTCGAGCGGCTGGAACGGCCGTGCGGCCTCTGCCTCGAGCCGCGCGAGCGCGAGCATGTCGTCCACGAGACGGCCCATGCGCGCGACCTCGTCGGCCACGAGGGCCAGCTCGTCCGCGCGTTCTTCGGCGGAGAGGTCCTCGCGGTTCACGATCTCGATGTGACCCGAGACGATGGCCAGGGGCGTGCGCAGCTCGTGGGACGCGTCCGCCAGGAACCTGCGTTGCTCGCGGAACGCCGACTCGAGTCGATCGAGCATGGCGTTGACGGCGGTCACGAGGCTGCCGACCTCGTCGGAGGGCCCGTTGTAGGCGATGCGTTCGGCGAGCCGGGCCTGCGTGATGCGGCCGGCCGTCGTCGCGGCATGGCGCAGCGGAGCGAGGCTGGTCCGGGCCGCCATCGCCGACAGCAGCGCACCGAGCAGGACCACGATGCCGCTCGCGACGGCCAAGATCCGCAGCAGCTGCGCCGTGAGCTCCCGCGATGGGCCGAGCGGGAGCGCCGCCTCGAAGGCGCCGATGTTGCGGCCCTGGGGGTTCTTGATCGGCGCGACCGCGGCGCGGTAGGCCTCGTCCTGGTAGTCGAACTCGAGGTAGGCGCGTGCCGCGGTCGTCGTCTCGATGGCCGAGAGGTTCGCGGGCGAGGCCTCGAGCCGGAGGCCGGAGTTCGAGATGACCCGTCCCGCGGGCAGCCGCACCAGCAGTATCGGGCGCGACACCGACGCGGCCACCGATCGAGTCTCCAAGTACGTTCTCGAGAAGGCCGCCAGGTCGAACGCGGGGTCGCTTGCGCTCGCGCCGACAGCGGTGGAGAACGCCTCGGTCTCACGAAGGAGCGTGCGGTCGAGGTCGGTCCGCAGGCGCTGGCGGACGCTGAAGTACGAGATGGACGAGAGCGCCGTGACGCCGAGCGCGAGCACGACCGTGACGGTCAGCGCGACGCGCGCGCTTGTCGTCAGACGGTCACGACGGGACACGGTAGCCGGCCCCGCGCACGGTCTCGATGACCGAAGGCTGTCCCGAGTGGTCCAGCTTGCGGCGCAGGTAGCCGACGTACACGTCGACGACGTTACTGCCCGTGTCGAAGTCGAAGCCCCAGACCGCGTCCAGCAGCTGCTGACGGGTCACGACCTGGCCTGCGTGCCGCATGAGGTACTCGAGCAGGGCGAACTCGCGCGACGGGAGGTCGGCGGCGCGGTCGCCGCGGGTGGCGACGCGGGTCCGCGTGTCCAGAGTGAGGTCGCCCACGGCGAGCATGTGGCTCGCGGCGGCGCCGTGACGCACGCTCGCGCGGATGCGCGCCGACAGCTCGCGCATGGAGAA
>CAZHMA010000133.1:0-5109 GCA_964533555.1 uncultured Eubacteriales bacterium
GCTGGGGGGTCGCCGCGCGGAGCGGGTCAATAGAGTAGCGCTGTTCGCCAAGCAGCCGCGGCTTCGGCTCGAGGACAAGCCCGGGGGAAAGGCCGACGCGCTGTGCCTCGCCTCCCGAGAGGGTCATGGCCGAGCGGTCCTCCCATCCCGCCAGACCGACGCGGGCGAGCGCCTTGGACGCGCGATCGCGGCGCTCGGAGGCGCGGACGCGTCGGAGCTTCAGGCCGTACTCGACGTTGTGGCCGACAGTTCCGCGCAGAAGGAACGGCTTTTGAAAGACCGCCGCGATCTGGCGGCGGGTTCGAAGGTCGCCGCGCGAGGCCGGCCGGCCATCGAAGTACACGGTGCCCTCGGTCGGCTTCTCGAGCAGGCCGATGATCCGCAGGAGCGTCGACTTGCCGGCGCCGGACGCGCCGAGGAGCGCGTATGTCTTGCCTTGTTCGATCCGGATCGCGTCGACGTCGAGGACGGTGCGCTTGCGGTAGTGGACCTTGATCCCCTCGCCCCGTACGAGCGCGCCCGGGGCGTCAGCGGCGGGCCTGATCGCGTCACCGCTCATACGACACCCCCGCGTTCTGGAGGCTGGTCAGCACGATGTTGACGATGATCGCGATCCCGATCAGCACCATCGCCCACGCCATCGCCATCCCGAAACGGGCGTTGGCCACCTCACTGGCGATGGAGGTGGTCATGACGTTGGTGTAGTGGTTGATGTTGCCGCCGACGATGGAGACGGCACCGATCTCGGAGATCACGCCTCCGAAGCCCGCGACCACAGACGCCGCGACGCCGCGCCTGGCCTCCTTGAGGACCGCGAAGGCCTCCTGGAAGCGCGATGCTCCCAGGGCGCGGACCTGTATGCGAACGTCCCGGGCCACGGAGGCGACCGCCGCCGCGGTGAGGCCGGTGACGAGCGGCGCGGCCAACAGGAACTGCGCGAGGATCATGGCCGGAGGCGAGTACAGGATGTCCAGGAAGCCGAGCGGCCCCGCCTTGATGAGCGACAGGTAGACGAACAGGCCGATGACCACCGGCGGGAAGCTCATCGCGGTGTTCACGAGCACCATGAGCGCGGAGCGGCCGGCGAACCGGCTCATGCCGATGGCGTACCCCGTCGGGATGCCCACGACCATGGCTATGGCGACCGCCATGCCCGACACGAACAGGGACAGCCCGATGACCTGCCAGACCTCGGGGTCTCCGCTCATGACGAGCGCTATGGCGTCGCCGAAAGCCTTGAGATAGACGGCCACTGGCACTCCTGTCGATCGGGCGCGTGCGACTCAGAGACTAGCAGGATTCACGAGTGGCGACAGGGGAACGCCCCCCGTGCAGTCGCCGTGGCGACCGCCCGGGGGGCGCTCATCGAACGGAGTCGCCCTAGTACGCGCCTGCCGCGGGCGGGACCCACGGGGTGAAGAGCGGCTTGCCGAAGCGCTGCACGCCGAAGTTCGCGATGGCGCCCTGGCCGATGGGGCCGCGGAGCCAGTTGCTGAAGTCGGCAGCACCGACCGGGTTGCCCTTGGGCTTGGTGACGAGCGAGACCGTGTACGGGTTCTTGAGGATGCCGCTCGGGTCGTGCTCGCACATCACGGTGGTGAGGTTCGGGAGGCCCATGTTGAGCCAGGTCGCGCGGTCGGTGAGGATGTAGCCGGCCGGCGACTGGTTGCTCGCCGTGACGAGTGCCGAGCCCATGCCGACGCTGGACGCCAGGCCCATGTACCACGGACCGGACGGCGTGCTGCCGTTGGCGAGCGCCCAGATGGACGTGTTCTTCACCGCGGTGCCGGAGGTGCCGGTGCGGGTGACGTAGGTCGAGGTCGTGTCGCGGATCTTCTGGAACGACGTGACGATGTTGTTCGAGGGCGCGCCGCCGGTCCGGATGGCCGCGGGGTCGGTCGACGGACCGACCAGGAGGAAGTCGTTGTACATGAGCGTGTGGCGGTCGGAGATGACGCCGGCGGCGAGGGCCGCGGCCTCCTGGACCGGCTCATGCGTGACGAGCATGTCGGACGCACTGTTGTAGGCGGTCTGGATCGAGGGGCCGCTCCCGAGGGAGAGGACCTTGACCCGCCAGTACGGGTACTTGGACTGGAACAGCGGGATGATCGTCTCGAACAGGCCCGAGTCCGACGTGGACGTCGTGGATGCCACGTAGAGGTCCCAGACCGGCTGGGTCTTCAGCCACATACTGACGACGGACGAGACGCGGGTGCCGTAGCGCGTCGTGTAGCGGGCGCGGAAGTAGTACGTGCCCTTGAGGCGCGGCATGTAGCGGTAGAGCCACGTGCCGGTGGCGGTGATCACGCGCGCGGAAGAGTACGACCACCGCGTGCTGCCCGGCTTCTTGACCTCCACGATCATGATCTTGCCGCGGGCGGAGGCCGCGACCCTGCCGGCGAGCTTGAACGTCGTGGCGGTGACCATGGAACGCGTGCTGATGCCGATGGTCGGCGTCGGAACGACCGCGGCGTTCGCGATGGCCGGAGCGGCCAGCGCGAAGATCGTCACGGCCGCGAAGAGCACGACCGCCGCCCGCCGGATCACCGGCGAGCTGAGGACATGGCGCATATCGATCTCCTTTCCAAGCATGGAAGGCTGCGCGGTCCCCCGTGCGGCCCTTCTTCCCCTGATCACGGCGTCAGGCGCGACTCGCTGCTGGTGCTTCCTGACAATCGAGTCCCCCCACCGTGGAACGTGCGGTGACGAATATACCCCTTTGTGTCGGCACGTTACAACAGGTCAAAGGCGCTAAGCGATTCCGCAGGGTGGGCGGCACAGGGACGTCGCCCCCGGGTGCGGGAGGTACGGGAGCGGGCTACCGGAGGTTGTCGCGCAGGTGGTCGAGCAGCGCTTCCGCAGCGCGCTTCAGCTGGCCGCGCGGCGTGACCGCATAGAACGGGCGCTCGACCGGGAAGTCCGGCACGGGGACCGTGGCGATCGTGCCGAGCCTGAGGGCCTTGTCCGCCATCCACGTGCTGACGACGCCCACGCCCATCCCGCCTTCGACCGCGCTCACGATCGCCTCGCTCGTGCCGAGCTCGATCACCACGCGCAGGTCCGCGGGGTCGATCCCGCCGGCACGCAGGGTCTCTTCGAAGATCATGCGCGTGCCGGAACCCGACTCGCGCATGATGAACGGCTCCTCGGCGACGTCGCCGATAGTCAGGTCCGGACGCTTCAGGAGATGGCTGTCGGCCGGGCAGACCAGGACCAGGCTGTCGGTGCCCATCGGCTCGAAGACGGCACGTGTCCCTGGGACCTCGGCCCCGGTCATGCCGATCTGGGCTTCGCCCGACTCGACGACGTCCACCACGTCCGCGGTGTCGTACACCCGCAGGGACACGCTCGCCTCCGGGTGCACGCGCAGGAACGACCCGAACAGCTTCGGCAGGACGTATTGGCCGGGGGTCGTGGAAGCCGCGATGTTGAGGTGGCCGCCGACCTGGTCGGCCAGGCGCTCGATCTCCTCGCGCGCCGCCTCCATCTCGCCCAGGACCACGCGGGCATACGGGAGAAGCGCGCGGCCGGCCTCGGTCATCTCGATACGGCGGTAGTGACGCTCCAGCAGGGTCACGCCCAGGTCGGACTCAAGGCCCTGGATCTGCATGGTCACGGCGGGCTGGGACAGCCCCATCACGCGCGCGGCCTCCGAGAACGAGCCGTGTTCCACGACGGCCACGAACGCACGCAGCTGGGTCACGTTCATCATCGAAGGGCCTCCCCTGTACGAACGCCTGCGGCCGATCGCGGTCGGGCGGACCGCACGCCTTCATGCCTGGCCCGATGATATGACATCGCGCCCGCTTGCGCGCAGGGTAGACTGACCAGTGACGGAGCAGGGGCCGAGGGGGCGCGGGACATGTCGCACATCCACATACCGGACGGCGTCCTGCCGGTATGGCTGTGGGCGGCCGGCTGGATCGCCGCCCTGGTCGTCGTGTACGTGGCGGCGACGGTCTCCAAGCGCGCCGACGTGCGCCGCAAGGTGCCCCTTCTGGGGGTGGTGGCCGCCTTGATGCTCGTGTCCATGTCCAGCGAGATCGTCCCGATCGCCTACCACGTCAACCTCACGGTCATCGCGGGCGTGCTCCTCGGCCCGTGGCTCGGGATCATCGCCGCGTTCATCGTGGAGGTCGTGCTCGCGATGCTCGGCCACGGCGGTGTCACGGTCATCGGCCTCAACACCCTGGTCATCGGCGGCGAGATCGTACTGGGTTGGGCGTTCTTCCGCCTCTTGGTGCGTGCCTTCGGGCGCACACGGGTCGGGTGGGCTACCGGGGTCGCGACCGTGCTGACCCTGGCCATCAGCACCACCGCCCTCGTGGGCATCGTGGCGCTCGCCGGCGGCGGTGCCGCGACCGGCCGGGAGACGGGCGCGCTGGACCCGGCGAACCTCACGTTCTCGAACCCGTTGGGCGCCGGGGTCTTCTCCGTGAACCCCCTGCGGGGCGAGACGCCGGCCGACACGGCGAAGGCCCCCGACGCCGGGCTGTCCGTCGCCCGGTTCGCCGCCGTCGTGTTCACCCTGGGGCCGATCGGCTGGCTGCTCGAGGCGCTCATCCAGGCGGCCACACTCGCCTACGTGGCGCGCGTTCGACCGGGTCTGCTCTTCGGCAGCGCGCTGTCCGTACGAGCCCGAACGCTCCCCAGCCACGAGGCGGTCCGCTGATGGACATCCGGGCGGTCGATGTGTCGGCGACCAGGGGGCGCTCCGGGCTGCACCGCGCGGCTCCCGCGACCAAGCTGGCCGCCTTCGCGCTCGTTCTGGCCGCCGTCGTGACCCAGATGAACGCGCTGGTCGTGCTTGCGCTGCTGCTCGCTCTCGCCGCTCTGGCGGTCGGCTCGGGTCTCCGGCTCAGGCTCGTGTTCGGGCTGGCGGCCTATCCGGGACTGTTCGCCATCGTCTTCGCGTTCGCCGCGGCGCCCGACCTCCTCACGGGTGCGTTGTTCGTGGGCAAGGCCGTCACCGCGGCGCTCGCGGCCGTCATCCTGGTGTGCACGACTCCCTACCCCCAGATCTTCGCCCCGATCCAGCGCGTGGTTCCCGAGATCGTCGGCGACGCGCTGCTCATGACGTACCGCTCGGTGTTCCTGCTGGCGGAGAAG
>CAZHMA010000134.1:0-5106 GCA_964533555.1 uncultured Eubacteriales bacterium
ATCTCGCGGGCCTTCGCGTCGCTCATCGGCCCGGGCAGGCCGCCCGTGGAGACCGCCGGGGGCGGCGTACCGGACAGCTGTACCGCGTCGACCGGCTGCATGTCGGTGATGATCCAGGCGTTGCCGGACCGCGTGAGGGTGAACTTGACGCCGCCCGGCGCGGCGGCTCCGTACGCCTCGAGCTTCTCCTTGCCGAAGACCGACGCGGTGCCGCTCACAAGCGTGCTTCGCACCAGTGTGAACGTGTTCTTCTCCCATGAGCCGACGGTCTCGGCGTCGAAGCTCGCCGCCAGATCGGCGCTGAGGGTCGCCTTCACCGCCGCCGGATCGTTGGCGTTCAGGGCCGCATAGAAGCTCGCGACGACCTGCTCCGCGGCCTTGGCGGTACCGTCGTCGCTGCGGTTGGTCTGGGTCTGGGCCTCGGGGGTCGTCGTGGTGTCCGTCGCGGTCGAGGTCTCGGCCACCGAAGGCTTCGTGGGGGTCTCGGCCTTCTTGCCGCCGGAGCCCATCAGAAGGTAGATGCCGACGCCGGCGGCGATGACGACCAGGACGGCCGCGGCGATGAGTGCCCATCCGCCTGGGGTCGGGCCCTGTCTGCGGCGGCGCGGGCGGGGGGACGTGCTCATACGAGGACCTCCTGATGAACGTGCGGAAGCGGTCAGCCTAAGTCAGTCCGCAGAGTACCTGCTGATGATACCGTTGCCCGTCGGCGATGACCACCGGACCGGGATACGGGGTCGCCGGACGCGCCTGCTGCTACTGCGGCTCCCACGTGTCGACCAGCACCGCGCCGTTCTGCTCGACCAGGCCGTAGGTCGTGGGGATGGCTCCGTCGGGCCAGTTCTCCGTCACGACCACCGTCGCGGTCTTGCCGGTCACCTTGACGGAGTCGATCGTGTAGCTCGTGAAGTACTGGCTGTTGTCCATGCCGTCCAGCCAGACGTCGCCGTTGTCGTTCAGGAACGTCTCGGTCGCCAAGCGCCTGATGATGTTGCCGGCGCCCACCTTGCGCGCGTCCAGCAGCTGGGTGATGAGATCGCGTGCGGTCGCCTCCGACAGCGCGCCGGGCACGCCCGTCGAGATCCCGGTCGTGTCCGAGCCCTCGACCTGGGTGGTGTCGACCGCCTGGAAGTCGGCGATGAGCCATCGTCCGTCGACCTGCGACAGGGTGAACTTCACCCCGCCGTTGTCCCCGGCGCCGTACTGCTGCTGGCTCTCGCGACCGATGATGTAGGTGCTGGGGGCGTTCTCGGACTCCCGGTCGACCCAGCCGCGTGTGAACTCGAAGGTCGTGGCCGACCAGCCCTCGAACATGCCGGCGTCGATGTCGGCCCGCACCTCGGGAACCACCGTCGACTTTATCTTCTCGAGGTCACCCGCGTTGATGGCCGCGTAGAAGTCGTTGACGGTCTGCTCCGACGCCTTGATCGCGGCCTCATCCTCGGCCGACGTCCCGGCCTCCGGCTGCGCCGGGGCCGGCGTGGTCGAGTCGGCGGGCTTGTCCTGCCCCGCGCCGGAGGCAAGATCGCCGATGGCGCGCGCGTACGCCACGCCCGCGACACCGCCGCCGACGAGACTCACGACGAGCGCGGCGGCGAACAGGCCGATCGCGAGCCCCTTGCCGGGCGCCGCGTGACCCGGGTACGCGGCCCGGTAGTCGTTCACGCTGACCACCTGCGTCTTGGCGAGCTTGTCGCCGAGGCGCTGACCGCCCGCGTCCACGAGCGCGAAGACCATGTCGATGACCGAGAGCACCCACAGGACGAGCGCGCGCACGAACGACTGGCCGACGCCGGCCGGACGGCCGTCCTTGAGCGACACGACCATGAGGCCGACGATGCGCTTGCCGAGACTGGCGCCGGCCCAGCCGTCCTTCGTCAGCCAGTACGCGTAGAGCCAGATGCTGCCCAGCGCGACGGCCATGCCGCTCACCAGAGGCGAACGCTTCGCGGTCAGGTCGGCCGCGAGCCACAGGCCGGCCGGCAGGGTGAATGCCATGGCGATGACACCGTCGATGACGTAGGCGACGATCCGTGCGAACACCGATGCCTTCGGCCAGACCACCGGGGCCGGCGCCGCGGTGTACGAGGGGGCGACCGGGGCAGCGTGCTGCGGCGCGGGTGCGGGCGGTTCGGCGGCCGGCACAGGCACGGGGGGTGCCGGCGGGCGCATGTCGCGGCCACAGGCGGGGCAGAACTGCGTGTCGTCGGGCATCTGGGTCCCGCACTGCGGACAGACCATGTCGCGCCTCCCCATCGGATCGCCCGCGGCACACCGCAGGGCACGGTCGCCGGGCGACCTACGCTGCCGATGATAGCCCCGCACGCAGACGCTTTGCACGCGCACCGTCGCCGCGGCGACGGTGCTATCCTTTCGCGGGAGCCGGCGGGCGGCTCCGCAGCGAGCGAAGGGGCCTTGAGACATGATCGCACCAGGTGCTGTGATCGGGTTCGTCGGTACCGGCGTGATGGGCCGCTCGATGGCGGGGCATCTCCTGGACGCCGGGTATTCGCTGCGGGTGCACAACCGCACGCGCGAGAAGGCCGCCGGCCTCGTCGATCGGGGTGCCGTGTGGTGCGAGGCTCCCGCCGACGTCGCCGAAGGAGCCGCGGCCGTCATCACGATGGTCGGGTTCCCCGCGGACGTCGAGCAGGTCTACCTCGGCGACGGCGGACTGGTGGAACGCGCCGCGCGGGGGACCCTGCTGCTGGATATGACCACCTCCTCGCCGATGCTCGCGCAGCGGATCCACGCCGCCGCCGTGGCCGCGGGCGTGCGCGCGCTGGATGCGCCCGTGTCGGGCGGGGACGTGGGCGCGCGCGAGGCGCGCCTGACCATCATGGTCGGCGGGGAGCCCGTCGACTTCGCCGAGGTCGAACCGCTGCTGCGCGTCATGGGTCCGAACGTGGTGCTCCAAGGGGGCGCCGGGGCAGGTCAGCACACGAAGATGAGCAACCAGCTGGCGATCGCCGGATGCATGCTCGGCGTCTGTGAGGCCATGGCGTACGCCGAGGCGGCAGGGCTCGATCCCGCCCGCGTGCTCGAGAGCATCGGGGCCGGATCGGCGGCGAGCTGGTCGCTGGCCAACTACACGCCGCGGATGCTGTCCGGCGACTTCGCACCGGGTTTCTACGTGAAGCACTTCGTCAAGGACATGCGCATCGCCCGCGACTCGGCTGCCGAGATGGGCATCGACCTCCCGGGTCTGGACCTCGTGCTGGCGCTCTACGAGCGCCTCGCGGAGCGGGGCGGGGCCGACATGGGCACCCAGGCGCTCTACCTGCTGTACAAGGAGCACGCGGCGGGGCCGCGGTAGCTCGCACGCACGCGCGGCCCCGGGGAGCCGTCCGTCACTTGGCGGGCAGCCCCCACAGTCCGCGGTTCGCGTCGCGAGCTTCGGCCTGCAGGGGTGTGAAGACGTCCACGTAGCGGACGTCCGGCGGGATCGTCATGAGCTGCGCGTAGCCCTCGATGAGCAGCTGGGCGTTGAACATCTTGGCGCGGACCTCCTCGAGAGAGGTCGAAGTCGGCCGCTCGAGCCAGACGTAGGCGAGCATCCTGCCGTACTTGTCGCGCAGTCGCGCGTCGACCTCGAGCCAGACGGTGAGGCCCTTCGGCAGGCGCTTCTTCACGTAGGCGGACGCCTCCGCCCCGTAGGGCTCGTGCCGGGTCGTGGACTCCGGCGTGTTCACGCCGATGAAGCGGACCGTCTCGTCGGTCCCGTCCGGCATCAGCACGTGGATGGTGTCGCCGTCGACCACGCGCGTGACCGTTGCCTGCACGTACGCGCCGGCCACCGCGGTTGCGGGCGGAGGGGCGGCCGTCGAGACCGGGGTGACGGGTCCCGCGGTCTGTGCGAGCCGTCCGACCGCCAGGCCTGCGCCGGCCAGCAGCGCCACCGCGATCGCGGCCGCGATAGCGAGCCGCATGCGCGACCGCCCCGTCGTGTCCTTCGTCTCCATGGGCCGAAGCGTACAGCACCTCGGTGACACCGCGCTCGCGCTCCGCATGCGCAGTGCGCGCGTCCGCGCCCGCGCGTCCGCGCCCGCGTGTGATGCACCATTTGGTATCCTGCATGGACGAATCCCCGAGCCGGCCAACGGATCGAGCGCCGACCATGAAGGAACTCCTCGCCAGTCTCGTTCGCGCAGCGCTCGCCGACGCCATCGCCTGCGGCGACGTGTCGTTGGCCGATGTGCCCGACGTCGCGCTGGAGCGTCCGCGCGACGCCAGCCACGGCGACTGGGCGACGAACGTGGCGCTCGTCTCGGCGAAGGCCGCGGGTATGAACCCCCGCGCGCTCGCGGAGATCATTGCCGGCCGTGTCGCAGGTCACCCGGACATCGCCGCCGTGGAGGTCGCGGGCCCGGGCTTCATCAACCTCCGTCTCTCGGACGCGGCGCTCCAGCGCGTGGTCGCACAGGTGCGCGCGGCGGGCGCGGACTTCGGCCGGGTGGACCAGGGCCACGGCCGCCGCGTCCAGGTGGAGTTCGTCTCCGCGAACCCGGTCGGCCCGCTGCATGTTGGTCACGGCCGCTGGGCGGCGCTGGGCGACAGCATGGCACGGGTGCTCGCCCACGCCGGTTGGGACGTCGAGCGCGAGTTCTACGTGAACGACGCCGGCGTCCAGATGGAGATCTTCGCCAAGTCGGTGGCGGCTCGCTACCTGCAGAAGTGCGGGCGCGACGTGCCGTTCGAGGACGAGTGGTATCAAGGCACCTACATCGCCGAGATCGCGGAGGAGATCTGCGCCTCCGAGGGCGACGTGTGGGCCGACGCCGACCCGGCCGAGCGCGAGGCGCACTTCCGCGAGAAGGCCTACGCGCAGGTGCTCGCGCATCTTGAGACGGTGCTGAGCGGCATGGGCGTGCACTTCGACGTCTGGTTCTCGGAGCGCACGCTGCATGAGAAGGCCGCGGACGGCCGCGACGCCGTCGACCGTGCGATCGACGCCTTGCGCGAGGCCGGCTACGTCTACGAGCAGGACGGCGCGACCTGGTTCGCATCCACCCGCCTCACCGAATACGGCGACGACAAGGACCGCGTTCCCCGCAAGTCCGGTGGTTAGCCCCCGTACCTTGCCTCCGGCAACCCGTCACCCCCCCC
>CAZHMA010000135.1:0-5069 GCA_964533555.1 uncultured Eubacteriales bacterium
ATGCCGCCCAGCCAACGCTCGGTGACGTAGGGCTGGCCCGCGCGGGCCGCCTCGGCGGCGATGGGCTCCTGTGCCTGCTTCTTGGTGCCGACGAACAGCACGTGACCGCCGCGCGTGGTGATCTGGCGGACGAAGCGGTACGCCTGGTCGATCTCGCGCAGGGTGCGCTGGAGGTCGACGATGTAGATGCCGTTGCGCTCCGTGAAGATGTAGGGCTTCATCTTCGGGTTCCAGCGGCGGGTCTGATGTCCGAAGTGGACGCCTGCCTCGAGCAGGTCCTTCATCGAGACTACGGGCATGGTGCTACCTCCTGTGTTCGGTTTCTGTCCTCCGCCCGCGTCATCCCCTCATAGTGCGCGACCTGAGCCTGTGAAGGCCGAGGCACCCCGCGCGAAGGTCGACGAGCGTGTGTGATGAAAAGCCCGCGTAGTGTAGCACCCGCGAAGCGTTGTCGCAAAGCCCGGGAGCGCGCGCGAGCGCGTGCCGCAGGAAGCGCTTCCTAGAACTCGCGCCCGCAGGAAGTGCAGAGCAGGTGCGCCTCGTACCATCCGGGCCGATCCGGACGGGGCACGAGCTCCATCGCCAGCTCGACCTCGCACGCGGGGCACCAGAACCGCTTGGTGAGCCGGGCGTGCTCCACCAGCGCGTCGGCATCTCCGTCGCGGTCGCGCACGAACACCTTGAAGGAGGCCGCCTCCACCGGCGCGCTCTCGCGCGACGAGAGCGTGGCCGCGATCTTGGCCGAGACGTCAGCGGGCTTCGCCGAGTTCTTGATGAGGTAGTCGACGGCGCCAAGGTCCAAGCCACGCTGGATATCGGTGTCCTGTCCCAGGTTCGACAGCACGATCACGGGGATGTCCCGGGTGCGCGGGTCGCGCTTGAGCGCCTCGAGCGCCTCGAGTCCGCTCATGCGCGGCATGACCAGGTCGAGCAGGATGAGATCGAGCGGCTGGGTACGCACGATATTCAGGCATTCCAGGCCGTCGGCGGCCTGGAAGACCTTGTAGCCCTCCTGCGAGAGCTTGTCGGTGTATATCCGTCGCAGCAGTTCGGTGTCTTCGACGACCAGTACGGACTCGCCAGCCACGATCAGCTCACCTCTTCTTGCCGACTCATCTTGCGGGCACGTAGCCCTGCGCCGAATGGAGCCTCGCACGCAACCGCAGAACCGCCTTGGTGTGCAGCTGGCTGACGCGCGACTCCGTGACGCCGAGCACCTCGCCTATCTCCTTGAGGGTCAGTCCCTCGTAGTAGTAGAGCGCGATGACCATCTTCTCCCGCTCGGGCAGCCGCTCGATGGCGGACGCGAGGATGGTCTTGATCTCCTCGGTCTCGAACATCGCGACGGGGTCCTCGGCGCTGTCGTCGCGGAGCATCGCCATCAGGCTGGTGCGTTCGTCCTTCTCGCTGCCCGGTGTCCACAGCTCCTCGAACGACGCGACCGAGGTGTACGAGAGCTTTGTGAAGGTGTCCTGCAAGTCCCGCACCGAGATCTGCAGTTCCTCGGCGACCTCGGCGTCGGACGGCGAGCGCTTGAGCTTACCCTCGAGCGTGACGTACGCGCGCTCGATGTCGCGGGCCCGCGCGCGCACGCTGCGAGGCACCCAGTCCATGGCGCGAAGCTCGTCGATGATCGCGCCCTTGATGCGCGCGATGGCGTACGTCTCGAACTTGATGCCGCGGTCGGCGTCGAACTTCTCGATAGCGTCGATCAGCCCGAAGATCCCGTACGAGATGAGGTCGGCGTTCTCGACCGTCTGAGGGAGGTTGGCCGAGACGCGGCCGGCCACGTACTTCACCAACGGCGAATAGTAGAGGATCAGGTGCTCGCGAGAGTCCTGGTCGCCATCTGCCTTCAATGATGCCCACAGCGACGCGAGGTCAGCCCGCGGCTGCTGGGATTGTTTCATCTGCAAAGCCCCTTCAGATGATCAAGCACGGGGGTGGGACTCGCGGTGAACGGTCCGCAGCCGCTTGGTTCCCACGTGAGTGTAAATCTGGGTGGTGGACAGCGCAACGTGACCGAGCAGCTCCTGGACCGACCTGAGGTCGGCGCCACCTTCCAGGAGGTGGGTCGCGAACGTGTGTCGGAGCGTGTGAGGCGTGAGGCCCGCCGCGCCGCCGACCAGGTCCATGTAGCGGCGCATCGTGCGGCGGATGCCGCCGTCGGTTAGTCGCGTTCCGAGACGGTTGAGGAACAGCGCCGTCTCCGCAGGGTCGCGGAGCAGGTGCGGACGACCGTGCGCGAGATAGTGCCGGATCCGCCTCACGGCCTCGCGATGCAGCGGGATGATGCGCTGCTTGGACCCCTTGCCGGTCACCCGGACCTGGCCTTCGGCCACGTCGACGTCCCCGAGCGACAGCCCTTCGATCTCGCTCACACGGGCGCCTGTGGCGTAGAGCATCTCCAGGATCGCCGCGTCACGCGCGCCCGTCGGCGTGGTCGGATCGGGTGCGTCGAGGAGCGCCGACAGCACGTCACCGGGCACGATCTTGGGAAGCCGGGCGGGCATCTTCGGAGTCGCGACGACGGCAGCGGCGTCCAGCGCCGCCACGCCGGCCTCGCCGAGGTACGCGAAGAAGGAACGCACGGCGGAGAGGCGCCGCGCGATGGTACGGCGGGAGTAACGGGCCGCATCCATCTCTACGAGGTAGCGGCGCAGCCGCTGCGGGGTCAGCGCGAGCGGATCGGCCTTCTCCCGCTCGCACCAGTCCAGGAAGCGCGCAAGGTCGGCCGCGTACGCGCGGACCGTCTCGGGTGACAGCGCCCGCTCGACGCGGAGATGCGTGAGATAGCGGTCGACGAGCGCCGCGGGGTCGGGCGACGTCACGGCAAGATCCCCTCCAGCGCGCTCGTGGCCGCGGCCGTGTCCAACTCCGGACGGGCCCTCAGAAGCCCCTGCAGCGCGCTCTGGGCGCGATCGGCGTACGCCTGGTATCTGGCCCGCTTGTCGCGGATGGGCGGCTCCAGGGGAAGCATGAGGCCGAAGTTGACGTGCATCGGCTGGTACGGGGCGGTGGCCGGATCCGTGGCGTGGTCCACGAGCGCTCCGAAGGCCGTCTCGGACGGAAGCACCACGGGACCCAGCCCGCGTTCGGCGGCGAAGGTGCCGAGCGCGGCGAGCAGACCCGATGCGGCGGCCTCGAGGTAGCCCTCGGTACCGGTGAGCTGGCCCGCCAGGCGCACGCCGGGGTGCTCGCGTAGGGCGAGGTCGCGGGTCAGGAGTCGCGGGGCGTCGACGAACGTGTTGCGATGCATCACCCCGTAGCGGAGGAACTCGGCGTGGCCGAGGCCCGGGATCATGGAGAAGACCCGCCGCTGCTCGGGGAACGTGAGGTTCGTCTGGAAGCCGACCAGGTTGTACGCGGTCCCGGCCCGGTCTTCGGCGCGCAGCTGCACGACGGCCCACGGTCTGCGGCCGGTCCGCGGATCGGTGAGACCCACCGGCTTCAGCGCGCCGAACCTGGCGGCGTCGCGACCCCTGCGCGCGACCTCCTCGACGGGCTGGCACGCCTGGAAGAGGTCGGCGGTCTCGAACTCGCGAAGCGTGACGCGGTCGGCGGCGAGCAGCGCGTCGATGAACGCCTCGTACTCGTCCCTGTCCATCGGGCAGTTGAGGTAGTCGCTCCCCTCTCCCTTGTCGTAGCGGGATGCCGCGAAACAGACGTCGCGGTCGAGCGAGTCCGCTGTGACGATGGGTGCCGCCGCGTCGAAGAAGGCGAGGCGGCCTTCGCCCACGAGCGCGCTCAGCGCCGCTTCGAACCCGGGACTGGTCAGCGGGCCCGTGGCGACGATGACGGGGCCGTCAGGGACGGCCGTCACCTCGTCCCGCACGATCGTCAGCGCGGGCATGGCTGCGAGGGATGCCTCGACCGCCTCCGTGAAGCGTTCGCGGTCGACCGCGAGCGCCGCCCCGGCCGGGACCGCGGCGTGCCGGGCACAGCGCATGATGAGGCTGCCCATGGCGATCAGCTCGGTCTTGAGCATGCCCGACGCCGTGGCCGGGTCCTGCGACTTGAACGAGTTCGAGCACACGAGCTCCGCGAGCCGATCCGTGTGATGCGCCGGGCTCGAAACGGCGGGGCGCATCTCGTGGAGCGTGACCGGGACACCGCGAACGGCGAGCTGGAACGCGGCCTCGCAGCCCGCGAGGCCTCCTCCGATGACAGTGACGTGACGGTCGCTCACAGGGCTCTCCGGTCGGCGGAGCTGAAGTGCGGACGCGGGTGCGCCACGCGCCTAGCATTGTAGCTTCACCGCCGTCCGAGCGGACCGTAGCGGCCGTCCGGGTAGCGTGCGATCGTTCCCTTCCTCTCGAGGGACGCGAGCATGCGCGCCACGGTCACGACATCGAGCGCAAGCTCGCGCGCCGCGTCGTCCGGACGCATGGGGTTCGCGGACAGCGCGGCCTCGAGCCGGCCTGTCGGGCCGTGCGACGCCGAAGCGCGCGCGAGAGGACTCGACTGCGCGTCACGAGAACCCCCGATCAGATCGGCGGCCTCAAGCTCTTCCGCGAGGTCCGACACGTCCGTGACCGGGTGCGCCCCCTGCCGTATCAGGCGGTTGCAGCCCCGGGAGGTGGCCGAGAAGACCGAACCGGGGACCGCGAGGACGGTACGACCCGCGTCGAGCGCATGGTCGGCGGTGCTGAAGGTGCCGCTCGGGAGGTCCGCCTCGACGACCAGCACCACCGACGCGAGCCCCGCGATCAACCTCTATCCCCCCGGGAAGTCGGAGGGCAGCGGCCGAGCCCCCCCAGGCCGAGGTAGTTGACCGCGATTACCCCCGTCGTGGCGACGGCGCGCGCCGGGGCGGTGGTCCCGGTTCGTACGCCCAGAGCGACGAGACCCCCGGCCGCCGCCAAGAGGGCAAGCGCGAAGCCGGCCCCGAGACGGCCGCGCACGACATCGGCGGGGTGATGACCGGCGGCGGCGAGGCGGCGGTCCACTGCCCGAGAGCCGCTGATCTGGAAGAAGCCGGCAAGCCCGGCCAGCAGCGCAGCCGCCCATCCTGCGGTGGCCGCTTCAGCCTGGACACGGTTGGCAGCGCCACCGAGCAGCTTCGAAAA
>CAZHMA010000136.1:0-5064 GCA_964533555.1 uncultured Eubacteriales bacterium
CCGCCTCGTCGCCGCCGGCGCCCGCGCGGATCTCGACGATGATGTCCTTCTCGTCGTTCGGGTCCGACGGCAGCATCATGACGTGGAGCTCTTCCTCCAGCGTGGGCAGCCGATCCTCGATGGATCGGATCTCGTCGGAGGCCATCTCCTTGAGCTCGGGATCGCTCTCCGCGTGCAGCATCTCCTTGGCGGACTCGAGGGCGTCCAGCGCCCCCAGGAACTCGCGCGCCTTCTCGGCCAGCGGCATCTGCGCGCGGTGCTCCTTGGCGAGCCGCGCGTACTCTTTCTGGTCGCTCACGACCTCCGGGTCGCCCATGCGGGCGGTCAGGTCGTCGTAGGCCTTGAGGATCATCTCGAGCTTCTCACGCATGTAAGACGCGCCTTCTTCGGTCGGTCACAGCTCCCGCCAGGGAGCCGGGGTGTTCGGATGTCGCGTTGAGCAGTCTAGCACTCGCCACGGCGGGGCTATCGCTTCCGGTCGGGCCCGCCCCTGCGCCCGAGCACGCTCAGCTCGCGCGACGCCGCCTCGCCCCACACCGGGTCGCCGACCAGCTTCTCCAGCAGGCCGCGGGCCTCGGCGCGCAGCTCGGCGCGATGCGCAAGCGCGGCCGGCCCGGGGTTCTCCGACACTCCGACGTCGGCCAACAGCGCGTTGGCCAGGAACCAGGTGAACGTCGGGTCGCCCGGGTGGTCCCCCGCCCCCGCGCGCGCGGTGTCGACCGCCTCGTGCGCGAGCGCCAGGCTCAACCGGACGAGCAGGGCCGAGGTGCGCTCGCTCTCGCGCGCGTCCTGCTCCGCGATCCGCAGCGCGTGCCAGTGCCGTCCGGCCTTCGCCTCGGCGACCGCGCGTGGCGAGACGCCGTCCAGACCGCCGGCTTCCGTCCGGTACGCCAGGTCCACCAGCGCGACGGTCGCGGCGTCCAGCGCCACCGGCGCGCTCTCGAGCGCGCGCAGGAAGGCCGGCCCGTCGGGGTTCGCCTCGGTGGAGCGCATCGCGTACCGGTAGCTGGAGTGGTGCGTGGCGAGCTCCGGCACGCGGCGACCGTCGATGCCGTAGAAGTCGGTGACGAGCTGGACCACCGGAGGGATGCGCAGGCCGGTGGACTCGGGATGGGTGTGGACGCGTCCGATCGCCGTGAAGCGCAGCGTGAAGGGCTCGCGCCCCGGGCGCACGACGGTGATGCCGTCCGCCGTCACGATCGCGCTGCGGCGCGCCCACGCACGGGCGCCCGGCGTGAACGAGGCGATGGCCCCGCCGGACGCGATGAGCGCCGCGAACACGATCCCGACCGCGGGAACCACCCGTGTGGCCGTGAGCGGCCCGGACACCAGCAGGTAGACCGCGATCGCGCCCAGCGGCACGACGACCACCCAGGGGACGAGCTTCGTCCACTGCGTGTCCCCGCGCGTGGTCAGCGAAAACGGCCCGCCCTCGCGCTCCCCCGCGTCGCCCACGTCCGCTCCCTAGTCGAGCGCCGGCACCGGCACCTCGGCGGCGCCCTCTTCGGCCGAAGGGCCCGGGCCTGCCGCCTCGCGCGCCTCGCGGTCGACGACCGCCTGCATCGCTGCCACGGCGACTTCGACCATGCCGTCGTCCGGCTCGCGCGTCGTCATCCGCTGCATCTGCATACCCGGCCACAGGAGCACCTTCACGAACGGGTTCTCCGGGCGGTTGCCGGCCCACTTCACCGTCACCTCGTAGGCCAGACCGGCCACGAGCGGCAGCAGGATGATCCTGATCGCGATGTTGAACAGCACCACGAGCGGCCCGGCCGTCACGCCCCACGCGGCGAGGATCGCCTTGCCCGGCACGAGCGAGAACACCAGGATCGCGATGACCATCACCATGAGCAGGAAGGCCGTGCCGCAGCGCACGTGCAGCGTCCCGTACTTCTGGATGTGCTCGGCGTCGAGCGGCATGCCGTGCTCGTAGGCGTGGATCGACTTGTGCTCGGCGCCGTGGTAGGCGAACACGCGGCGGATGTCCGGCATGAGCCCGACGCCCCAGATGTAGCCGAAGAACACGACGAGCCGAAGCACGCCGTCGACGACGTTCCACGTGAACGGCCGCGCGGTGGACGTGCCGACCATCCAGTTGGTCACGAGCGCCGGCAGCACGATGAACAGCCCGACCGACAGGGCGACACCCAGCACCATGGTCAGCCCGATCTCGCCCTTGCTCAGCGAGACCGGTTCCTCGTCGGGCGCCGCCGCAGCGGCCCCCGGAGGTGACGCGTACTCGGCCGAGATGGCGAAGGCCTTGAGCGCCAGGGCGAGCGTCTCGTACATGGCCCAGATGCCGCGTGAGACCGGCCACTTCTTCCAGCCGGTCTTCACGCCGCCGGGCAGGTCGTGCTCCTCGACGTGGATCGAGCCGTCGGCGGTACGCACGGCGACGGCCCAGTTGATCTTGCCGCGCATCATGACGCCCTCGATGAGCGCCTGACCGCCGATATGCGTGGGCTTGGCGTGGTCGTGCGCGTGATCAGTCACGTTTGGAGGCCTTCGGATAGGGGTCGCCACAGGTCATCTTGCCTTCGCTGCAGGGACCGCGGCGGCATGCCGCGCCGGCGTCCAGGAAGATGTAGGGCGCCGTCGGCTCGGCGAGCGCGAGCATCTCCAGCGCGACCTCGCGGATCTCCCACTGTGCGCGCTTGCAGCAGCGCAGCTCCAGGAAGTGGAGCAGCTCGCGGACGTTCATGGTGACGACGATCTTGGTCTCCATGGCGTTGGGGAGCAGGTAGCGCGCGTCCTCGGGCTTCACGCCGGCGTCGAGCATGGCCCGGTAGGCCATGAACGCGTCGCCGCAGGCGTGGATGAACGCGGTGCGCTTCTCGGGGTCGGCGTCGATCTCCGGCGGCACGATGAAGGCTGGATCGTCGTAGCTGACGTAGCGCTGCGACTGCTGGTTGTACGACGCCAGCCGATGCCGGACCAGCTGGTGGGTCATGGCGCGCGAGACACCGTCGATCGCGAAGGTGTAGCTGGCGTGCTCCAGCGTGGATAGATGGCCGGAGGTGATGACGGTCTTGAGGACGCGGCGAACGGCCTCGTCGGTCATCTGCTCCAGAAGCTCGGCCGCGCCGACAGGGGCGTAGCAGAGCCGGGCGGCAGCCGCGATGGCGCGCTCGGGATCGGGTGTGTGGTAGAGGAGCCGGACGTCCATCGCGTCAACCTCTCGAGGTAAAGACAAGGGAGGCGGCGCCCTTGCGGGACGGCCGCCTCCCCATCATACCAACGTGGTGTGCTACTCGGCGGACTCTTCGGCCGCGGGCTCTTCGGCGGTCTCGACCTCGGCGACGGCCTCCTCGACGGGAGCCTCCTCGAACGTCTCGACGGCCTCGTCAGCGACGACCTCTTCGGCCACGGCTTCGACGGCCTTGGCCTTCGGGGCCCTGTCGGCTTCCTTGCGCGCCTTCTCGGCCTCGGCGGCCTCCCTGACGGCACGGGCGGCCTTGGCGGCGGCCTGCGACTCCTCGTGCGCCTTCTGGCGCGCTTCCTTCTCGGCAGCGGCCTTGGCGATCACGGTGTCCTTGGAGCCGGCGTACTTGTCGGCGAAGCGCTGGACGCGACCGCCGGTGTCCACGAACTTCTGCTTGCCGGTGTAGAACGGGTGGCACTGCGAGCAGAGTTCGATCTGGAGCGTGGGCTTGGTCGAGCGCGTCGTGAACTCGGCACCGCAGGAGCAGTGCACCTTGCACTCGACGTACTCGGGGTGGATTCCGGTCCTCATGTTTCGTTCCCTCCATGGTCGCGCACGGTTTCCGACCGGGCGCTGGGGACAGCCGCGCGATAGTAGCACGGTCGCGGGGCCGGGGCAACGAACCACGCCCGGCCGGGGCGGCCCCGCTGCCTAGACCTGCGGCACGGGATGCTTGATGAACGTGCCGTCCCGATACTCCGCGAAGGCCTCGCGCAGCTGTTCGTGCGTGTTCATGACGATGGGTCCGCCCCACGCGATCGGCTCGCGCAGCGGTCGCCCCGACAGCAGCAGGAAGCGCACGCCTGTGTCGCCCGCGCGGACGCGGACGCTGTCGCCGTCCGTGTACAGCACCACCTGGCGGTTGACCAGGTCGGCCTCGGGGGCGAACTCGCCGCCGCCCTCGATGGCGTAGGCGAAAGCGGTGTGTCCGGGCTCGATCCCGTGCTCGAAGGTGCAGCCGGGCCGGACGGTGACGTCCAGGTACTGCGGGTCGATGACGATGCCCTCGACCGGGCCGCGGACTCCGTCCACCTCGCCGGCGATGACACGCACGCACGTACCGATGTCCTCGCGGCGCACCTCCGGGATGTCGACGCCGGTCAGGCCGCGGTAGCGCGGCTCGGTCATCTTCTCGGCAGCGGGCAGGTTCGCCCACAGCTGGAAGCCCCACATGTGTCCGCCGTCGCCTTTCGGCATCTCCTGGTGCACGATGCCGCTTCCGGCGGTCATCCACTGGACGTCGCCGCTGCCGATCACGCCGCTGTTGCCGAGGCTGTCCGCGTGCTCGACATCGCCCCTGAGCACGTAGGTGATCGTCTCGATCCCGCGGTGCGGGTGCCAGGGGAAGCCGGCATCGAAGTCCGCGGGGTCGTCCGCGCGGAAGTCGTCGAGCATCAGGAACGGGTCGAACGAGCGCTCGCTGCCGAAGCCGAAAGCGCGGCGAAGGCGCACACCGGCGCCCTCGAGGGTGGGTGTCGCGTCGAACACGGCCTGTGCGGCTCGTCTGGTCATGCTTGGCTCCTTGCACGGTCGGGCGTCCGTGCGATCGCGCCCGGGGACACTCCTGATGCGAGGAGCATGCCATTCCTGACTGAAGCAGTAGTGATTGAGCCGGAAGGAGCCATTGGACCATGCGCGGATGGCCCCCGATTCGCTTTCCGGCACGTCGGCCCCTATACTGTGTGCACACCGCGTGCCCACAACGGGCTCGCGAACACCCAAGACCCGGTCGTCCTTCGCTCACTCACTCGTGGCTGACGGATCGAATCGCGTCTGCCACAGGCGCCGCTATGAAACGCGCGCCGCGAAGGAGATCACAACTTGAGTTTCGACAACCTGGGTCTAGACGACCGCCTGCTGTC
>CAZHMA010000137.1:0-4992 GCA_964533555.1 uncultured Eubacteriales bacterium
TTTCCCAGAGGGTACTGCTAGCATTGCGAGCGCTGCGTGGTTCAAAATCCTTCAAGATGAATTCGACAATTTCGAAGAAAACGGGGAGGAAATCCCGGCTGCTCTTGAAACTGCTTTCGAGGCTGCACAAACTCCGGTGGAGCTTCCTCCAGTGGCTCCAGTGGCACCATTTCCAACGATACAAACGATGGGTTGGGCATACAAGGGGCGGGGGCGTGCCGCCCCGACTCCGGCACCTCGCCCAAGCCCATCCGCGTGACCGCGTCCTCGCGCGTCGGGCGCTGGGCGTTCGAGTACGCGCTGGCCAACGGCCGCAAGAAGGTCACGGCCGTGCACAAGGCCAACATCCTGAAGTACTCGGACGGCCTGTTCCTCAAAGTCGCGCGCGAGATCGCGGCGGAGTACGAGGGCCGTGTCGAGTTCGAGGACCGCATCGTGGACGCCACGTGCATGGGCCTCGTCCTTCGCCCGGAGGACTTCGACGTCATGGTGCTTCCCAACCTCTACGGCGACATCGTGAGCGACCTCGCCGCCGGCCTGGTCGGGGGGCTGGGCATCGCGCCCGGCGCCAACATCGGCGCGGACTACGCCGTGTTCGAGCCGGTGCACGGCTCGGCGCCCAAGTACACCGGCAAGGACATGGCCAACCCCACGGCGGAGGTGCTCACCGCCGCGCTCATGCTGCACCACCTCGGCGAGCACGATGCCGGAGACCGGGTGCTCGCGGCCGTGAAGGCTGTCCTCGCCGAGGGCGTGAGCGTCACCTACGACATCAAGCGCACCAACACGGGCTCGACCGAGGGCTGCGTCGGCACGCAGGCCTATGCGGACGCGATAATCGCGCGGCTGTAGCCGGGCCCGGAGCGCGGGAGACGACATGGTCGACGAGCACGGAAGGATCGAGCGCAGGCGCCACGTGCCCGACGTGCTCGAGCGCGAGAAGCGCCACGTAGCGCCCGGACCGGCAGATACGCCGGCGGGCGCCGCACCGACCGTGGCCGATGTGACACCCGACGTACTCGGGCCGGTCACCGCGCCGGACCACGGCTACTGGGGCGGCCTCGACTCGCGCCATCGGCTGTGGCTCGCGGGGGGCATCGCGGGAGCAGCACTGCTGGTGGTCGCAATCGGCATCGGACTGTACTTCGCCCTGCGGCCGGTCGAGCCGTCCTCCCCGAAGGACGCCGAGTCGCCGATCACCGTCCCGTCCGAGGTCCCCAGCTCGTCGGTGGCCGCCACGGGAGGGTTGGAGGCGACGGGCTCCGTCGAGCCGACGGGGCCGGTCGCCGGGACCGTGCCGGCCGGGCGTGCCCCGCTGATCGCCTACCGGGCGGGTGGCTCCGTCTGGATCTCCGGCCAACACGGCGGAAACGCCCGGGCGGTGTACAACGCGGCCGCCGGGGTGTTCTCGCTCTCGCCCAACGGCCTGACCATCGCGTACGTCGATCCGGGCGCCGGGACACTGCGCCTCATAGACGTCACGACGGGGCGGACCAAGCCCGTCGGGCCGGCGCTGCCCTACCGCCCCTCGTGGGCCGCGGACTCGTCCTTCGTGACGTACACCCGTCAGGGCGCTGGCGGGCATTTCGAGGAGGTCGCGAGGGTCGACGCAGGCGGTGCGGGATCGCGCGTGCTGTTGCAGGGGTCCCGGGGCCGGGTCATGGCAGACGGCAAGACCGTCGTCGCCGTGCCGAATCCGACTGCTCTGCTCGGGCAGACGAGCGTCGTCGCGGTGCTCTCGACCGGCGTTCGCGTCACCGTCGCCGGGCGAGTCGCGGCGTCGGACGTGTGTCCTGCCGCCTCGGGACTGTATGTGGCCGACGCCGGCGGCGCCGTGTCGGGCGACGGTGCGGCCTCCACGCCCTCGCTGCGGTTCGCGGGGTGGGACGGGGGCGGTCTGCGGACGCTCGTGAAGACACCGGCGTCCGGCTCGCGCGTCTCCTTCAGCGACCTCGCGCTGTCCCCGGACGGGCGCTGGCTGGTCTACGCCGAGAGCGGGGACGATGGCTTCTCCCGGCTGTTCGCGCTGCGCACCTCGGGCGGTCCGCCCGTCTCACTGACCCCCCGGCTGGACGGCTACTTCATGAACTGGAGCGCGGACGGCGGCGAGGTGTTCCTGGTCGAAGGCAACGCCATCCAAGGCGAGGCGACGCGGGTCTCCGCGATCAGGCCGGACGGCACCGGCCACCGGGTCGTCGTCGAGGGCGGCGGCCTGTAGGACTCGCTCAGGGCCGCGCGCAGGCGCGCGCGAAATGCGCGCGGTGTCAGACGCCCGAATCCAGTTGCGCGAGGACCGACCGCGTCTCGGCCAGAAGGCGCTCCTCCGTTGCCGGGTCGACCGAGGGGTTGTCTGCAGTGAGACCCAGCGGAGGCTCGACTCCGGACGCTTCCCGCGCGATGACGCGCCACACCTCCGGCAGCGTGTCGGGCACTTCGACGCCAGCGAGCGCCGCTGCGACGCCGGTCCAGGCGCGGGGGACGACGTTCTCCCACCCGTAGCCGCCTCCTCCGAGCGCGACGATGCGCCCGCCGCAGGCGGACTCCGCCAGGGCGACGAGCGATCGCGCGAGCCAGGCGTGCCCGCCCAGGGTCATACCGAGGCTTGTCAGCGGATCGTCGTGGTGCGCGTCGGCGCCGCACTGCGCGACGATCAGGTCGGGCGCGAACGCTTGCGCGCGAGGCGCTATCGCCTCCCGGAACACCAGGCGGTAGCACCCGTCGGTCGCCATCGGCGGGAGGGGGACGTTCACGGCGGCGCCGAGCCCGGCACCCGCACCGCGCTCCCGCGTGAACCCGGTCCCGGGAAACAGAGCGAGCCCCGTCTCGTGGACCGAGATCGTGAGCACGCGGGGGTCGCTGTAGAAGGCCGCCTGGACGCCGTCGCCGTGGTGGGCGTCGATGTCGATGTAGCAGACACGCAGCTCAGGCCCCTCGCGGAGCGCCGCGGCGATGCCGACAGCGGCGTCGTTGTAGACGCAGAAGCCCGAGGCGTGGTCGCGGTGCGCATGGTGCAGCCCGCCCGCGACAGAGAAGGCCCTTCGCACGCGGCCGCCCACGACGTCGCGGACCGCCCGCATGGTCGCCCCCGCGATGAGCGCGGCGGCCTCGTGCATGCCGGGGAACGCGGGGGTGTCGAGTGATCCGATCCCGTAGCGCGCGGCGAAGCGCTCGGGGTGCTCGCCCGCCTCGCGGACCGCCGCGATGTACTCGGGCGCATGGACCAGGCGCAGGTCTTCGTCCGAGGCCGACGACGGGTCGACCACGGTGAGCGGCATGGTGGCTCCACGGGCCCTGTCGGCACGGCCCTCGGTGGTCCCCGCGGGCACCAGCCCGTACGCCTCCATGAGCGCGACCGCGAGCGTGACCCGCTCCGGACGGAGCGGGTGCAGAGGCCCCAGGCGGTAGCCCGCCATGCCGGGCGAGTAGACCAGAGCGGTGTCCGTCATGGCATCAAGTATGCCCGTCGGACGCGCACCGGAGCGGGCGCGGCGGACGCGGGGCCGGAGCGCCCATACGCTCACGGTGGTAGAATGGACGCGAACCCGGGCCGCCCACGCCAAGGCAGGTCCGCGCCGAACCCCCGCCACGCCGCACGCGGCCGCGGGACCTCAGGAGGCGTCTGCACCGATGATCCCACGCGACACGAGTCCTTCCCGGTCCATGTCCCGAGGTCTGAGGACCGCGCTGGCCATCGCGGTCGCGGTCGCGGTCCTCGCGCTGCCCGCTGTGGCGTCCGCCGCGACGTTCGATCCGCTCAACGTCTTCTCCGACGAGACCATGCGGGCGGCGAACTCGCTCTCACGCGCCGACATCCAGGCGTTCCTGGACTCCCAGGGCGGAGTGCTCAAGACCTACTCCTGCGCGGAAGGCGGTCCGAACGGCCTCCACAGCACCGTCGTGAAGCCCGCGTCGCAGATCATCTTCGAGGCGTGCCAGTACTGGAACGTGAACCCCAAGCTGGTGCTGGCGACTCTGGAGAAGGAGCAGTCGCTCATCTCCCAGCCCTACCACCTGGCGACTTCCACGCACACGTATGGCACCGCCTACCATCTGGAGCACGCGATGGGCGCGGGCGTCTATGCCGGCAGCCCCGACAGCCATCCCGGCTTCGGCGACCAGGTCTGGACGGGCACCCAGAAGCTCGGTCAGACCACCGGGCCGTATGCGTGGTATGCGGGCAAGCCCAAGACCGTGTGGAGCTATCCCGACAACCACTCGATCATCATCGTTCCGGCCAACCAGATCACGTGGAACCTCTACACCTACACGCCGTACTACCCGCAGTCCAACGTGTGGAACATCTACCTGCGGTTCTTCGGCGACCCGCAGGCGGCGCCCCGGATGCGCCCGATGTATCGCTTCTACAACAAGACCACGGGCGCGTACTTCTTCACGATGTCCGAGGGCGAGCGGTTCCGCGTGATAGCCCGCAAGCAGACCTACATCAAGTATCAGGGCGTGGTCTTCAACATCGACACGAGCTCAACGGCCAACGTGGTGCCGCTGTACCGGCTGTACAACAAGCCCGGCCAGCGCTACTTCTACACGGCGTCGCCCACCGAGATGGCGGCCGCTCTGCGGCTGCGTTCGGGCGGCAGGCCGACGTACCGGGTCGACTGCCTGGCCGGCTACGTCTCGATGACGACCGGCAAGCCCGTGTATCGCCTCTACTGCCGCTCGGCCAACTCCTACATCTGGACGACGTCCGAGACCGAGAAGGCGGCGCTCATCAGGTCGGGCAAGTGGAAGTACAACGGTGTGGGCTACCGACTGGGCGAGTACACGCCGCCTCCGGCGTAGCGGCCCTGCCATACCACGTGGTGCGCGTGAAGGGCGGCGACCTCGGTTGCCGCCCTTCCGCTCGTCCCCTATACTCGCGTCTCAAACCAATAGAGCTATCAGGCGTTGACGGGGAGTAGTAGAGGCCAATCCCAGCCTCAGAGAGTCGGGGACGGTGGAAACCCGGCGCGGGACGCTTCGAACATCACCCCT
>CAZHMA010000138.1:0-4921 GCA_964533555.1 uncultured Eubacteriales bacterium
ACGAATCCGACAGGCGCGCGATCTCCTCGATGCGCGATCCGGGCACGGTGTGGCCGAGATCGCCCGCCGCCGCCGCGGCCGCCGCATCGCTCACCGCGATGATCGGGCGCGTGAGCGCGCGCGCTCCGAACGCGGCGACGACCGCCACGATCGCGATGCACACCGCGACCACCGACACGAAGCGCAGGATGAAGATGTTGCGGGCCTGGACGTAAGGATCGAGCGGGATACCCACGTACAGCATGCCGAGCGTCTTGCCGGTCATGTCGCGGAGCGGCTCGTAGTGGGTCATGAACGTCGAGTCCAGCACCTTGGCCTCGCCGACGTACTCGCCGCTGCGCTCGAGCACCTGCTGCTGGACGACGTCCGAGGCGATGGTTCCCAGAGCGCGTGCCCCCTCCGCGTTGCGGACGGTCGTCGAGATGCGCACCTCGTCCTGGAACACCGTCGCGGTGCCGCCGAGGCGCCCGGCGATGGTGTCCACGAGCCCGTTCGACCGGTTGAGCACCTCGACCCCGATCAGCACGGCGCGCACCTTGCCGTTGCTGCCGACCAGCGGCACCGCCGCCGTCAGCCCGAGCGCGCCCGCCACGCGGGTCCGCTTCGTGGTCCCGCCCTTGGCGACGACCTCGATGCCGCGTGCCGCGGCCAGATCGACCTCGTCGAGCTCCCGCTCGGACAGCAGTGCGACGCCCGACGCGGCACGTCCGTTCGCGGCGGAGTCGTGCACGCGGTCGGGCGAGCGGTCGAAGCCGCTCTTGAGGCCGCTCGAGGCCAGTACGTGCCCGCTCGGGTCGACGAGCAGCACGTAGCTCAGGCCGGTGGACGGCAGCGAGCGGCGCAGTCCGACCGACACGTCGAACGCCTTCGATGGCGTGAACGCGTCGAGCACGTGCGGATCGGCGGCGATGACCTCGAGTGCGTCGACGGTCGCCTTCAGCCTGTCGGACACCAGAGACGAGGCGACGGAACCGTGCTCCACGATGGTGCGGCGTGCTTCCGTGTTCATCGAGTCGTTCATGGCGACCGCGCCTGCGACTCCCGCTGCGAGCCCGGGGGCCGCCGCGGTGATGATCGCGGCGGCGATCAGGAGTGTCCGTATACTGCGACGTCGCACGTGATACCTCCGGGTGTTGCTGTTTGCGGCAGTCATGCATCGTGTCGGCTGCCCCGCGGATACACGGTCCTCATCGCGCGAGGATGTCACGCCGCTGGTACCGTAGCGCGACTTCACGCCGCGCGGGCCCATTCACGGGATTCTGAGGCCGTGCGGCACTTCAATATCGGCGAACGGCACGCAGCCCTTGAGCGGCCGCCGAGTGCCGGCCGTTCGGCGGTCCTTCGCCCGGCCGGGGCGCTTTGGCAGCGTTCGTGCTCAACGGCGTCCCGCCGCGTTCCGCGGGCGTCGCGCGCGACCGCGGTGACGCGCGGCAAGTGGGACGACCACGCCCGTCGGAAGAGCGGCGCCTGCCTCTTCTGCGCGGTAGCCGGGCGGCCGATAAGAATGGCTGATGGACGACACCGGTGCGGGGCACTACGAGCCTGCACCGAACGGGAGTGAAGATGGGTTCGAACGCGATCGCTATCGACGGCCGGAGCGTGAGGACGCGGGCGCTGGTGCTCGCGGTCCTCGGGATGTGCCTGGCGCTGGCCGTGGCCCCCGTACCCGCGCGGGCCACGACGCTAGAGCGGCTCACCACGCAGGACATGTCACGCCGCGCCGCGACCGTCGTCGTGGGGACCGTGCTGTCCACATCCGTCGAGGTGCACGGCGGCGACGCCCGTACCGCCGTGAGGATCGCCGTGGCGGACACCCTCAAGGGCGCACCCGGTCCCGTAGCGACGGTGTACGTGCCCGGCGGCCGTCTCCCCAGCGGGATAGTCGAGATCGTGGACGAGATGCCGGTGTTCCTGCCGGGCGAGGCCTGCGCGGTCTTCGTCGATCCGCGCGGCTGGGTGATGGGCGGCCATCAGGGCAAGGTCGCCATCGCGGGCGGACGGATCGTCTCCACCGGCAGGCCCGTGTCGGACCTGGCCTCGGCCGTGCGCGCCGCGAACTGGTCGATCGTGTTCGGGCAGGCCGCCGCCGACCCGCTGGTCGTCACGGGCACGCTCTCCACGTCCGGCCTCACCGCCGCCACGGCACCGGCGATCAGCTCGATCAGCCCGGGCTCGGTCGCTGCGGGCATCGGCGCCCGGATCACCATCACGGGCAGCGGTTTCGGTCCGACCCCGGGGACGGTGACCTTCTTCTACCGTGCCGGAGAGCCGCGCATCCCCGCGAACGTGATCGATTCCTGGTCGGACACGCGGATCGTGTGCGATGTGCCGGTCGGCACCGTCAACGGGTACTCGGCGTCGGCGGGTTCGGAGCCCGTCCAGGTGACCACAGCGGGCGGCGCCACCGCCACGCGCGCCATCGACGTGCAGTTCGGCAACGGGCAGAGGCAGTGGGCGGACAGCTTCCCCGCGGCGCCGCACGCGCGCGTCGGCTACCGGGTCAATCCGGGCGGCGTGGCGCGGGCCGAGTCGCTCTTCGACGCCGCGGCCGGGGTCTGGAACGGCGCCGGTGCCGACTTCGCCTTCGTCGACGAGGGCGTCATCAACACCGATCCCGTGGGCGGCGACGGTCACAACGACATCAGCTGGGCCTCGGGCCTGCCCTCCGGCGTCATCGCCCAGGCGACCACATGGGCCTCGAACGGGACCATCGTGGAGACGCACATCACGTTCAGCACGGCGTTCGCGTGGGGGGACGGCTCGGGGAGCACGATGGACATCGAGTCGATAGCGCTGCACGAGATCGGCCACTGGCTGTTCCTGCGCGACCTCTACGGCTCGGGCGACTCCGCCAAGGTGATGTACGGCTTCTCGGGCCTCGGCTCGGTCAAGCGGACCCTCTCGAGCGGTGATGTGGCGGGCATCCGCTACATCTATGGTACCGCCCCCGTGGTCGACACGATCGCTCCGACGACGGGCTCCGACGCGCTCGCGTCCTACACCGGCAAAGCCAGCATCACGTTCACGCCGAGCGACACGGGCGGCTCGGGCGTGGCGGCCACCTACTACCGGCTCGACGGCGCGGGGCAGACCGCGGGCACGGCTGTGACGGTCGCATCCGTGGGCGCCCACACGCTCGAGTTCTGGTCGGTGGACGGCGCCGGCAACGAGGAGTCGCCGCATCACTCCGTGGCGTTCACGGTCGCCGCACCCGCGCCCGGCCCGGCGCCCGGCCCCGCACCGGCTCCCGCTCCCGCACCGGCGCCGGTGCAGACCTCGATCACGATCGCGCGCAGCACGTCGTCGGTGCGCCTGCCCAAGCCGTTCACTCTGTCCGGTCGGCTCACCCCCGGCGCCTACCGCGACCCCTGCATCGTCGAGGTGAAGAAGCCCGGCAGCGGGCGATGGTCGTACTCGTCCGCCCGCCTGGCCTACACGGCGGCCGGCGACTGGTGGTACCGCTACACGCCGAAGGTCCGCGGCACGTACGCTTTCCGGGCGCGGTTCGCGGGGGACGCCGCCAGGATGGGATCGGTGTCCGGTGTCGTCTCGGTGAGCGTGCGCTGACCGTCTGCGGCCGGTACCCCTTGGGGTATGCTGGCCCCGGTCTTGTCGGGGTAGGAACCCTTTGGTACAGTAGCGCGACTTGACGCCCGGACCGGCATCCGAGGGTGCTTGTCGCCGGGCGTCGCCGCATCGCGTGCAAGCGTGCGGAAGCGTCTCCGGAAGGCCTGCTCGGGGAGTATCGCGCATGGAGGCTCGGCTGGCGTTCGACTATACCGTCGTTGCGGCGTTCCTCGTCATCGGCGTCGCGTTCGTTTTCGCGACGCTCGGCGTGTCCCGCCTGCTCGCCCCGCGCCGCCCGGATCCCGAGAAGCTCTCGGTCTACGAGTGCGGGAGCGAACCCGTGGGCCCTCCCTGGGTGCAGTTCAGGATCGGCTACTACGTCTACGCCCTGCTCTTCGTCCTGTTCGACGTTGAGACGGTCTTCCTCTACCCGTGGGCCGTGTACGTCGGCGCGGCGCCGCTCTTCGTGCTCGTCGAGATGGTCGTGTTCATCGGCATCCTGACCGCGGGGCTGGCCTACGCGTGGAAAGAGGGGGCTCTCAGGTGGCGCTAGACCGTCTCACCGGCGAGAACTCCGTGCTCTTCATCCGGGCGGAGCAGCTGTTCGACCTGGCCCGGCGCAACAGCCTCTGGTACCTGTCGTACGGCATCGCATGCTGCGCCGTCGAGGGCCTGATGAGCGCGGGAGGTCCCCGGTTCGACTACGACCGCTTCGGCATCTTCCATCGCGGCACGCCCAGGCAGGCCGACGTGATGATCGTCGCCGGGACAGTCAACAAGAAGATGGCGCACTCGCTCAAGAAGCTCTACGACCAGATGCCCGAACCGAAGTGGGTCATCGCCATGGGCGCGTGCGCCTCGACCGGCGGCCCGTTCCGCGAGTACCCCAACGTGGTGCTGGGCGTGGACACCATCGTCCCGGTCGACGTCTGGGTCCCCGGCTGCCCGCCGCGGCCGGAGTCCATGCAGTACGCCTTCATGCAGCTGCAAGAGAAGATCAAGGCCAGAGCGGGGGAGCGCCTTGCGGCCCGACGCGGCTAGCGTTACCGGCGCGCTGGCGGCCGCCGGCGTCGATGTGACGGGCGTTTCCGACGAGACGCTCGGCACCGTCGTGCGCCTGGAGTGCGCCGGTGTCGAGACCGCGCTCGCCGCCCTCAAGGGCGCGGGCTACGGCATGCTCGTCGACCTGTTCGCCATCGACTCGGGCGAAGGCCTCGAGCTCACCTACCACGTGCGGTGCCTCGCGGACAAGCGCGAGCTCTTCGTGAAGGTGGCCGCCGGCTACGATGCCGAGGCGCCGAGCGTCTGGCGCGTCCACCCCGCCGCGCTCTACCCGGAGCGCGAGGCCGCCGAG
>CAZHMA010000139.1:0-4896 GCA_964533555.1 uncultured Eubacteriales bacterium
ACGCCGGATGGCCCGCGGCGGAGCGCTCCCGCGTGCACGACGAGTTCCTGGGCGACCGCGTGGACATCGTGGTAGCGACCATCGCCTTCGGCATGGGCATCGACAAGCCCGACGTGCGTTTCGTCGTGCACTACGACATGCCGCGATCGATCGAGGGCTACTACCAGGAGACAGGCCGCGCGGGACGCGACGGCCTGCCGGCGTTCGGCCACATGCTGTGGAGCATGCAAGACGTCGCCCAGGCAGGCCGGTTCGTGGACGAGATCCCCGACGAGGCCCAGCGGCGCGTAGAGGTCCACAAGCTCAACGCCATGCTCGGCTTCGCCGACTCGGTCTCGTGCCGCCGGCGCGCGCTGCTCGGCTACTTCGGGGAGGTACTGGCCCACGACTGCGGCCACTGTGACGTGTGTGACGATCCGCCGCGCACATACGACGCCACGCTGGACGCGCAGAAGGCACTGTCGGCCGTGTACCGCTTGGGCGGCCGCTACGGTGCCGGTTACGTCGTGGACGTCCTGAGGGGCTCCGCCAGCGACCGCATCGCCGGAAACGGCCACGACAGTCTGTCCGTGTACGGCATCGGGGCGGACCTGTCCAAGGACGCCTGGTCCTCGCTCATACGGCAGCTCGTGCACCGCGGCTACCTGCTGCAGGACGTCGCCGACTACTCGACGCTCAAGCTGCTGCCGCCGGCCACACCCGTGCTGCGCGGCGAGGAGCGGCTCACGCTGGCGAAGCCGCCAGCTCCACGACCCAGAGCGGAGCGCTCGAAGAAGGCCAAGGGACCGACCGCCGCGCTCACCGACGAGACCGCCGGCCTGTTCGGGCACCTCAGGGAACTGCGCCGCCGCCTGGCTGCCGAGGCAGGCAAGCCCGCTTACGTCGTGTTCACGGATGCCACGCTCGTCGACATGGCGCACAGGCGACCGCGTACCGGCGACGAGATGCTCGCGGTGACCGGAGTCGGCAGCGCCAAGCTCGAGCGCTACGGCCGGCTGTTCCTGGACGCGGTGGCGGAGTGGGAGAGTAGCGCGTAGCCGGCTACGGCAGGAACGTGGGCGTGTGGCAGTTCTGGCACAGGTCGTCGTCCAGCTGCAGCAGCATCTTGGCGTTGGTTGTCTCGTGCGGGAACGTCTGGAACCTGGGATTGTCGGTGACAGTCGCGCCGTCGGGCTGGTTCATGATGGGCTTGTTGGTCACGAACGCCTGCACCTGCGCCCGTCCGTCGGCGTTGAGCACGCCGGGGTTGCGGGCGTCCTCATGGCACTGCTGGCAGATGGGAGCGTGGCCGGCCTGCCCCGTCGCCCCGGTGGTGCGCGGGTAGGGCATCAGGTAGCCACGGTTGTCCGCGCCCATGGCGCCCTGCACCGTCGAACTGGTCAACAGACTGGTCGCCAGGATCGGCGTCCTCCCGTACACGTTGGGCTGTGACGGAGACGCCGTCGCAGAGGTCTCGGCGGGGTGGTTGTGGATCGCGCCTCCGGACATGCGCCCCTTGTGACACGCAAGGCACCAGTCGGAGCCGTACTCGGCGATCGAGACGGCGGAACCCCCGGGCCGGCGCTTGAGGAGCTTCGAGCTGACCTTCGGCCCCACGCCGAACCCGCCGTCACGCCGCCGGTCGCCGAGGAACCCGACAACAAGGTCGTTGCCGTGCGGTGAGTGGCAGTCGGTGCACGTGAGCGTGCCGCCGAGGCCCGAGAAGGCCATGGTCGCGCTGCCGCCGTCGGCGGCGCTGCCGCCGGGGATGATCGTCGTCGTTTCGGTGCGGTGCGCGGCAGCGGGCTCGACACCGAGCCGCGCCTTGATCGCCCGATAGACGCCCTGTCCGCCGGTGCCGTCATGGCAGGTGTTGCAGCTTGCCGTGATGGTCTCACCGGGAAGGAGGTCGCGGCCGCTCACGTTGGCGACGTGGACCGAGTGGCATGCCCCGCAGAACTTCGTGGTCTTGGTGAAGCTGCCGTGCACGCCGTACGTGTAGGACGCGGTGCCCCCGTCGCTGTGGCACGTGATGCACAGGGCGAACGAGCCGTCCCAGACCTTGGTCTCATCGAAGGCGAAGGCCGGGGCGGCCGACGCCGAGAACGCGAGCACGAAGATCGCTAGGGTCATCAAGATCCTGGTGATTCTTGCGCGCGTCATGCAGGTCCTTCGAGACGTGCGGGCAGAGGGCGATCTCACCCATATTCTACACATTAGCCTGCGACCCTGCCCACCTGCGAGAACCCCGTCGCGCGGACCGCCGACCCGCTATCCTGCATCCATGACGCTTCACGACCTCCGCGCGATGCTCGCGGCCAACAACGTGGTCCTCGGCCCCATGGCGGGGGTGACCGAGGCGCCGTTCCGCGGCATCTGCAAACGCCTGGGCGCAGGGCTGACCTACACGGAGATGGTCGGGGCCAAGGCCCTGCACTTCAACCCGGACTCGCGCATCGCACGGGCGCTGCTCACGTTCGCGCCCGAGGAGGTTCCCTGCGCCGTGCAGCTGTACGGCGCGGACCCGGAGATCATGGCCGCCCAGGCGCGCCTCGTGATCGACCGGCACGCCGAGAACGTCGCCTGCATCGACGTCAACATGGGGTGCCCCGTGTCGAAGGTCTGCAGCAGGGGAGAAGGCAGCGCGCTCATGCGCACGCCGGAGCTGGCCGCGGAGATCGTCTCTCGTATCGCCGCATCGGCCGGAGTCCCGGTCACTGTGAAGATCCGCGCCGGTTGGGACGACACCAGCATCAACGCCCCGGAGTTCGCGCGCGCCATGGAGGCGGCGGGTGCCTCGGCGATCGCGGTCCACGGGCGCACGCGCAAGCAGTTCTACAAGGGAACCGCGGACTGGGGCGTCATCGCCGCGGTGAAGAGCACCGTGGACGTTCCCGTCATCGGCAGCGGCGACGTCATGTCCGCCGCCGACGCCAAGGCGATGCTCGACCAGACGGGGGTCGACGCGGTCATGATCGCGCGCGGCGCCCAGGGAAACCCCTGGATCTTCGGGCAGGCGCGCGCGCTCATTGACAGGGGAGAGGTCCTGCCGCCGCCCAGCTACGAGGAGCGGCTCGACATGGCGCGCGAGCACGGGCGCGCGCTCATCGCCTTCGGTGGCGAGCGCGCCTACAAACGCATGCGCAAGCACGTCGCGTGGTACGTGGCAGGGCTGCCGGGCTCGACGTACATGCGCGACCGGGTGTTCGACACGACCAGCTACGCGGACCTCGAGGCGCTCATCGACGAGTACCAGCACTTCCTGGAGACCCGCAGACGGGGACGATTCCCGACCACGCGAGCCGACGTGGATACCGCGCCGCCGCACACCTTCACCGACTGAGCGCCGGACCCGCGCGCCCGCCACACCCGGCCCCGTGTGCGCAGGCGCCTCGTGTGCTACACTACGTCGGCTCTACAGACAGGCCCCGTGCTTGGAGTGCCGCCCCCACCGGCGCGCTCTCGGACGGAGGCGACAATCAATGCACGAAAGGTGGATTTCCATGCCGCTCGAGAAGGACGTCAAGACCACGATCATCGGCGAGAACAAGAAGCACGACACGGACACCGGGTCCCCAGAAGTCCAGGTCGCACTCCTCTCCAGGCGTATCGCCGATCTCACCGAGCACCTGCGCAGCCACAAGCACGACCACCACTGCCGCCGCGGCCTTTTGAAGCTCGTCGGCCAGCGCCGCAGGCTCCTCAACTACCTGAAGAAGACCGACATCGAGCGCTACCGCGCGATCGTCGCCAAGCTTGGCCTTCGTGGCTAGGCTGACGCTCTAAACAGAGTGCGTACGGAAGCGGGGGAGATATCTCTCTCGCTTCCGAGCATATAGAGGGACGTGCATACGGCACGTTCCCGCTCCGACGGAGGGTCACGAAGGCCCCGGGAGCACGAGGCAGCCGCGGCGAGGGCCGCGAGCAGAAGCAGAGGAAGAGGATGGGAAAGGTAACCGAAACGTTCGAACTGTACGGCAAGACCTATACGCTCGAGACCGGTGAACTGGCCAAGCAGGCCGGCGGCGCGGTTCTCGTTCGTCAGGGCGACACGATGGTGCTCGTCACGGCCACCGCGTCCAAGAACCCCAAGGACCTTGATTTCTTCCCGCTCACCGTCGACTTCGAGGAGCGGATGTACGCCGCAGGCAAGCTGCCCGGCGGCTTCATCAAGCGCGAGTCGCGCCCGAGCGAGAAGGCCACGCTCACGGCACGCATGATCGACCGCCCGATCCGCTCGTCGTTCGCCGACGGGTTCCGCAACGAAGTGCAGGTCATCGCCACGGTGCTGTCCGCCGACCAGGTGAACCAGCCCGACGTCATCTCCATCATGGGCGCGTCGAGCGCGCTGCTCGCCGCCGGTATCCCCTTCGAGGGCCCGCTGGCCGGCGTCCGCGTCTGCCGTGACGAGAACGGCGAGTTCCTGGTGAACCCGTCCTTCGAAGAGGCCGAGGCCTCCGATCTGGACCTCGTCGTGGCCGGCAGCAAGGACGCCGTCTACATGCTCGAGGCCGGCGCCCGTGAGGTCACCGAGGAGGACATGCTCGCGGCCCTCATGTTCGCGCAGGAGGCCATCGGCAAGTTCTGTGAGGTGCAGGAGAAGTTCCTGGCCCAGCTGGAGATCGTCCCGATGGACGTGGCGCTCCAGGTCATCGATCCCGAGCTCAAGGACGCGATCTTCGCGGCCGGCGCCGAGAAGATGAAGACGGCGCTCCACAACTCGGACAAGCACGCCCGCATGGGTGCGGTCCAGGCCGTGAAGGACGAGATCCTGGCCACCTACTCGGCCGAAGACCTCGCCGCCAAGGGCAAGGACATCAAGGCCAGCCTCAAGCAGCTCGAGAAGAAGACCATGCGCGCCATGGTGCTGGACGAGGGCGAGCGCGCCGACGGCCGCGCCCTTGACGAGGTCCGCAC
>CAZHMA010000140.1:0-4787 GCA_964533555.1 uncultured Eubacteriales bacterium
CATCGCGATGTCGAGCCGCAACCGCTACCTGGGTCCGGAGGACCGCGCGCACGCACGCGTGCTGAGCCGCGCGCTCGCGGCCGCGCACGACGAGGCCTGCGCGGGCGACACCGACGCAGCCGGGCTGGCACGCGGCATCCGCCAGACCATCGAGCGCGAGGGCGGTGTGGAGCTGGAGTACGCGGAGGTCGTCGATGCGGAGACGCTGCAGCCGGTGACGGTCCTGCAACGGCCCGCCCGCGCTCTGGTGGCGGCCCGTGTGGGAAGTGCCCGGCTGATAGATAATGTGGCGATACCGCTGCCCGGGACCTGCGAAGAGGCCTGACGCGGCGGCGTGACGAAGACCCGCGCACGACGACGAAGGGCGAGCATGGACCGCAACGTGGAGCTGGCGCGAGAGGTACGCGATCTCGCCGCGCGCCACAACGCGGTGATACTCGCGCACAACTACCAGCGCCCCGAGGTCCAGGACGTCGCCGACTTCGTGGGCGACTCGCTCGGCCTGTCGCGCACCGCCGCTGAGACCGACGCCGAGGTGATCGTTTTCGCGGGCGTGCACTTCATGGCCGAGACGGCGAAGCTCCTGGCCCCTTCGAAGCGCGTCGTCATGCCCGACGAGCACGCCGGCTGCCCGATGGCCGACATGATCACGGCCGAGAAGCTCATCGCATGGAAGGCGCAGTATCCCGGCGTGCCGGTCGTGACCTACGTGAACTCCACCGCCGAGGTCAAAGCGCTCACCGACATCTGCTGCACTTCCGCGAACGCGGTCGCGGTGGTCCGCTCGCTCGGCGTGCCGAAGGTGCTCTTCGCCCCGGACCGCAACCTCGCGCACTGGGTGGCCGAGCAGGTCCCCGAGGTCGAGGTCGTGGCGTGGAACGGCTTCTGCCCCACGCACGAGCGCATCACGCCGAAGATGGTGTTCGCGGCCATCGAAGAGTACCCGGACGCGGAGGTCCTGGCGCATCCCGAGTGCCGCCCCGAGGTCCTGGTCCTGGCCGACGCCGTGCTCTCCACCAGCCAGATGCTGCGCCACGCCGCCGAGTCCGACGCGCTCGAGTTCATCGTCGTCACCGAGTGCGGCCTCATGCACGCGCTGCAGAAGGCCGCGCCGGGCAAGCGCTTCTACCAGCCCGGGCCGGAGCCGGTCTGCCCCAACATGAAGCTCACCACCCTGGAGAAGGTCCGCGACGCCGTGCGCGACCTCGTGCCCGAGATCGTCGTGCCCGCGGACGTGGCAGCCGCTGCCCTGGCCGCCGTGGAGCGGATGGTGGCGATTGGCTGATCCCGGGTTCGACGAGCGCAAGGTCAGGCGCACGCACACGGCGCCCGGCGAGTCAGCGCGCCGTCACCACGAGGACCGGCGGCTGCCCGACTCGCTCATGCGGCGCTACCTCCTGGAGTTCGACACCGAGGGGCTGACGCAGTCCCGCGCGGACGTGCTCGTCGTGGGTTCCGGCATCGCCGGCCTCACCGCGGCGCTGGGGGCGGCCGCGACCGGTCGCAAGGTGGACCTGGTCACGAAGTCGCGTGTCACGGACACGAACACGTGGTACGCGCAGGGCGGTATCGCCGGCGCGGTCGGGGCGGGCGACTCCATCGAGCTGCATCTGGCCGACACCGTCGTCGTCGGCGCGGGCCTTTGCGACGAGGACGTCGTGCGCGCCGTCGTGACCGAGGCCGCGGACGCGCTGCGCGACCTGCAGGCGCAGGGCGTGGACTTCGACATGCGCTCGCCGGGCAAGGTCGACCTGCACCGCGAGGGCGGGCACAGCCTGCCGCGCGTCCTGCACTCCGGCGACGCGACCGGCGCCGAGATCCAGGACACGCTCTCCGCGGTCGTACGCCGCAACCCGAAGGTCCGCATCGCCGAGGAGCGCTTCCTGGTGGACCTGCTCACAGCGGGCGAGCGCTGCGTCGGCGCGCTGGTCTACGACCCGAAGGGCCACGACCTCGAGGTCTTCTGGGCCGACGCGGTGGTGCTCGCCACCGGAGGCGCCGGCCAGCTGTTCAAGGTGACCACGAACCCGCCCATCGCCACCGGCGACGGTGTCGCCGCCGCATGGCGCGCGGGGGCCGAGATCTGCGACCTGGAGTTCGTCCAGTTCCACCCGACCGCGCTGGACTCCGCGGCCAGCCCCAAGTTCCTCATCACGGAGGCGCTCCGTGGCGAGGGCGCCTACCTGCTGGACTGCGACGAGAAGCGCTTCATGCAAGACGTGCACCCGCTGGCGGAGCTCGCCCCACGCGACATCGTCTCGCGTGAGATCGAGAAGGTCATGGCGAAGTGCGGCCGCCCCAACGTGTGGCTGGACGCGCGGCACCTGGGCGAGCGACGCCTCAGGGAGGACTTCCCGACTGTCTGGGAGGGCTGTGCCGAGGCCGGGCTCGACCTGTCGCGCGACCTCATCCCGGTGGCGCCGGCGGCGCACTACATGATCGGCGGCATCCGGGTCGACATCGACGGGCGCACCAGCGTGCCGGGCCTCTACGCGTCCGGCGAGTGCGCCGCGTCCGGCCTGCACGGCGCGAACCGGCTCGCCTCGAACTCGCTGCTGGAAGGGCTCGTCTTCTCGCGCCGGATAGTGCGCGCGCTCGAGGACGAGAAGCCCGAGCGCACCGCGAGGGTCGTCTCGCCCGCGGCCGAAGACAGCACCGTGCTGACGCTCCCCATCGCGCGCGAGACCGTCCAGGGCGTCATGAGCGGCTTCGTCGGCGTGACGCGCAGCGAGGGCAGCCTGGCGGAGGCGGTGTCGATGCTCGAAGGCATGGCGTCGGTGCTCGACTACAGCCTGCGGCGGCCGGCCGAGCTGGAGCTCCAGAACATGGTCACGCTCGCGATACTCCTCACCCACGCGGCGTGGTATCGCGCCGAGAGCCGCGGCGCGCACTGGCGCGACGACTTCCCCGCGCGCGACGACGCCCACTGGCGCAAGCACACGGTCTGGCGTCGCGGCCGCAAGCCGGTCAAGGTGCCGGTGCGCATCGGCAGTGGCCCCCTCGGCGCCGGCGAGTCGTGCGCCGTCCCGGCCGAAGGGCACGGGGAGCCGTCGTGAGCGGCGGGTCGTTCGCGCTCCCCGAGACCCGCGACATCGTCGCGGCCGCGCTGGCGGAAGACCTCGGCGTGCCCGTGACCTCGCTCGCGGCGGGAGCGGGCGGTGTGGCGCTGCTGGACCGCGATGTCACCGGCTCGCTGCTGCCCGAGGGCACCGTCTTCTCCGGCGTGGTCCGGGCGCGCAAGGCCGGCGTGGTGTGCGGCCTGCCCGTGGCCCAGCACGTGTTCGCGATGCTGTCGTCCGCGAGCGGGGCCGGTACGGTCGACGTCTTCCCGCTCGTCGCCGAAGGCGCCGCGGTGGCTGCCGGCGAGGCCGTCCTCGAGGTGGAGGGGCCGGCGCGCGTCATCCTGGCCGCGGAGCGCACCGCACTCGACTTCATCATGGTGCTGTCCGGCATCGCGACCACCGCCGCCCGCTGGCAGGCCGAGGCCGGCACGCACCTGCGCGTGTGCGACACGCGCAAGACGCTCCCCGGCCTGCGTGCCCTGTCGAAGTACGCGGTGCGCGTCGGCGGCGGCACGAACCACCGCGCGGGGCTCTTCGACATGGTGCTGGTGAAGGACAACCACATGGCCGGTGCGGGCGGGATCGCCCACACGGTCGACCTGTCCCGCGAACTGAGGCCCGGCGTGCTGATCGAGGTCGAGGCGGACTCCGTGGAGCAGGCTGGCGAGGCCGCGCGCGCGGGCGCCGACCTGGTCCTGCTGGACAACATGGACGACGAGATGCTGGCGCAGGCCGTGGAGGCCGTGCGCAAGGCCACGCCGAAGGGCCGCACGTGCCTCACCGAGGCGTCCGGCGGCGTGGCGTTCGACCGCCTTCCGGCGCTGGCCGCGCTCGGGCTGGACCGCGTGTCGTCGTCCGCGCTGACCATGACGCCGCCGCTGGACTTCGGGCTCGACGAGGGCTGACATCGCCGCTTGCGCCCCCACCCCGCGCCTGACAGGATAGCCGCATGTTCCAGCTCACCGGCATAGCGTGGCTCGATGTGATCCTCGCGTTCTTCTCGGCGCACGGATATGTCGCCACGTTCTTCGGCGGCCTGCTGGAGAACGTCTTCATCGTAGGCGGCTTCATGCCGGGCGAGACGGTCGTCATGGCGGTGGCGTTCCTCGCCAGCAAGACCAAGGACCTCAGCCCGATACTCATCTGGGTCGTGTCGGTGCTCGGCACCATGGCCGGCAGCAACGTGAGCTACCTCATCGGCCACCGCGGCGGGCGCCCCATGCTCATGTGGATCGGCCGCAAGTTCCCCAAGATGCAGGACACCATGTTCAAGGCCGAGGAGTACTTCGAGGTCCACGGCACCAAGACCATCTTCATCTCGCGCTTCACGGCCGGCTTCAAGAACTGGATGCCGACCATCGCCGGTGTGACGCACATGAAGCTGCCGATGTTCGAGCTCTACACGATGCTCTCCGCGATGGTGTACAGCACCGGGCTCGTGATCATCGGCTACTTCTTCGGCGACAACATGGACGTCATCGTCGCGTGGTTCAAGCGCGCGGGCCTGTGGGCGACGATCCTGCTGGTGGTCGCGGTGGCGGCGTACGTCGCGTATCGCGTGTGGAGGAGCCGCAGCATCGAGGAGCAGGTCGAGCATCACCTCGAGGAGGAGGCCGCTGCCGCCGCCGAGGAGTGCGGGCTCGAGCCGGCCGGCCCCGGGGACCGTGGCGAGCACAGCTAGCGCCGAGAGGCGCGCAACGGTGATCGCCGCGCTGCACGCGCGGC
>CAZHMA010000141.1:0-4783 GCA_964533555.1 uncultured Eubacteriales bacterium
ACAAGGTCTCCACCGGGAAGCGTCTCATCGACGAGGTCGAGACGCCTCAGGACGGCGGAGCCCCCTGGCTCCGCTGACCGCTTCGTCTGATCCCTCCGATCCCCAGGTGACCACGCGGTGAGCTTCAACGCCCGGCCGAGCCTCGGCGCGCGCCTGCGTGCGCGGGCCGCCACCCTGCGTCACTACCACGAGATCGCGGAGGTCGGCGGGATCGCGCGGCGCTACTTCGCCATGAACGCCTTCGACGGCGTGCTCACGGCGTTGGGCGTGCTCGTCGGCGGCTACCTCGGCGGCGTGGACGACGCCCGCGCCATCTTCGTCCTCGTCCTCACCACCGCCGTCGGCATGGGCGTGTCCGGTTTCTACGGCTCGTACCTCGTGGAGAAGGCCGAACGGGGGCGTGCCATGCGCGAACTGGAGGAGTCCACGCTCTCGAGCCTGGACAACACCACCATCGCCTCGGCCTCCAGGTACGCGACCATCTTCATCGCCTTCGTCGACGGCGCCTCGCCGTTCGGGGCGGCGCTCATCGTGATGATCCCGTTCGCGTTCACCGGCGTGATCTCCATGCACACCGCCTACTTCGCCGCCGTGGTCGTCGGTCTCGTCGAGCTGTTCTTCCTCGGCGTGTTCCTCGGCGCCATCTCGCGCGAGCGTCTGTGGCTGTCCGGCCTGCGCCTGGCCTTTGCCGGCATCATCGCGCTCGTCGTCAGCCTGCTGCTCGGCGGAGGCGTGGGGTGAGCGACCGCCGCAGGCCTGCCGGCGAGCGGGGCACCGACGGGACACCGCGCCGCGGGGGCAGGGACGCATCCGGGCACCCCGGCCCGGCCGGGCCGGTCTCCGAGCACCCGCTGCTTGCCGGCCTCAACGACGAGCAGCGCGCCGCCGTCACGCACCTGGACGGCCCGCTGCTCATCCTCGCCGGCGCCGGCTCGGGCAAGACGCGCGTGCTCACGCACCGGGTCGCGTATCTCATCCAGGTGCAGCACGCGCGTCCGGACGAGATCCTGGCCATCACCTTCACCAACAAGGCCGCCGGCGAGATGAAGGAGCGCATCGAGGGGCTCGTAGGCCCGATCGCCCGCACCATGTGGATCAGCACGTTCCACAGCATGTGCGCCCGGCTCCTGCGCCGCGAGGCACCGCGCCTCGGCTTCAAGTCCTCCTTCACGATCCACGACGAGGACGACCGCCGCCGGCTCATCAAGCGCTGCCTCGACGAACTCGACCTCGACCCCAAGCGCTTCCCGCCGGAGTCGCTGTCGCGGCAGATCAGCGATGCCAAGAACCAGTTGCAGGGCCCGGGCCAGCTGCGCGAGCGTCTGGGCGGGGGACTCCAGCAGACCGCCGCCGACGTGTACGAGCTCTACGACAAGCGGCACGCCGAGATGAACGCCATGGACTTCGACGACCTGCTCATGAAGTCCGTGCAGCTTCTCGAGGGCTACCCCGACCGGCTGGCGCACTACCAGCGCGCCTTCCGCTACATCCTGATCGACGAGTACCAGGACACGAACCACGCCCAGTACCGCCTCGCCAACCTGCTGGCCGAGGCGCATCGCAACCTCGCCGTGGTCGGCGACGACGACCAGAGCATCTACTCCTGGCGGGGCGCCGACATCCGCAACATCCTGGAGTTCGAGCGCGACTACCCCGAGGCCGCCGTCATCCGCCTGGAGCAGAACTACCGCAGCACGCAGTGCATCCTGGACGTGGCCAACGCCGTGGTCACCCACAACCGCCGGCGCAAGGGCAAGAACCTGTGGACGCCCCGGGGCACGGGGGCGCTCGTCCAGGTGGTGGAGGTCAACGACGAGCGCGCCGAGGCGCAGTTCGTGGCCAGCGAGGTGCAGAAGCTGCTGGAGGGGGAGGCCTGCGCCGACAGGGCGTTCCGCCCGGACGAGATCGCTGTGCTGTACCGCACCAACGCGCAGTCGCGCGTGCTGGAGGAGCAGTTCGGGCGGTACGCCATCGCCTACCAGGTCATCGGCGGGCCCAAGTTCTACGAGCGCGCCGAGATCCGCGACGCCATCGCCTACCTCACCGTGCTCACCAACCCCGACGACGGCACCCGGCTGCTGCGCGTGGTCAACGCACCCAAACGCGGCATCGGGTCGACCAGCCTGCAGCGCCTGCAGGCGCACGCCGCCGGCATGGGGCAGAGTCTCTGGGAGGCGATGCAGGAGCTCGACGACGTGCCCGGCCTGTCGGGCGGTGCGGTCAGGGGGCTGGAGGCGTTCGTCAAGCTCATCCGCAACCTGCAGGCCGGCCTCGACGGCCGACCCGTGGCGGAGGTCACGCGCAGCGTCCTCGACGAGAGCGGGTACGAGGCCTCTCTCAAGTCGCAGCGTACCCTGGAGGCGGAGGGCCGCCTGGAGAAACTCGAGGAGCTCGTCGGCGTGGCGGCCGAGTACGACCAGCCCGCCGAGACCCCCGCGGCAACCGCTCCCGCCGAGCAGCCCGCTGCAGAGGCGCCGGCAACCGAGGCGCCTGCGAAGGGCCCCGTCACCAAAGATGTCACCAAGCTCGTCATCAAGGACACCAAGGTCGGCACAGGCGCCGAGGCCAAGAGCGGCCAGAGCGTGACCGTGAACTACACCGGTTACCTGACCGACGGCACCAAGTTCGACTCGTCGCTCGACTCCGGCCAGCCGTTCACGTTCAACCTCGGCGCCGGCGAAGTCATCAAGGGCTGGGACGACGGCGTGGCCGGCATGAAGGTCGGCGGCACGCGTACCCTCACGATCCCGCCCGCGATGGGCTATGGCGATCAGGGTGCCGGTGGCGTGATCCCGCCGGGCGCGACCCTCTACTTCGAGGTCGAGCTCCTCGCCGTCAACTGATCGCGGCTTCGGAGCCACAGCGCCGCGTGCGACGGTGACACTCACCGATGCGGCGGGTTCTCGGCGAGGAAAGGAGCGCTCGTGCAGCTGGAGTGGTACGACAGTCTGATCAAGCCGGCCTGGACTCCCGCGCCCGGGGTGATCGGCACCATCTGGACGCTGCTGTATCCGATCATCATCGTGGTGTTCGGCTACGTGATCTTCCGAGTGGTGCGGGGCACGATGCCTGCATCGGTGTTGCTGCCGCTTGCGATCAACGTGGTCGCGAACGTCGCGTTCACGCCGATACAGTTCGGGCTGCGTAACCTCGGGCTCGCGTCGGTCGACATCGTTGTGGTGCTCGTCACCATCGCGTGGTGCATGGTCGTGTTCTGGCCGTACGCGAGGTGGGCGAGTCTCGCTCTGGTGCCGTACTTGGCGTGGGTGGCGACCGCGTCCACATTACAGTTCTCGATCACGTGGCTGAACCGCTAGAGTGAGTACGACACTTGGCCGTCTCGGCGGGTGATGTCATACACCTGAATTACACTGGTCCTTAGAACTCATCGAACGAAGGAGCGTCCCTTATGGCTAGAGCATCCGCCCGCCACATCCTGGTCCCGACCGCCGGTCAGGCCGAGGAGATCAAGAAGCAGATCGCAGAAGGCGCAGACTTCGCCGAGATGGCCCGCCAGCACTCGACGTGCCCCTCGGGCCGTCAGGGTGGCGAACTGGGCGAGTTCTCGCCCGGTCAGATGGTCGCCGCGTTCAACGACGTCTGCTTCAACGACGAGGTCGGCGTTGTACACGGCCCCGTGGAGACCCAGTTCGGCTTCCACCTCATCGAGGTCACCAACCGCACCGACTAGTTCGGCGCTGCTTCAGGAATCGAGCGTTTCGCCGGCGGCGCCGGCGAACAACGCTGCATTGTCACGGGCGAACTGTGCGAACATGATCGGCTCCCTGCCGATCACCTCGCGTAGTTCGCCCGTGATCGTTGCGGCCATACGCAGCTTCGCCACGAGGTAGATGGCGCGCATCACCTTGATGAAATCCGCCGAGTGACCCTGCGCGGCCATGTGCGCGGCGAACTCGCGACCCGATGGTTTCGCGTAGACGACCGTGCGTCCACTCGCCTCGGAGATGAGCCGCGCGCAGTCCGAGTAGGTCAGCGCTTCGGAGCCGGTCAACGAGTAGCCCCGGCCGACGTGCCCTGCCTCGCTCAGCACCACGACGGCGGCAGCCGCGATATCGCGCACGTCGATGAAGCTGGTGCGGCCGTTGCCGGCGGGAACGATGATCTCGCCCCGGGACACGATGTCGTCGAGGTGCGTGGTCGACAGATTCTGCATGAAGAAGCTGGGGCGCAGCATCGTGTAGCCCAGGCCGCTCGCCACGATGGCCTTCTCGATCGCATGATGGGGGACGACCGGGTTCTTCTCGACGCCGAGGAGCGACAGGAATACGACTTGCCGCACGCCGCTCTCGCGCATCGCGGCGAGGAACGGCCGGAACGCCTCAGCATCGGCCATGTGCGGCGGACGCATCAGGAAGACGCGGTCCACGCCGTCGAGCGCCGCGCCGAAGGTGCTCTGGTCGCGGAAATCGAACGCTACGCACTCGACGGCGTCGGGAACGTTGGGGCAGCGCGTTGTATCCGAGACGGCCGCGCGAATCGACGTCGCCGCACCGCCCGCGCCGTCGCGAGCGCCCGCACCGTCGCCTGCAGCCACCTTCGTGGCGGCCAGGAGCCCGCGCACCACCTCGCTGCCCACGTTGCCATTCGCGCCGGTGACCAGAATCGTGCTCCCGCGGTCACTCCAAGCTTGACTGCGACCCCGGCCGTCCAGGCATCGATGGCGTCCCAGTCGCGGAAGTCGCCCGTTGGCGCCCTCATCTGCTTGAGGACCGTGCGCTCCACGAACGGGAACCCCGCCGGCCCGTTCCAACCGCCCAACCAC
>CAZHMA010000142.1:0-4707 GCA_964533555.1 uncultured Eubacteriales bacterium
GAGACGGGCGACGCACTCGTCGCGCAGCGACTCTGCGCCGTCCGGCCACAGATCGCGTGGGACCGCGCCCAGGAACAGCAGCAGCTTCGGCGCGAGCATGTGGCAGTAGCCGTTCAGGGTGTAGGCCCTCGCGCCCTCCCGCTTCAGGTGACCGGGCTCCGAACGGATGGACCCGCAGTCCAGGCAGCCGAACGCATGGAAGCAGGCGACGCAGTACCCCAGCGCGGCGACCACCCGCTCGTCCCGTTCGAAGCCGAGGCGCGCGAGTCCTCGCCCGACATTGGCGGTCAGGCACGGGATCGACTCGTTCGGCCGGCCGTTGCAGCTCCAGGAGCCGTCGTCGAGTTGGCGGGAGAACGCGTAGGCGGCTCCCCGCCGCACCCGCTCTTCGTCGCCGTTCGCGTACAGCTCGCCCAGGAACACGAGCTGCCAGAGGCTGCCGCGGTACTTCTGGTAGTCGCGCGAGGGGACGTCCCAGCTGCCGTCGTCCCGCACGGCGTCGAGGATGGCGGCGATCGGCGCGTAGCGGTTGCGGTTCTCCCAGAGCCCCGTGGTCTCCGCGTCGTCGGCGAGCCCCAAGATCGTCCGCCGAGCCAACACGGCCACCGGAGGGTTCTCCGGCTCCTGAAGCCACGCGAGCGTCTCGGCGGGCACGTCCTTCGTCAAGCGCACATCCATGGCCATCGGCCCCCTCCCGTCGCCTATGCTAGTACCCCACCCGGCTGGTCGTCTGTACCTTCGCGAAGCGAGGGTCCGCCGGCCCGGGGTGGTACGAACTGAGTCGGTTCGGCGTCGGCCCCGGCGGGCTGAGAGGCACGGATGGACAGCGGCATACCTCAGACGCTCCGAGCGGAGTTCATGGACTGGATCGTCGACCTGACGGTCGACTCCGGCATGATGGGCGCCCAGCTGGGCGTCGCGGTCCGCTTCGGCGGGCGCATCGAGGCCGGACGTATGAGCAGGGCCGTGCGCCTCATGCTCGACGCGCAGCCCGTGCTCGGCAGCCGGTTCGTGGCCGACGGGCTTCCGCGATGGGAGCGCCTGAGCGACCTCGACGACCGCGTGACGCTGGAGATCCTGGCGGGGACGGACCCCGAGCAAGACGCCGCGGCCTATGTCGCGCGCGGACTCGACCCGGCCGAAGGGCCCCAGGTGCGCGTAGCGGTGCTGTCCGGCCCGGTCGGCGACACCCTCGTCCTGAAGTCCACCCATGTGGCCGTGGACGGCGGAGGCCTGAAGCAGATGCTGTACCTGCTGGGCGATCTGTACCGGAAGCTGGCCGACGATCCGGACTTCGCTCCCGAGCCCGATCGGCGGCCGCGCTCCCTCGCCTCCATCGCACGGACGGCGGGATTCGCGGACCGGCTCAGGGCGGTCAGGTTCAGGCGCAACTTCCCCCGCACGGACTGGGCGGTGCCGGGGCTCGGCGGCGAAGGACAGCCAATGTACCTGGCGGACGCGATCGGGCCCGAAGACTTCGGACCGCTGGCCGCATTCGGCAAGGCGCGGGGCGCGACCATCCACGACCTGCTCCTCGCAGCGTACTTCCGGGCGCTGTTCGCCGAGCTCAAGCCGCTTCCCGGCGCACACACTCCCGTGAACATGTCGGCCGACCTGCGCCCCTGGCTGCCGAAGGACGCGGTCATGCCGCTGGCCAACCTCCCCGCCACGTGGGCGGTCACCGTGACGCCCGTCGAGGGCGAGCTGTTCGAGGGCACGCTCGCGCGCGTTGTCGAGCGTACGCGCGCGTGGAAGGCGTCCGACGTGGGCCGGACGCGTGCGGTGGAGTCGGTCCTCGGAGACAGGCTGGTGCGGATGCTCGGCTGGGGCACCCTGCACCGGCACTGGAAGTGGATCAGCCGCGCGTTCGAGGGCACGGGCTACCCGTCGCTCACCAACATCGGGGAGATTGACGAGAGCCGGGTGGACTTCGGCGAGGGGCTGCCGGTGGAGGACGCGTACCTCTTCGGTCCGATCGGCTACCCCGGTGGGCTGATCGTGACCGCCTCGACGTTTCGCCGGCTGATGAGGCTGAGTGCGGGCATCGACGCCCGGTCCACCGACGTGACTCTGGCGCAGCGTGTGCTCGACGGCACCGCGGCCGAGCTGCGGGCGGTCGCGCGCGGCGGGGCCGGCTAGCCCTCGTCGGGCGCCGCGGGATCGGGGAGTGCCACGGGTTGCGGCGGCTCGGCGGTCTCGAGCGCGAGCTCGGGCGAACCCAGCTCACCGAGCACGACGCCCCCGACGATGGCCACGCACGCGATCCCCTGGACCGGCGTGAGCGACTCGCCCAGCACCAGCCAGCCCGCCACCACGGCCACCAGCGGGATCAGGTTGATGGACATCGCCGCACGGCTCGCGTGCATCCGGGAGACGGCCATGTTGTAGAGGCCGAGTCCGCCGACCGTCACGAACAGCCCGAGGTAGAGCGCTCCGATCCACGCGCTTCGCGGCGCGCTCAGCCAGCTCGCGGGGTTCGACAGCAGCGCGCCCGGCAGGAAGAACAGCGTGCCCATGAAGCTCTGCACGCCGGTGAGGAACCAGGGGTCGTAGCGGGCGCTCATGCGCTTGAGCACGAGCATGTAGCCGGCCGCGCTGAACATCGCGAGCAGCTCCAGCGTGTTGCCGAGCGCCGGGGCCGGGGCGTTCTGGGCGGGCGCGCCCACGAGCGACAGCACCACGACCCCGCCGACCGAGACCATCAGCCCGATCACCGCGGCCAGCGGCAGCCGCTCCTTGAGGAAGACCCAGGCGCCCGCCGCCACGAGCAGCGGGACGATCGCCGACACCATGCCCGCCTGCGCGGAGGTGGTCAGGTTGATTGCGTAGCCTTCGAGCAGGAAGTAGAGGCACGGCTCGAACAGCCCGAGCAGAACGAGCCACTTCCAGTCGCCGCGGCGGTACACCGGCTTGGGGATCTTGTGCCAGAACGGCAGCAGCACGAGGCTTCCCAGCACCATCCGGATCCACACGACCGCCATGGGCTGGAAGCCGGTGAGCGCGGTCTTCATCCCGGCGAAGCTCGTGCCCCACAGCAGGACGGCGCCGATCAGGCACAGGAACGACACCGCGTTGAATCGCTTGGACATGCGCCTTGGACTCCGAGGCCGGGGGCGTGGGGCACCCATCTTAGCCGAAACGCCCGCGGGAGCGCCGCCGTCCGGCGCGGTCTACAACCCGAGCGCGCGACGCTTCTCAGCGATCGCGAGCAGGTGACCCTCCAGGTGCTCGACGGCATGATGCACGATCTCACGCAGGGTCTGCGTGCCATTCTCCGAGTGCACTGCCGTGCGCGTCCAGGCCTCCGGCGCGAGGCGGTCCAGGTCGGCCGCGAGCTGTTCGCGCTGCACGTCCAACAGGCGAAGATCGAGCTCCAGGTCGCGCTCGTGGTAGCGGAGCGGGTCGGGATAGGCGGCGGACTCGACGCCCATGAGCAGCGGCCGGTCCGTGGCCACGGTGCGCTTGATCCGGTCGCACATGAACTGGTCGGAGTCCACGATGTGGCAGGCCACCTCGAGCGAGCTCATCTTGCCCTCGACGGGGCGGGACCGCAGGGCCTGCGCGTCCATGCCCGCCAGAGCGGCGCGAAGCAGTGCGGGGCCGCCGCGGTAGGCGGCGATGAGCTCGGCGGGGGTCGCGGACTCGGGAGTGAGGGCGGGCTTGGACACTGGCGCTCCTTCGGTCGGGGAGTCGTTGGGGCGATGATAGCGCGAGGGGGCGAAAGGTGCGGGTGTGCGGTCACGCGCTCTGACGCGCGCAAGACGCTCACGCGGCCGCGTCTGCGATAATGCACTTGTGACGTCCACACGCCACTCGAGGGGGACCCCCATGATCGATCGATACACCCGGCCCGAGATGGGCCGCATATGGTCGCTTCAGAACAAGTTCGAGATCTGGCAGCGGATCGAGGTCCTGGCGTGCGAAGCGCAGGCGGAGCTGGGGGTCGTCCCGGCCGCCGACGTGGCCGTCATCCGCGACCGCGCGGCGTTCAAGGTCGAGCGCATCGAGGAGATCGAGCGCGAGACCAACCCCGACGTCATCGCGTTCCTGACGGACATGGCCGAGCACATCGGACCCGAGTCCAAGTGGGTCCACTACGGCATGACGTCGTCCGACCTGGGAGACACCGCCCTGTGCCTCCAGATGACGCAGGCGCAAGACATCATCCTGGACGACGTCCGCCGCCTGGGCCGTGTCTGCCAGCGCCGTGCGCTCGAGTTCAAGGACACGCTCTGCGTGGGCCGCACGCACGGCATCCACGCCGAGCCGATGACCTTCGGCATGAAGTGGGCGTGCTGGGCGCAGGCGCTTAAGCGTGCCGGAGGCCGGCTCATCGCGACGCGCCGGTTCCCGTGTGCGTGGGGTGCCATCTCCGGCGCCGTGGGCTCCTACTCCAACATCGACCCGTTCGTGGAGGAGTTCGTCTGCGGCAAGCTCGGTCTCACGCCCGATCCGGCCTCCACGCAGGTGATCGCCCGCGACCGGCACGCTCACGTGCTCGCGGTGCTGGCGACCGTCGCCGCCACCGCCGAGTCCATCGCCACCGAGATCCGCGCGCTCCAGAAGTCGGACACCCTCGAGGTCGAGGAGCCGTTCGCGAAGGGCCAGAAGGGCTCGTCGGCCCTGCCGCACAAGCGCCACCCGATCCCAGCCGCGCGCGTGTGCGGGAACGCGCGGGACGTGACGGCCAACCCGCCGGGGGGACTC
>CAZHMA010000143.1:0-4659 GCA_964533555.1 uncultured Eubacteriales bacterium
GCCTTGTGCGTCGGGCTGATGACGATGCGACCCGAGGTGTAGTACGAGATGGCCTGGTAGCCCTGCGCGTTGCCGATCGAGACCGTGACGCCGCTCAGGTAGCGGGGGTACCGGGCCTTGAGTGAGGCGAGGATCGACTGGGCCTGCGCGAGTTCGCTGCCGCGCGACGAGGTGCCGGTCGTCGAAGTCGTCCGCTTGACGGTGGTGGCCGGCTTCGAGACCGAGGCCGCGCGAGCGGCCGAAGCGCGAGCTGCTTGCGCCCGCTCTGCTGCCGCCTTCGCCTCGGCAGCAGCCTTGGCAGCGGCCTCGGCTGCCGCCTTCGCCTCGGCGGCCTTCGCCGCGTCGTCGACCTGCGCCGCGTCCTCGGCGACGATCTTAGCCAGGACAGGGAGGGATGCGATGGTCGTGCCGACCACGGGTGACGCCGACACCGGGTCGGCGAGCACCAGCGCGGGAAGGACGAGGCTGGCGACGATGGCCGCGGCTGCGATCACCGCGACGGACGATAGGGACCTGGCCTGGCGCATGATCCGCCTCTGTGTCGTGCAGAGACGAAAGAGGACCGGGGATCCTCCTCAAGGTCTCGCTCGCCCTTGGAGGCCCCGGCCCGTCATGCGGTCCGTGACATGCTCTTTTCGGCGGTCCGGCTGTCATGGGAGGCTTTGGCGGCCTCCGGTAGACCCGTGACTTTGCGACGCCCGCTTTCGCGGGCTGTGCCTTTATCGAGGAGCTGGTGCTCTTCGTCTTGCTGTGAACGTACCGTACGCTTACGAATATCGGCACTTCGGGGCACATTCCTTATAGTTAGCAGGGGCCGCTGCCCGCACGCGTGGTCTCGACGATGCGAGCGGCTGTGTACAGCAGGGCGGCGCCCCTGTCCGGAACGTCACGCGAGGGTGTTCGATGAAGGCGACCATGGCCACGACCGCATCGCCGCACGGGCTCACGAGGCTGCCGGTCCACGCCCTGGCCAATGTCCTGCTCGGCGCCGCCCTGGGTCTCGTCGCGTACTGGGGCGTCACGAACGCGGTCAACGGCCTCGACCAGTCGGCCCTGCGCGCGCAGCTGCTGCCCGCCGTGTTCGACAGCGTGGCGCCCGCGGCCCCCCAGGGCGTGCCGATGGACTTCGCCGGGTGGGAGGCCGAGGACCGGGCCACGTGGGGCTCGCTCAAAGAGGGCGGCGCCTTCGGACGCCTGGTGATCGAGGAGATGGAGCTCGACACGATCGTGGTCAAGGGCACGGAGCCGCGCGACCTGCGCAAGGGCCCGGGGTGGATCGTCACGACCAGTCTCCCCGGGGCCACCGGCAACGTGGGCATCTCGGGACACCGCACCACCTACGGCCATCCCTTCGGCCGCCTCAACGAACTCGTGCCGGGTGATACCATCGACCTCTACTCGCCCTACCGGCGCTATCGCTACGAGGTGGTGCGCTCGTTCGTCGTGACTCCCGACCGCGTGGACGTGGTCGCCTTCACGGAGGAACCGATGCTCACGCTGACGGCGTGCCACCCGCCCTTCAGCGCGCGCCAACGCCTCATAGTGCAGTCGAAGCTCGTCGAAGTCCGAAGGCTCGGCGGCGGCGATCCGGCGAAGTGACCGTGACCTGATCGAACGTTCGTGAGGAGCGTATTCCCATGCGGGTACTCGTTACCGGCGGCGCCGGGTTCATCGGCAGCAACCTCGTGCACTCGCTCGTCAGCGGGCGTCACGACGTCGGCGTGATCGACGACCTGTCGACCGGGTCCATGGCCAACCTGCACCCCGCCGCATGGTTCCGGCGGCTCGACCTGCTCGATCCCGCCTTCCCGGAAGCGGTGGCGGAGTTCGCACCCGAGGCGGTCGTGCATCTTGCCGCACAGGCGGACGTGCAGGCCTCGATCGCCGATCCCGAGCGGGACTGGGCGGTCAACGTCGAAGGGACGCGCGCGATGGCAGCGGCCGCCAAGGCCGCAGGCGCGCGCAGGGCGCTCTCCGCCTCGTCCGCCGCCGTCTACGGCGAGCCGCAGGAGTTGCCGCTCAGGGAGACGTCGCCGAAGGCCCCGGAGAACCCCTACGGCCGCTCCAAGCTGGCTGCCGAGACCGCGCTGGCCGAGACCCTGGCCGGCAGCAGCACCGACTTCGCCTCGTTCCGGTTCTCGAACGTCTACGGCCCGCGCCAGGACTGGCGGGGAGAGGGCGGTGTCGTCGCCATCTTCGCCGCGAAGCTGGCGGCGGGCGAGCGCCCGGTCATCTACGGCAGCGGCCGCCAGACGCGCGACTTCATCTACGTCGGCGACGTGGTCTCGGCCATCGTGGAGGCGCTCTTCTTCGAGGGCACCCTCGCGGGCGAGATGCCTGACGGTCCGGCCTACAACATCTCCACCGGCCAGCGCCACTCCGTGGAAGAGGTCGCAGGAAGCCTGCGGATGGCCTCCATGGTCATGAAGGAGTTCGACTACCGGCCTGCGCGCGAGGGCGACGTGGTCGACAGCTCGCTCGATCCGTCGAAGGCGGCGGCCGTGTTCCGCTGGAGCGCACGGCAGACGCTCGACGGCGGGCTATCGTCGACATGGCAGTGGTTGAAGAAGCAGGTATGACCGGGACCAAGGACGAGGCCGAACGGCTCGCGGGGCTCTACCGCGCCAAGGCGAAGGCGGAGCTCAAGAACGCGGACGCCGCGCTCGGCGTGCCCGTTGCGATAGCCGGGAGCGGTGAAATGACCGGCTCGGTCGTGCTGGTCAAAGGGGTGCCCGACGCCGTCGAGAGGGCCGCGCGACGCGCGCTGGCCGGTCCGGACGGGGAGGCCGCGGGCAAGGCGCTGGAGGCGCTGGGTGTGACTCCGGGCGACTGGTGGGCCGTCTGTTCGCGGCCTGCCGAGGCGGCCGCATCCGCGCGCGCGCGCAGGCTCGAGCTCATCGTCGAAGCCGTCGACCCCACGCTCGTGCTGGCGCTGGACGATGAGGCCGCCGAGGACCTGGCGGCCGCCTATGGGATCAAGGCACTGGCGCCCGGTCGGCCCCTGATCGTGCGCGGCAGGACGCTCGGGGCGGTCGGCGGGCTCGCCGCCTCGCTCGGTGACAACGCGGCGAAGTCCCGCGTCTGGCAGCACATCAAGGCGATCGCAGGTCCGCCCGCGCCGCCGGCGCGCCCGTAGCGCGCGAACGGGGCGCCCTGAGTGGGCGCCCCGTCGTAGTCCGCTCTTCGTGCCGGGTGCCTCGAGCTAGTCTTCCTCGATCTCCTCGATCGCGCCCATCGGACACTCCTCCATGCACGTTGCGCATGCGGTGCAGTTGTCCTCGTTGACCGGCTCGGCCTTGTCGTCGACGAGCTCCAGGACACCTTCGGGGCACGCGTCCACGCAGATTCCGCAGCCGGAGCACTCGTCCTCGTTGATGATGGGTCGGGGCATTCGTCTCTCCTTCGACACCGGTCAGTGACGTTCCGCGGGTACGTTACCGAGGCGGGGGCGGACTGTAAAGGCGTTTCGGGCAACGGGTATATGGAGTTTCGCCTGAAGCACCGCCCGGGGGTTTCGCAATCCGCGCAGGCGGGAAACATTCACACGTTGAGCATCAGTAAACTTGACACGAGGACACTCAGATTCTAGACTCCGACTGCGGTACCGCAGAGCGGGGCCGCGTATCGTAAAGGAGAGAGCAGAACATGGGCAAGGTAATCGGAATCGACCTCGGCACCACCAACTCGGCCATGGCCGTCCTCGAGGGCGGCGAGCCGACCATCATCGTCAACGCTGAAGGTGACCGCACCACTCCGTCGGTCGTCGCGTTCCGCAAGGACGGCGAGCGCATCGTCGGCAAGTCGGCGAAGAACCAGGCCATCACCAACCCTGAGAACACCATCAAGTCGATCAAGCGCTTCGTTGGTCGCAAGTTCGAAGAGACCACCTCCGAGCGCAAGACCGTGGCGTTCAAGGTCGAGAAGGGCAAGGACGGCCGCGCGGTCGTCGACGTCGAGGGCAAGCAGTACATGCCGGAGGAGATCTCCGCGATGGTCCTGCAGAAGCTCAAGAGCGACGCGGAGGCCTATCTGGGCGAGACGGTGACCCAGGCGGTCATCACGGTGCCCGCGTACTTCAACGACATGCAGCGCCAGGCCACCAAGGACGCCGGCAAGATCGCCGGACTCGAGGTCCTTCGCATCATCAACGAGCCGACGGCGGCAGCGCTCGCGTACGGCCTCGACAAGGGCTCCAAGGAGCAGACGGTACTCGTCTTCGACCTCGGCGGCGGCACGTTCGACGTGTCGATCCTCGAGCTGGGTGACGGCGTCTACGAGGTCAAGGCCACCAACGGCGACAACCACCTCGGCGGCGACGACTGGGACCAGATGGTCATCGACTGGCTGGCCGACAAGTTCAAGGCCGACCACGGCATCGACCTGCGCGCCGACAAGATGGCGCTCCAGCGCCTGAAGGAGAAGGCCGAGCAGGCCAAGATCGAGCTCAGTCAGGCGCAGACCGTCCAGATCAACCTGCCGTTCATCACGGCCGACGCGTCCGGCCCGAAGCACCTCGACTACGAGCTGACCCGCGCCGAGTTCCTCAAGATCACGTCCGACCTGCTCGACCGCTGCAAGAAGCCGGTCCAGGCGGCCATGAAGGACGCGGGCATGAAGATGGGCGACCTGGACGAGGTCATCCTCGTCGGCGGTTCGACC
>CAZHMA010000144.1:0-1892 GCA_964533555.1 uncultured Eubacteriales bacterium
AGGACCGGGAGCCCAGCGACCCCGAACTGGTCAAGGGCATGTTGGAAAACCTGGAGAAGCTGCGGAAGCAGGGGCTGCAGGACCTCATCGAGGACTAGGAGCCAGCATCCGTGGGTGGCTCTTGTTCGGCGGCTCGCACTGCGTGCGGCTCGACCCACGATCCGATCGCCCGGGCGGTCCCCTCGACTAGAGCTCTCGCCATCCGCTCGTCCATCGCTGCGAACTCCGTCCCGCACGAGAGGTGCAGTCTGTCGCGGTAGGTGCTCGCGGCGAGTCCGAGGCCCTGGTGCGAAGCGGGGGCGAACAACCACGCGTCGGTCACTGAGACGCCCGCACCGAAGTCCAGCCGAGCCTCGTCGATGACGCCGATGTTGGTGAAGAGCGGCACCGAGCCCCCCGCGCTCTCGGCGTCAGCGCCGTCCATCAGCTTCCCGGCCTGCCCGCGGAACATCGAGACGGCCCAGCGGCCGAACACCCGCCGCGCGAACGGGAGACCGGCGGCGAGCGCCTTCCCCGCGCCGGCGGCCTTCCACGCGCGTGTCTCCCCGACCACGCGCGCCAGCGTGTCGTCGAACCCCTCGCCCTCGACGGCCCTCAGATGGACGGTCCACGCGCTCGATATGTTCGCCACGGCCGTCTTCGTGCCCTCGGCCAGGTGCTTGCGGAGATCGACGGTCGTGAGGATCGGCGTTCTGCCACCGGGGGTCGCGCCCACGAGCTTGTCGAACGTGCGATACAGCGCGGTCAGCACCACGTCGTTGACCGTCGCGCCCTTCGTCCTCCCGAGCGCCCGGGCGGCCCGGAAGGTGTCCGGCTCGACCCACGCGGAGATGTACGACACGTCCCCGCGACCGCCGAGACCGCGGACCTGCCCCCAGTCCGACGCGGGCGCGAACTCGACCTGTCCGCTCCTGGCGACAAGCCGCAGCCGCTCGAAGAAGCCCGCCTCGATGACCGGTTCGCGAACGCCCTCGACATTGGGCGTCGGCATCCAGTCGGGGTCCGTGCCCAACTCCCGGTAGATCAGGCCGATGAGATAGAGGACTTCCTTGAGGGCGCCGCCGTCGGCCGCGACGTGCCCCGTCCGTACGGCGAGCGTGTCGCCCGAGCTGCCGCGTAGGAGCATCGCTGCCACCTGCGGGCCCGCATCCGAGTCGAAGGGACGCGCGATGAATGCGGCTGCCTCGCCGACCGGATCGTCGGACTCGGCGATGTCGAGGAGGCGCTCCTCATCCAGGCCGTCGAGGCGCCGCCACACCGGCTGCGCGGACTCCCCGTCGAAGCGACACCCGAGTACCGGCTCGGCGTCGAGCAGCAGGCGCATCGCGCGCCCGAGCCGCACTTCGTCCAGGCGGCTGGACAACCGCACCGCGCCGCCGAGGTGCAGACGGTACACGTCCAGATTGCCCATGACGTAGACGGTGCAGTCCACGAACTCGGCTCGCAGCGTCGCGGGCATCCCCAAGGTCGTCACACGGGCCTCCCCCCGAGACCGTCGAACGTTGCGCGCGTGACCTGCGCGCCCCTCACCCATCGTATCGCGACTGTCTGCGGCGCGTCAGGTTGACGCGCCTGTCAGGCGGTCCAAGGCCCCGGTCGACAGGAGGAGATGGACGGCCAGCGCGAACATCCAAAGCAGGTAGGTGTAGGCCATCGTCCGCTCCTGGGCACCGATCATGGACACTGCGTTCACCGGCCCGGCCGTCGCGAAGCGCACGAGAGCCAGCACGACGTAGGACGCCGGTATCCCGATGGAGATCCATCGCATCCAGCTGTCGAAGGCCAAGGCCCCGAAGAGCCTGGCCAGCACGGAACCCCGGACACCGGCCAACCAGAGCCGGACCCCTGGAGTGCCCAAAGCCGGCCGCACCACGCGTGTGTTTGGGGAAACC
>CAZHMA010000144.1:1902-4519 GCA_964533555.1 uncultured Eubacteriales bacterium
CCCGCGGAACTTGGGCAGGACGCCTGGAGTGCCGAAGTCCGCCCGCACACCGAGTGTGTTGGGGTAGCACGCAAGAGCTATCAGGCTCAGAAGCGCATCGCCTGCGATCAGCGCCGCCACGACTCGCGCCAGGAGCGCTCCTGACTGCCAGACGCCCACAGCGAATGCCACGACCAGTACGGTGGCCGTGAATGTGAGCACGATGACCGGCAGTCTCACGGGAGAGCCCACCGCTCCAAGGTCGCTCATCGACCGCGCTGAGAAGTCGTAGGCCCCGAAGGCGGCGCCCGCGATTCGGTCAGCCGCGAACTGCAGCAAGGGCGCGATTGCGCCGCAGGCAAGAAGCGCTGTCTGCCAGCCTCCCGAGTCTCCCCCGATCGATCTCACCCGTCACCCCCTGAGGACCCGCCTGGCAGCACCTTCGCTACCGGTTGCGCGTGAAGTCGTAGACCTCGGTGTGCCGTGCCGCCCTCTGCGCCTCCGGATCGGGACTGAACGTGAAGCCGCCGTCCCCCTGCTGGAGCATCCTCGACGACAATCCTGAGACGATGTACTTCCCCGATTCCTGACCCGGCGACTCCCGCAGCACCACTACCACGTCCAGGCTGTTGACGTAGACCCGCAGCGGCTTGAGGTCGCGTATTGCAGGCGCCCACTGCGACTCGGGGATCGCGCCGGCGGTAGTGCGTCCCATTGTCGTGACCGCTGCGGACCACAGTGCTTCGGCCGCCGCCGAATCATACGCGGGGCCGGTCGACGTGGATGGTGCCGTCCGGGAGCCGGCGGGACCGGCGGCAGAACAGGAGGCACCTGCGAGGCACAGCATCGCAGCGAGACCGACGACAAGAAGCCTTCGCACCGCTCCCTCCCCCTTCCCGGACGATGTGGCCAACGCTACGCGCGCAACGTGCGCGCCTGTGACTGTCCTCCAGTCTAGCGCGAACCCTGAACGCGTCAGGTTGACGCGCTTGTTCGACGTCGGCGGGACAGTCGTTGCCACACGATCCACACGGTGTAGCCCACCAGGACACCGGTCACGTTGAGTATCACGTCGTCGATGTCGATCGCGCGAATAGACAGGCGGATCCAGAAGAGCAGGAGCTGCGTGGCCTCGATCGCCACGGCGCAGCCGACCGAGAGGACGGCCATGCGCCGCCACCTTCGCATGGACGGGAAGAGCAGCGGAACGAGCACGCCGAGCGGCGCCAGCAGGATCAGGTTGCCGCCGATCTGCGCCCAGGCGCCGAGGCGTTCGGGATGCGCCAGCGTGAGTCGAATCGACGCGAAGGGCACGAGGTTCACGCTGCGCGCCAAGAACGCCGCTCGATCCCATACCGCGTCATCGGCCCGCAACCCAGGGTCGACTCTGAACGGGAGGAATACCACCGCTGCGAGCAGGACCAGATAGAGGCCAAACGCCGCTTCGCCCGCGATGCGCGATGCAGAGGCCTTCATGCGACGGCGGATCAGGACGTAGCCGGGCATGAGCATCACCGCAAGCAAGACGACCGGCAGACCATCGAGCATGCGATTCCCCCGTGTTCCCCGCGGCGCTCGGCCGAACGCCATGCGCGCAACCTGCGCGCCCGGAACCTAGCGTATCGCGACAGCCTACTGCGCGTCAGGTCGGCGCGTCTGTTCGGCGGGCTTGCGCCCCGCCGCCCCCTCCATCAGGAAGGGGATCCTCCGGAGACGCCGCATCTGGAAGCCGCGCGCCCGTGAGAAGCCCGCGCGCGACAAGCACTCGGCCTGCTGCTCCGCCGTCCGGAAGCGCTCGGGGCCACAACCCATCGCGTGTCTCGCCCCCGACGCGAGGATCCCCGAGCCCCGCCCGAACTCGCCCATCGCAAGCCACCCGCCGGGCACCAGCACGCGTGCGACCTCCTGCAGGAACGCCTCGAGCCCCTCGGCGTCGAGGTACTTGATCATGGCATTCGAGATCACGGCGTCGAACGAGCAGTCCTCGAAGGGCAGGGCCGTCGCGGACGCCTGTTCAAGGCGGACCGAGGTCTGTGCACCGGCCACGCGCTCGAGACGCTCGCGAGCTACCTCAAGCTGCTTCCCGGAGAGGTCGACGCCCGCCAGCACCTCGCGGCCGTGCCCCAACCCGTACGCCTCGGCGAGATACACACCGCAGGCGCAGCCGACGTCCAGAAGCCTGGCGTGAGGCCCGGGCCCGATCGCCCCGAGGAGGTCGGGGAGGTTGATCGCGCTTTGATGCCGCAGGTACCAGCGCGTATACCAGCCCCAAGGAGTCCAGCTTGTCACCCATCGGTCGTAGAGCGTGCCGATGTCGACGTGTCTCGACACGAGGCCCCCTGCTCCCAGTCTCACCGAACGTCTCGGCGGTTCAACTGCGCGCCGACTACTTCTCAGTCTAGCCGACGACCGCTGCGCGTCAGCTGGAAGCGCTGGTCAGAACGCGACCGCGCGGCGCGCTCACGGCGTGCGCTCGATGCGCTTGCTGGTCAGCGGCCGCCGTCAGGCCTCAGCACACATTGCCGCGAGCTTCCTCGCGGTGTTGACGTTTCTGGTGGTCATCCGCTCGTACGAGCTGTGGCGCGCGATCTTGGTGATGTGGCTGCGGTTGTAGTTCTCCCGCTTGATGTTCCAGACG
>CAZHMA010000145.1:0-4490 GCA_964533555.1 uncultured Eubacteriales bacterium
GGGGCCGCACTGGCGGCGGCCCGGGAGCTCGGCGACGTCAGGCTCTATCTCCAGCACAGCGCGGAACCGGACGTGATCGTCGACTACGCTCCCGTCAAAGAGAAGAAGGCGGCAGCGTTCGCGATCCTCGGTGACTACCGCGGCGCCAACCCGACGTGGGGCTGGTTGATCGGTCCGCTCAACCGCGGTCTCGGCGGCATCAGGGGAGTGAGCTACGGAAGCAAGGCGTCCTTCCCCGAGGTCGCGGTAGAGTACGGAGAGGTGTTCCGGCGCGACGTCGTACCCCCGAGATAGGGAGAGCCGAGAGCCGATGTGCCAGTTCTGCGTCCAGCACGGTGATGGGAAGGCCTGGTACCTCCAGGCAGAGACGTACGCCTACGATCTCGAGAGCGACCTGAAGCGCCGCGAGTACTTCAACCACTTCGTCACGGACTTCCCGCAGACCAAACAGCGTGCGCTGGTCAACCTCGCCCGGCTGGAGCTCCAGCCGGCTCCCCTGCGCGACCTCGGCCGCGCACGGGCGACCGCCACGATGATGAAGAAGCACTTCGGTCAGCCGGTCCCCATCGAGGAGTGCGAGGCGATCTTCGACATCTGTACGTCGGTGGTCCGCGTGCCGTGCCCGTGCCGCTATGCGGCCGGCAACAAGGATGAGGGCTACTGCCTCGCGATCACCACGAAGCCCATCGACGAGCACCTCGATGCCGCGTTCGCGGACTACGATCTGGGACCGGACACTGCGAAGTTCGAACGGCTCACGAAGGCCCAGGCGCTCGCGCTGCTGCGCCGCACGGAGACCGAGGGCCTCATGCACTCCGTGTGGACGTTCATGACCCCGTTCATCGGCGCCATATGCAACTGCAGCCTCGAGGCCGGATGCATGGCCATGCGGATCACGGTCGAGCACGAGACGCCGATCATGTTCAAGGGACACGGCATCGCCGTGGCGGATGCGGAGGCGTGCGCGGGTTGCCGGTTGTGCCTGGAGCGTTGCCCGTTCAAGGCGCTGAGCATCGACAAGGCGACGCGGCGGGCAGTGGTCGACGAGGAGAGATGCTACGGCTGCGGCGTGTGCCGGTCGGCGTGCGCCTACGGAGCGCTCGCGCTCGTCCCCCGCGAAGGGGCGCCGGCCTAGTTTCGAGGCCGCTGGTTGCCGACGAAGGACACCGCGAGCATCCCGGGGCCCACGTGCGATCCGATCACGGGGCCGACCTCCGTCACGATGGCGTCGCTGAACGGGATGCGATCCATGACGAGGTCCCGAAGTGCCTCGGCCTCCTCCGGCGCGTCGCCGTGGCCGATCAGCACCGTCTGGGACGACGGGTCGACGACGCGCTTCTCGGACGAGTCCACGAGAGCCTTCATCGACTTCTTGCGTCCGCGGAGCCGCTCGGAGATCACGAGGCTGCCGTGTTCGTCGATCGTCAGTACGGGCTTGATGTCGAGCATCGTGCCGGCCATCGCGGCCACGTCGGAGATCCTCCCGCCGCGGCGCAGGTGTTCCAACGTCTCGAGCGTGAAGAAGCCGTTGACGCTCGTGCGCCCGCCGTCGAGCCACGCCAGCAGCCTGTCGCTGTCGAAGCCGTCGCCCGCCCGCCGGGCCGATTCGATCACGAGGACCCCGAGCGCGATGGACGCGTTGAGGCTCTCCACCGCATGGATCTCGGCGTCCGGGACGTCGGCGAGCACCAGATCGCGCGCGGTGAGCGCGCGGTCGAAGGTCCCGGACAGCGCGGCGGACAGCCCGATGAGTACGGCCGGCCGGCCCTGTTCGGCGGCCCCGCGGAACGCGTTGGCGTAGACGGGGATCGGGATCGCCGCGGTCGACGGCGCGGCGCCGGCGCGCACCCGGTCGTAGAAGGCCGCGTGCGAGAGCTGCCGCCCCTCCGCGTCGAGCGCCTCCTCGCCATCGAGGACGACGGGGTAGTCGAGCACCACGACCCCGAGCTCTTCCAGCAGCGGCCGGGGAAGGTCGCAGCAGGAGTCGGTGATGATCAGGGGCCTGCGGTCGGTTCGGGTGGAGGTCACTGCAGGTCCCTCTTCGTCTTGTTGAGCGCGTCGCGTGTCTGGTAGACAACGCCGAGGGAGCCCGGACCGACGTGCACGCCGACCACCGCCTTGAGCGGATGCAGGCGCAGGCGGACACCGCTGCGCTGTTCGAGCAGGTCCGCGAGCCCCGTCGCAGGGCCCTCGGCGTCGATGTGGTGCACCACGCCGTCGACGAACCCGTGGCGGGCGAAGTCGGCGGCGGCGAGGTCGGCGATCAGGTCGAGCGCGCGGCGGTTGGTGCGCACCTGCTTGAGCGAGGCCGTCGCTCCGTTCGCCACGGTGAGGACCGGCCGGACCTGCAGCATGTTGGCCAGGAACGCGGTGGCCGTACCGATCCGACCGCCCATGCGAAGGTACTCCAGCGTCTCGGGAGTGAAGAGCCACCTGGTGCGCGGAATGACCTTCTCGGCCGCGGCCACCGTCTCCTCGAGCGTCGCGCCCGCCGCGGCCGCGCGCCCTGCCGCGAGCGCGGCGAAGCCCTCCTCCATGGAGTTCGAACGAGCGTCGACGATCGCGATCCGCGCCTCGGGGCGTCGTTCGATGATCTGGTCCCGGGCCATGAGAGCGGTGGAGACGGTGCCGCTCATGTCGTCGGACACGAACACTCCCACCACTTCGTCACCCGCGACGACCGGCGCCTCGAGCGCTTCCACCATGGCGGCAACCGAGGGCTGGGATGTGGTGGGGAACTCGCCGGTCTCGCGCATATGGCGGTAGAGGTCGGCGGTGTCGATATCGTCCTCGTCCCGGGTCACGCCACCGTAGGTGACCGTCATCTGTACGACCCCGAGCCCGAGTTCGGCGCGGTCGGAGTCGAGCACGTTGCTCGTGGAATCGGTGATGACGCGGACAGGCACTGGTGGTCCTCCTGGGCCGGCGCACGCGGGCGGGCATGCCGCACGATGTTAGCGCATCGGACGTCTCGCGAGAGGACCGTACGACGTGCGGGTGAGCGCTGTCACTCGTCGTCGGTGTTCTTGTGCAGGGCGTCGCGGGTCTGGTAGACCACGCCGAGCGAGCCGGGGCCGACGTGCACGGCGATGACGGGGCCGATCTCCTGCACGCGCGGCCGGTGACCGCTGCGCGCCTCGATCATGGCGGCCAGCGCCTCACCCTCTTCGAGGTCGAGGACGTGGTGCACGACGGCGTCGACGAAGCCGTGCGACGCGAAGTCGGCCGCGGCCGTGTCGGCGATGACCTCCAGGGCACGCTGGTGCGTCCGCACCTTGCTGAACGGGGCCGTGACGCCGTCGACCACGGTGAGGATCGGGCAGATCTTCAGGAGCGTACCGAGCAGCGCGGCGGCGGCGCCGATGCGTCCGCCCATGCGAAGGTAGTCGAGCGTGAGCGGGGTGAAGAGCCAGCGTGTCCGCGCCGTCGCTGCCACCGCCGCAGCGACGACGTCGGCCGCGGTGGCGCCCCCTGCCGCGGCGCGCGCCGCCGCCAGGACCGCGAAGCCCTCCTCCATGGAGTTGGAGCGGGAGTCCACGATCTCGATCACCGCGCCGGGGTGGCGCTCCAGGACCTGGTCACGGGCCATGAGCGCCGTCTCGTACGTGCCGCTCATCTTCGAGGAGAGCATGACCGCGACCACGTCGTCGCCGGCGCTCACCGGCGACTCGAGGGCCTCGACGATCGCAGCCACCGACGGCTGAGAGGAGGTCGGGAACTCGCTGGAGTCGCGCATCTGCTCGTAGAGCGCATCGGCGTCGATCTCGCGCTCGTCCCGCGTCTCCCCGCCGAAAGTGACGAACAGCGGTACAACACTGATACCGAGTGCCTCGAGTTCGTCGGCCGGGATGTAGCTCGTCGAATCGGTGATGACACGAACGGCCATTGTTCTGCCTCCAGACGGGCGAGGACGGCTGTTCCCCTACGCCGAGGATGGTAGCGCACGGCGGGCGACGATGCCCGCCCATCGGCTCGAACGGCGCGTCCATCGGACGAAGCACGCATGACCGTCGGCTCGCGCGCGCGCACGCGTGTGCGCGGGCCGGCATGCGGTGATACACCTGCCGGGGGTGAGGCCGCGCGACCCTTCACTCAGCGCGGCACGGGGAGGGTCGATCCATGAGGATTCGTCTCATGACCGCCTGTGCGGTCGCTTTCGCATGCCTGCTGTCGGTCATCGGAACGCCGGCGCTCGCGCTCGGCGCGGTCTTGCCGCTCACCGTCGACTCACCGACGCATCCGGATGCCGCGGGCTGGTACGCGGCCCGCGACGCCGAGCTCACGTGGTTCCTGCCGTTCGTGACGGTGTCCGGCGGCGGGGCGCCGCGCGCCGGCGCCGAGCGCGTGGCGCTGCGCGACAGCGACGTCTACATCGCCGCGACCACAGGCCTCTACCACTTCGCCGCGCCCGGTGACGGCTCGGTCACCGCGCTCCGCCGCGGGCGGCCAGGGTGGCCTCCACCTCGCGCGCCAGCTGCTCCACCACCTGC
>CAZHMA010000146.1:0-4470 GCA_964533555.1 uncultured Eubacteriales bacterium
GGGACCCGGGGTCCCGGTCACGGGCGTAGGCCTTGGCCATGGACATCGCCGATTCGACGTTGAGCAGGCCGTCTCTCCCACGCGCGAACGACTCCCCTGGGCCGGCGAGGTCCGTCATCGGGGAAACGCACACGCCCGCGGTCGGGAGCGCGTCGCCCGCGTCCCGCAGCGTCATGAGCGTGGTCAGGACGAGGTTGCCACCCGCGGAATCGCCGGCTATCACGATCTTCGACGGGGGTGTCCCGCCTTTCACGAGCCAGCGGTAGGCCGCGACGCAGTCTTCGAGCGCGGCCGGAAAGGGATGCTCGGGCGCGAGACGGTAGTCCACGGCCACCGCGCGGCACGAGGCCGCCTCGCAGATATGCGCGACGAGGTTGCGGTGGCTCGGGTACCAGCCGAAGATCCACCCTCCCCCGTGCAGGTACAGGACGACTGCGTCCGAGTCCGCGCCCGCTCGCTCGATCCACTCGACCGGGACACCGTCCGCCAACTCGGCCCGTGTGGTCACTCCACGAGGAAGGGGCTGCTTCGGCCCACCGGCCATCAGCGCCCGCGACTCGGCGAGCGAGGATGCGCGGTCCATCCGGGCCGAAAGCGCGCGCGTCAGCCGGCGAAAGACGTGACTTCGCACGCTGGGTTCGCTCATCGAGGCCCGTTCAGCTTGTCGTTCAGCTCGGTCACGGCCCGTTCCAGGTCCTCGGCCGTCCGCATCGTCGTGGCGGTCGGAACACTGGTCGTCACGAAATGCTGGGCATAGGGGAAGCACGCCGCCTCGAAGGGCATCGGATGCAGCATGCCTCCTCCGAAGGTGTTGGTGCACAGCGAGATGTCTTCCAGCGGCAGCTTCAGGGCGCTCGCCATCTCGCCGGGGTCGAACACCAGGCTGAACGGCTTGGTGCACTGCTGCAGCTCGCCGCCGTAATCGACCGAGAGGTTGCCCTCGACCCACAGGCGCTGGTCGAGCTCTGTGATGACGCCGCGCTTCAGGTCGGCGACCAACGCGAGGCTGTTGTCGGACTTCGCGCTCGCAACGTCGACGATGACCTCTCCCGCATACGAGGTCGTGACCACGGAGTGAGACGTGCTGGGCTCGATGAAGCCCCGGCTGGGATCGTAGCTGTGCGTGTTGCTCTCGTACTCGTCGATGACCCAGGACAGCAGTCCGGTCTTGCAGTTCTGCGCGATCAGGTAGAACTCCACGCGGCTGCCCCAGAACACGCTCGTGTGCACGTTGAAGGCGCTGATGATGGCGCACGGCCGCTTCGGCGTGTCGCCGAACATCGCCGAAGGAAGCAGGCTGTAGTCGGGCGGCAGCAGCTTCTCGGCCGCCTTGGTGTCGACGATCTCGAACGCGAGGAAGACGCCGTAGGGCTCGACGACGAAGCTCATGTACGGGTTCGTGCGCGACGCCCGCTCGACGATGTAGCGCTGCAGCCGGAGCGGCAGCTTGCGGAGGAACGCGCTGCCCTGGGTCGTCGACGCGACGTCGGCCGGAACGACCAGCTTCTCGGTGGTCTTGATGTAGCGCCGAAGGTCCTGTATCCGCATGCCCGCTCCTCGATGTATGACGCAGGGTCCGGGGGCTAGCGGTAGCGCGACACGGAGACCAGATAGCCGATAGCGCCGATCACCCCGGCGATCCCGAACAGCACGGCCGCCACCACGGCCGCGATCGCGAGCAGCTGCCCGGGCCTCATGTCCGTCATCGCTGTCGATCGTCCATTGCTCTCGATGGCCTGCATGTGACTCCCCTTCACGCGGTCGAGCCGGCATCACGAACGCACGCGGCGAACGCCATATCAGTAGCATACGGCGTTCGCCGACCTCCGGGCGCGTTCCATCCCGATCGTTGTGACCGGCCGCTCCTGCCTGCGCGGCGCAGCGCCCGCGGGCGCCCGGTGCATCGCCTCAGACGGCGATCACGACCTTGCCGCGTGCGTGCCCTTCGTCCAGATAGGCGAAGGCGCTGGCCGTCTCGCTGAGCTGATACGTCCGGTCGATGACGGGGCTGATCTTGCCCTCCTCGATGAGCCCGCCGAGCTCGACGAGGCTCGGGCGGTCCGTGGCGGCCATAAACACCGCGCCCTGCTGCCGAACGAACATGCTCTGGAGCGCTGCCGCGAGGACCCATCCCATGCCGGCGTGACCGCTGCTCGGAACGTGGACCCCGTCGGGCGCGAGCACGCGGCGCGTGTCGGACAGCGAGTGGCTCGCGACGTTGTCCAGGATCACGTCGTAGCGCGCACTCCCCTTTGTGAAGTCCTGCTTGGTGTAGTCGATGACGTGATCCGCGCCGATGGAGCGCACGGCCTCCACGTTCGCGGTACTGCACACGGCAGTCACTTCGGCGCCGAGCGCCTTGGCGATCTGCACGGCGAAGGGTCCCACGCCCCCGGATGCACCGTTGATGAGCACGTGCTGTCCCGGCTTGACCTTGCCGTGGTCGCGCAGGCCCTGCAGCGCCAGGCATGCGGAGGTCGGGACCGCGGCCGCCTGCTCGAACGACAGGCCCGCCGGCTTCGGCGCGATGCTGCCCTCGCCGGCGAGCGCATACTCGGCGCACGATCCGCGGCACTCGCCGTAGACCTCGTCGCCCGGCTTGAACCGCGTCACCTTCGGGCCGACCGCCTCGACGACGCCTGCGAAGTCGATGCCGACGACGAAGTCCTTCTTCGGCTTGGGGAAGCCGACGTAGAACACGATCGGCCAGGGACGGCCCCGCATGCCGAAGTACTCGCCGGCGGCAAGGGAGGCCGCGACCACGCGGACGAGCACCTCGCCTTCGCCCGGCACGGGCTTCTTGAGCTCCTTGACCTTCATCACGTCCGCCGACCCGTAGCCGGTCTGAATGACTGCCTTCATGGTGGTTCCTCTCTCTTCCGTATCGTCGGGACCGCTAGCCTGCCAGTCGCGGAGCGACGGCCTCTGAACCGCGGCGCGACCAGACGGACCAGACGATCCACGCCATGCATGCGACTTCCGCGATCGCGAAGAACGCGTAGAACGGGAGCTCCATCGACCCGCCGCCGACGACGAACACGGCGGTGATCAGCGCGGCGACCGTGTTCGCCCAGCGGTTCGCCCCCGGCTTCAGGACACGGGACAGGAAGATCATCGCGACCGGGATCTCGATGAGCAGGGCGACCACGAGCAGGAGCCCCTGCGTGATCGGCGCGCCTCCCGGTCCGACGACGCCGTCCGTCGAGCCGGGCTGGATGAAGCCCACGATGTCTGCGAACGCCATGTTGAGCATGACCACGATCCAAAGCATTGAGATCCTCGTCCCGATGTCCTTCATCAGATCAACCTCTCCGATTCCGTGACCCGCCGCGCCGTCGGGCGTCGACCCGTCATTACTAACGCTGTTAGTACCCGGTGGCACATACTCTACTAACAGTGTTAGTATGTCAAGGGGCCGGGATTCCGGCCCGCCCGGACGGACCGTCGAAGGAGGGACCACCATCGCCCGCACAACAGGTGAACCCGTCTCGCGAGAGACCCTGAACCGTGAGCGCGTGGTCCGCGCGGCCGCGGCGCTGGCGGACGAGAACGGTATCGACTCGGTCACGATGCGTGAACTCGGCCGACGGCTCGGCGTCGAGGCGGCGTCGCTGTACAACCACGTCGCAGGCAAGAGCGACCTGCTGAGCGGCATGGCGGACCTCGCGGCTTCCGAGATCGAGCTTCCCGCGGGCGACGTCGGCTGGAAGGACGCCATGCGGCGCCGGGCCGTGTCGGCCCGGGAAGCCTTTCTCCGGCACCGTTGGGCCCCGCAGATCATGGACTCCCGAGCGTGGAGCGGTCCCTACAGCCTGATCTACGCGGACCGGGTCCTCAGCACGCTCATCGGCGCCGGCTTCTCGCCCGTGATCGCCTCGTGGGCGTTCATCGCACTCGACGGCTACATCTACGGCTTCGAGCGCCAGCGCACGAACTTCTCGCCAAGCGAGGACATCGATACGGTCGAGGTGGCCCAGGACGTACTCGCGGCGATCCCCGAGGGCGCGTACTCGTCCCTGGCCGCCGTGGCGATGGAGTACGCAGACAAGCCCTATGACGAGGACGCGGCCTTCGAGTTCGGTCTCGACCTGATATTGGACAGCCTGGAGCGGCGGCTGGGGTCGGACCCCACCGGCTAGTCCTGGATCGGATCGAGCCCCTTGGTGCTGTCTTTCATCGCCCGGATCGCCTCCGGGGGGCGACCCTGCGGGTCCGTGACCTCGCCCGTCACCCGCAGCGGCTCGAGGGAGCGCTGGGACCGCGTCGGGTCGCCGAGCGTATCCCCCGGTCCACCTCGTACAGGAGCGCGTCCAGACGGCTCTTTCCCTCCTGACGTGCCGGCATGTGGAGAAGGACCTCCCGCGCTTCGGGCGGCGCGTGCTCGATCGCCCATCCTACCGCGGCGTCGGAGAACGCTCGATCACCGCCCCGATCGAGCTCGAGGGCCAGCGCGGTGTAGGCCGCCGCGCC
>CAZHMA010000147.1:0-4408 GCA_964533555.1 uncultured Eubacteriales bacterium
CTTTGCCGAGATCAACGAGCGGCGCATCAAGAAGCTGCCGACCCTGCGTGGCCGAACGGTCGTGAACTTGTTCCTCGAGCCGTCGACGCGCACGCGCACGAGCTTCGAGATCGCGGCGAAGCGCCTGTCCGCGGACGGCATCAACTTCACCGCTTCGGCCTCCGCCACGGTCAAGGGCGAGTCGCTGCGGGACACCGCCGCCACGTTGGCGGCTATGGCGTGCGACCTCGTGATCGTCCGCCACAAGTACGCCGGCAGCCCCTACATCCTCACGGAGGTCATGGACTGCTCGGTCGTGAACGGCGGCGACGGGATGCACCAGCACCCCACGCAGGCGCTTCTCGACCTCTACACCATGCGCCAGCGACTCGGGCACCTCGAGGGGCTCACGGTCGGCGTGGTGGGCGACATCGCCCACTCGCGCGTGGCGGGCTCGCTCGTGCCGGCGCTCAGGATGGTAGGCGCGAGGCCCATCGTCATAGCGCCTCCGACGCTCATGCCGTCCCGCCCCGACGTGCTCGGCGCCGAGGTGGCCTACGACCTCGACGAGGTGCTCCCGCAGCTGGACGTGGCCTACATGCTGCGCATCCAGATGGAGCGCGCCGAAGGGATGCCGTTCCCGAGCCTTCGCGAGTACGCCAAGCTCTACGGCATGAACGCCGCGAGACTCGCGAAGATGCCCGGGAAGTCGATCGTCATGCACCCCGGCCCCATGAACCGCGGCGTCGAGATCAGCCAGGACGTCGCCGACGGAGACCGCTCGCTGGTCCTCGAGCAGGTCGAGTCCGGTGTCGCCGTCCGCATGGCCATCATGTACCTGCTGCTGGGAGGTGCCGACAGTGGCGCTGCTGCTTAGAGGAGGCCGTGTCGTCGACCCGGTGGCGGGGCTGGACCTCGTCGCCGACGTCGTGATCCGCGACGGGCTGATCGTCGAGATCGGCCAGGACCTGAAGATCTTGAAGGGCGAGACGATCGAGTGCTCGGAGAAGGTCGTGCTCCCGGGCCTCGTGGACGTGCACACGCACCTGCGCGAGCCCGGGCGCGAGGACGAGGAGACCGTCGCCTCGGGTACGCGCGCCGCCGCGCACGGGGGCTTCACCGCCGTCTGCGCCATGCCGAACACGCTCCCGGTGGCCGACGAGGGCGCCGCGGTCCGCTTCCTTGCCCAGCGGGCGGCGAGCGACGGCGTCGTTCGCGTCCATCCGATCGGCGCGATCACGGTGCGCCAGGAGGGCAAGGCGCTGGCCGAGATCGGTGACATGCTCGCCGAAGGCGCCGTCGCGTTCTCGGATGACGGACGCGGCGTGCAGGACGCCGGCATGATGCGCCTGGCGATGGACTACATCAAGCGCTTCGACGTGCCCGTCGTGAGCCACTGCGAGGACGAGTCGCTCGTCGGCAAGGGCGTCGTCAACGAGGGCGTCATCTCGACCCGGCTCGGCATGGCGGGCTGGCCCTCGGCGGGCGAGGAGACCATGGTCGCCCGAGATATCCGCCTCTGCGAGCTGACCGGCTGCCGTCTGCACCTGGCGCACGTGTCGACCGCGGGTTCCGTGGAGCTCGTGCGCGCGGCCAAGGCGAAGGGCCTGCCGGTCACGTGCGAGGTCACACCGCATCACCTGTTCCTGACCGAGGACGACATCGACCTCACGTACAACACGAGCCTCAAGATGAACCCGCCGCTGCGCACGGCCGACGATGCGGCCGCGCTACGGGCGGGCCTGCTGGACGGGACGGTGGACTGCATAGCCACCGACCATGCGCCGCATGCGCCCCACGAGAAGTCGCTGGAGTTCGAGCTCGCGCCGTTCGGCACCACAGGGCTCGAGACGGCGCTGTCACTGGTCGTCACGAACCTCGTGGCGAAGAACCGCGCGACGTGGGACCAGGTCGCCGACTGGATGTCGATCGGACCACGGCGGGCGCTCGGTCTGCCCGCTGTCTCGCTGGCCGCCGGAGGGATCGCCGACATCACCATCATTGACCCTGAAGCAAAGGTCGAGGTAACGGCCGACTGGTTCGCCAGCCGTTCGCGCAATTCCGCGGTCCTGGGCGCGAAGCTGCTCGGCCGCGCGTCCGAGGTGCTCGTCGGCGGGCGCTTCGCGCTGCGCAACGGGAAGGTCGTCGAATGAGCCCGCGCAAGCGAGCGTTGCTGGCCCTTGAGGACGGCACCGTCTTCGAGGGCTGGTCGTGCGGGGCGCAAGGGACGTCCGACGGTGAGGCGGTGTTCAACACGTCGCTGACCGGCTACCAGGAGGTCCTCACCGACCCCAGCTATGCGGGCCAGATCGTCACGATGACGATGCCGCAGATCGGCAACTACGGCGTCAACGGTGCGGACATGGAGTCCCGCGGCGTGTTCGCCCGCGGGTTCGTCGTACGCGAGATGAGCCGCATCAGCTCAAATTGGAGGTGCGAGGAGGACCTGCCGGCCTTCCTGCGGCGGTTCGGCGTCGTGGCCATCGAGGGCGTGGACACGCGGCGGCTCACTCGACACCTGCGCGAGCGCGGCGCCATGCGGGCCGTGATCTCGACCGAAGACCTCGACCCGGCGTCCCTGACCGCCAAGGCCGCCGCCGCACCAGGGCTCGTCGGCCGGGACCTCGTGCGCGAGGTCGCCGTCAGCGAGCCGTACGAGTGGGGGAGCGAGGACCCCACCGGCTGCCTGCCGATCGACACGGGCGTGCTGCCCGCCGACCCTCGCTACCGCGTCGTGGCGTTCGACTCCGGCGTGAAGTTCAACATCCTTCGCCAGCTCTCCGATGCGGGCTGTTCGGTGACCGTCGTGCCGCCGACCACGCCTGCCGCGGAGGTCCTGGCGATGCGGCCCGACGGCGTGTTCCTTGCGAACGGGCCCGGCGATCCCTCGGCCGTGGACTACCTCTACCGCACGCTGCGCGAGCTCCTCGGCGAGGTGCCCGTGTTCGGTATCTGCCTAGGCCACCAGATGCTCTCGCTCGCGCTGGGCGCGACCACCTACAAGCTCAAGTACGGCCACCGCGGCGGCAACCAGCCGGTGATGAACCTGCTGACGGGACGCGTGGAGATCACGAGCCAGAACCACGGCTTCTGCGTGGACTTCGCCTCGGTGGGCCCGCTCGACCGCGAGCGCAGCGCCGGGCTCTCCCTCGACCCGTCGGACATCGGCGCATGGGTGGCCGCGCGCGTGGCGCCGGTGGTCACGAGCGAGCGATTCGGCCCGGTGCAGCTCACGCACGTGAACCTCAACGACATGACCGTGGAGGGCGTGCGCCTGCTCGACCAGCGCGCCTTCTCGGTCCAGTACCACCCGGAGGCCGCTCCCGGCCCCATGGACTCGCGCTACCTGTTCGGAGCCTTCACGGCGCTCATGGACGGCCGTGAGGACTACCTGTCCGCCGCGGACCCGCGCTTCGCGGGCCACACGGCACCCTAAAGCGTGGGAAGGGGACGAGAGATGATCCGTACCGTCCTGCTGCCGACCGACTTCTCGGCCGACTGCGACCTCGTGCTGCGATTCGCATCCGGTCTGGGGACGATGGGCGTGCGCCGCGTGGTGTGCGGCCACGTCATCGACGTGACCGGGCTCGAGGGCCCCGTGATCGCGGCGAAGGTGGACGCCACGCGCGAGCAGATGCGCGCGAAGGTCAGGCCGCTCGTGGACGCGGGCCTCGACGTGGAGGTGCGCATCCCCACGGGCGACACGGAGCGCGAGCTGCTCGCGCTCGCGATGGAGGCGCAGGTCGACGCGATCGTGTGCGGCACCTCGGCCAAGACGATGACCGACCAGCTCTTCGTCGGCTCGATCTCGGAGCGGCTCGCACGCGACGCGCACGTACCCACGCTGACCGTGCGCTTCGACGTGCTCCGCAACGCGGCGGACCCGGCAGCGATGGCCAGCCAGTTCGGCCGCATGGTGCTCGTGCCGACCGACTTCTCGCCTACGGCCGCTCGCGCGATCGTGGTTGCCCTCGGCATGCCGCCGAAGGCGGTGAGCCGCGTGCGCGTGTTCCACGTCATGCCGGTGGAGTCCGACGAAGCCAAGCGCGAGCGCATGGAGGTGGGCGCGGACGCCAACCTCCGCAGTCTCGTGGAGATGGCGAAGGAGAAGGGCCTGCCGGCCTCGCCCGTGCTCGGTCACGGGGACCCCACCCGCTCCATCCTCGCGGAGATCGACGAGAGCCGCGTGAGCCCGCTGAGCGAAGGCACCAGCGCGCCAAGACGTTGTCCGGCGGCGAGCAGCAGATGCTTGCCATCGGTCGCGCGCTGATGACCAATCCGGATTGCCTGATCATGGACGAGCCGTCGGAAGGGCTGGCGCCGATCATCATCCAAGGCCTGTGGGAAGCGATCGCCAAGCTCAAGCAGGAGGGGCTATCCATCCTGCTGGTCGAGCAGAATGCCGCGCTCGCGCTCAAGCTGGTCGATT
>CAZHMA010000148.1:0-4306 GCA_964533555.1 uncultured Eubacteriales bacterium
ACACGCCGGCACGTGCACCAGCGAGGTGTTGCCGCCGGAGGCGAGCAGCGCCACGAGCGGCGGATCGATTGTCGGATCGGCGAGGACGTTGGCGAACAGGTGTCCTTCCAGGTGGTTCACACCCACCAGTGGAAGGCCGGTCGCCATCGCGAGGGCCTTCGCATAGGCGACGCCGACGACCAGGGCCCCGACGAGGCCCGGGCCGTACGTCACCGCGACGGCCGACAGTTCGTGCAGTCCCACACCCGCGATCTCGAGCGCCTCGTCGACGACCCCCACGATCGCCTCCGTGTGCTTGCGCGACGCGATCTCCGGGACGACACCGCCGAAGCGCCTGTGGAAGTCCACCTGGCTCGCAACGACACTGGAGAGCACCTCCTGCCCGTCCCGCAGGACCGCCGCCGCGGTCTCATCGCACGAGGTCTCGATCGCGAGCACAAGGTCGCGGTGCGCCGGGGGGGTCACGTCCGTCGCCGGACGCTCGAGGCGAAACCTGGCGAGCGCGACCTCGGCCTGTCGCCGAAGATCATCGGCGGCCGCGACCGCATCGTCGCCGGCGAGGTCGCCCGTCCACATGATGACGCCGTCCTCGCCGCTGTCCGAGTAGTAGCCGGGCCGTCGGCCGACCTCATGGAAGCCGGCACGGTGGTACAGGTCGATGGCTTCGGCGTTGGAGGGCCTGACCTCCAGAGTGAGCCGCCTGAGGTCGCGCGCCCGCGACTCGGCGATCAGCCAGGACAGCATCGCGGTGCCCAGCCCCATGCCGCGAGCGTCCGGCCGCACTGCCAGGTTCATGATGTGGCCCTCGTCGTCGGCCTGCATGAGCCCGCCGTAGCCGAGAAGCCCCCACGGGGAGTCGGCCACCACCCAGTGCCTGGAGTCGCCCTGTACAAGCTCGTCCAGGAACATGCCGCTCGTCCACGGCGTGGGGAAACACGCGCGCTCGATCGCGGTCACCCGCGGGATGTCCGTGTCGCGCATCGGGCGCAGGCGGGCGCTCACAACGGGTCCTTCTCCGGGCCGGCGACACCGCTGCCGGGAAGTCCCGGAGGACGCCCCTCGCGGGCCGCCTCCGCCTCCTCGGCGTCGGACAGCCGCGTGTAGATCGGGAGAATGGCGGCCGCGCTGCCCCCGGAGGCGTCGGCGCGCGTTCGCCAGGCCGCCTGCAGCAGCGACGCGCCCGTCGGCGACCACATCGCTGGCTGGGCGACCTCGGCCCGCAGCCCCAGGGCGTCGACGAAGACCTCCTGGTACTTGGCCAGCCCGTCTCCCGCGATCAGGATCGGCCCCTCGGTCGAGGCCGCCCACTCGGCGGCAGCGTCCGCGGGCTTCGCCACCCGGTCGGGCGTGAGGCGCTCGATGGCGCCCCCGCGGCCGCGGAACAGCGCGGGATACACCTCCTTGCGCATGGCGTCCCCGACGACCCCTATGAGGCCGTCACGGCCACCGAGGCGCTCCGCGACCGCGTCCAGCGTGCTCACGCCGTACAGCGGCACCCCAAGGCCCTGCGCAAGCCCCTTGGCTGTGGCTATGCCGATCCGGACGCCCGTGAAGGACCCGGGACCGCGGCCGGCGACGATCGCGTTCACGTCCCCGATCCGACGCCCGCAGTCTTCGAGCAGGCGAGTGATGGCGGGCACCGCGTGCGTCAGCGCGGCGCGCGGCGTGGCGATGTTCGTCTCGCCGAGGACGACCGGGTCGCCCTCGCCGTCATACGGCCACAAGCCCAGACCGATCGCGCATTCGGCCGTCGCCGTGTCGAGCGCCAGGACCAGCCTCATTCGCACACCCCTGCCCGTTGCGCGAATGCCGCCGCCAGTTCCTCGGCGCGCACGCCGTGGGCCGACAGTGTGATGCGGCGCTCCTCGGGTCCGAGGACCTCGATGCCGATGTCCAGACGGTCCTCGGGCATGTCCCGGGGGAATCTGTCCGCCCACTCGATCACGCTGACCCCGCCGCTCTCGACGGTCGCGTACAGATCGATGTCCTCGAGGTCCGCCGCGTTCTGAAGGCGATAGAGGTCGAAGTGGTACAGCGTCAGATCGGCCGGATGCACGAGCAGCAGGTTGAACGTGGGACTCGGGATCGGCTCCAGGATGCCGAGGCCTCTGGCTATCCCCTGGGCAAGGCATGTCTTGCCCGCTCCGAGATCGCCCGAGAGCGCCATGACGTCGTTCGCCCGGGCCAATACGCCCAGAAGGCGACCGGCCTCGGCCGTCTCGGCTTTGGAGTGCGTGACCACGCCTATGGGTGCGCCGTGCGGATTCTGCATACGATTCGGTTCCCTAGAAGAGGCTCGGCTGTTCGGGCCCGGCCGTCGCCGGTGTCCCCGGCTCGGCCATGTCGAGCGTCTCGCCCAAGGGCTCGCCGCTCACCGGTGCGATCGGCGCGCCGTCATCCTCGCGGTCGAGGACCGTGCGCAGGCGTCTGAAGTCGTCGAACATCACTTGCCTGTTCGATCCGTTGTAGAGCGCCGCCGCCGGGTGGAGGACCGGCACGACCTGTCGACCATCGACCCGGTACAGCTTCCCGCGCAGCCTCGTTATGCCCACGGTCGTGCCCAGTACGTACTGGCTGGCGAACTTGCCCAAGGTCGCGATCACCGCGGGGCCGATGATCTCGATCTGCCGTCTCAGGAACGGAGTGCAGGCGGCTATCTCCGACGGCTCCGGGTCCCGGTTGCCGGGCGGGCGGCACTTCACCACGTTGGCGATGTAGACCTGAGCCCGCTCGAGGCCGATGGACGCAAGCAGCTCGTCGAGGAACTTGCCTGCGGCCCCGACGAACGGCTCGCCGCGCAGGTCCTCGTTCTTGCCCGGTCCCTCTCCGATGAACATCAGCCGCGCGTGAGGATCACCGACTCCGAAGACGATCTGCGTCCGGGTGTCGCCCAGCGGACAGCGGTGACAGTCGCCGATGTGCTCCCGCAGCGACGCCAGATCGGGGCAGTCGGCGGCGCTCACAGCCAGGTCGTGACCTCCTCGAGCGGCCGGCGGGCGGGCTTGCCGGCGGCCTCCGCTGAGTGCCCGATCGGCAGGACGGCCACCGGAGTGACCGGATGCGGTACGCCGACCGCGTCGCGCACGGCGGCCTCGTCGAACGCACCGATCCAGCACGACGCGAGCCCTCGATCGACCGCGGCCAGCAGTATGTTCTCTACGGCGGCCGACGTGTCCTGCACAGAGTACAGCTGCTCGCCGCGGGCGCCGTAGCGAGCGGCACACGGCCGGGGATCCACGCAGACAACGATCACCACGGGGGCCGCCGTGGCCCAGCGCTGGTGCATGGCCGCAGCCAGACGCTCGCGCGCCTCCAGACTGCGAACGACCACGAACCTCCACGGCTGGATGTTCCCCGCTGTGGGTGCGGTGACGGCCGCCTCAAGCAGGGCCCGGACGTCCTCGTCCGAGACCGCGAGCTTGCTGTTGAAGTGCCGGACGCTCCGGCGCCGCGCGATGACTTCCGAGAACTCCATGTGTTCCTCTTCACTGCAGCGTTGATGCGGACGCGCGCCCGGCACCGGCCGGACGACCCGCACCCATTCTAGGGACGCCCCGCCCCACCCACAACAAGGGGCGACTCACCCCCCGCGGGGCAGGATTCGCGGCATCGGCGTCGAACAAGCAGTCTCGAAGGGATGGTGAGCCGAGTATGGGCATGAACGACCGGCGCCCCGATGTCACGGATGAAGAGATCGGGATGCGCACGTTCCAGATCCGCAAGGCGCGCGCGGTGGAGCGTGCTATGGAGCGCATGCGTCAAGGACTGCGGTCGGAGTGGTCTCTCCTGTCGATCGCGGAGATCGAAGCGCTGGGCTGGGTGCTCGGCGAGCTCTGGGCGTACGTCGCCCGCACGGAGTGGGAGGACCTGCACTTCAGCAAGCTGACCACCGCGGACCTGCGCGAGATCCTCGGATTCGCGCGCGAGATCGCGAACCACGATCGCAACACCGTCGACGTCCTCATGGACGTCCACACGCTGGTGCTGTCGAAGAGCTGACGGAACGCAGCGGGGGCACGCAGGATGGGCCGGGCACTGTGCCCGGCCCCTCCTGCGTGCCCCCGCCCGACCGTCGCTGCGAAACGGAGTACCGGCGTCCTTCCGGACCTTTCCGGGAACGAGATGAGGCGGCCCATCCACCCCCGGTCGGATGGCGCCGCCCCATAACTCGACTCAAGCACACGCCCGCGCCGGCATCCGCCGGTCCGGGACTCAGGCCACGTGCTGGACGGCCTTCTTGCGCTCGATCTTCTTCTTGACCTTCTTCAGACGGAACAGGTCCTCGCGCGCGCGCTCGAGGACCTGT
>CAZHMA010000149.1:0-4278 GCA_964533555.1 uncultured Eubacteriales bacterium
GTGGCACGCCCCCACCGCGGGTCCGAGCTGGCCCTGGCGGGCAAGCCCTTCCGCCAGAAGCACCTGGCTGGTGCGGTCGGCGCTCACGACGCGGCTCCGAGCCGGTCGGCGGCGACACGCGTGACGAGCCGGATCGCGCTCTCGGCGCCGCGCACGATGCCGTTCGCGCCGGCCTCCTTGGCGATGTCCGGGTCCGCCTCGAAGGGGCCGCCGGCCACGAGGAGCACGAGATCGTCATGCCCGCCCGTGCGAAGCATGTCGCGAACGCGCCCGACGGCGCGCGCCGTCTGCATGATCTCGGCGCACACGATGAGGATCCTGGCGCCCGTCTCCTCGACCTTCTCCAGGAACTCGGCCGGGCGCACATCGACGCCGAGGTCGATGACGCGGTTGCCGGCCTCCTTGAGTGCGGCGCCGACGATGTTCTTGACCACCGCGTGACGGTCCTTCTGCATGCACCCGAGCAGCACGGTCACGCCGGTGTCGGACACGGTGGGCGGTGGGGTGACGAAGGACGTGATCTGCTCGGCGACGACGGCCGCCTGCGTGAACGTGACCTCGTCGACCTCGCCCGCGGCCCACGCCGCTCCCAGGAGCGCGAGGGCGGGGGCGAACAGCGCGTCGAACAGCTGGGCCTGCGGCGTGCCGCCTGAGCGCGTCCCCTCGATGACCTTGATCGCCGTCGCGGGGTCCTGCGCGACGAAGGCTCGGTACAGGCGTATGGGCGCTTCGTCACTCATCGGTGAGACCGCAGACCTCCGTCCGTGCTCGCGGCGCGTGCCAAGGCCCCGGATCGTGCTCCGGCGCGCACACGGCAAGTATCGCACGAAAGCGGGCGCCAAGATGTCCGCACCGGCCGCCCGCACCGGTCCGCGCCCGACGCCGTGCGCGAGTCGTTGCGGCTACTCCGAATCGACGGGCACCCGAACGGTGAACGTCGTTCCCGCACCGAGTGTGCTCTCGACCGAAAGGGTGCCCCCGAGCAGCGTGGCGAGGCGGTGACTGATGGGCAGGCCCAGCCCGACGCCCGCAGGTTTCATCCCGTCGCTCGGGCGGTCCACCTGATGGAACTCCTCCATGATGCGCGGGATCTCATCTGCGGCGATGCCGATCCCGGTGTCCGTGACCCTGAACACCACCTGATCCGCCTCCGCATCACAGGTGAGCTCCACTCCCCCGGCGTCGGTGAACTTGACCGCATTCGTGAGCAGGTTCGCGAGGATCTGGCTCAACCGCAGCCTGTCGCTGTTCATGACGATCTCCGGGACGGCGCACTCCACCTCCAGCCGCAGGCACTTCTCGGCCGCGAGGGGACCGATCATCTCCCGCAGATCATCGACAAGACCAGACACGTCGAACCGGCGGCACTCGATGTCGGCCTTGCCCGATTCGATCCGGGTCAGGTCCAGCAGGTCGTTCACCAGCGCGAGCAGATGCCCGCCTGAGTTGCGGATCATGTGCACCTCACGAGCCTGCTCCTCGTTCAGCGGTCCGGCCAACCCCTGTTCGAGGATGCCGGAGAACCCGATCACCGAGTTGAGCGGCGTGCGCAGCTCGTGGCTCATGTTCGCAAGGAAGCGCCCCTTGGCTTCCGAGGCCTCACGGAGTTCGGCGTTGGTGCGCTCGAGCTCCGCGGTCCGCTCCCGAACCAGCACCTCGAGGTTCTCGGCCGACGCCTTCAGGCGTGCTTCGCTCATTCTGAGGCGTTCGCGCACCTCCACCTGCTCCGTGACGTCGTTGTACGTGATCGCGACGCCGTATCCCTCGACCGGGATGGGCGCGGCGGTGACGTCGAGCCAGATGACGCTCCCGTCGGGGCGCAGAACGCCCTCCTGGCCGCGGACCGGACGCTTCTCGCGGAGGGCGGTAACCGAAGTCCATTCCTCCGGAGGCTTGACGGTACCGTCGGCGTGAACGAGTCGCCACTCGCCTCCGTCGATGCCGCGGTCCCTCTGCTCGTCGCCGGAGATGCCGAGGATCGCCTGGGCCTCGCGGCTCGTCTCGAGGATCGCGCCATCGGCATCACTGATGGTCACGCCGATGGGAAGCGTCTCTAGCAGCACCCGGTACTTCTCCGCCAGCACCCGCTGCGCCGCGGTCGCAGCATGGGACTCGTCGACCGCGGTGGCCAGGAAAAGCGACGTGAAGGTGATGACCGCGAGGAAGCCCTGCAGAACAAGGACGTCAGTGCTGAGGACGCCGGAGGCCAGCACCACGCCCGCCTGCGTGGTCGCGAGCGATGCGGTCATGACCACCGCGAGCCCCAGGCAGATGGCCGCGGCGCCGAAGGTGCCGAACAGGGCGGACACGACCGCGGTCGGCAGGAAGATCGCGAACTTCCAGCCGGTCAGGGGGCCCAGATACATCATTCCCCCCGCGCCCGCGGCGCACGTCAGGGCGAACAGGGCGAGGAAGCCCAGCGTGCGACCAGGGCTCGGAGCGACCGCCCGGCCGGTCCGCAGGCGTCCGACGTAGTCGTCGAGCACCAGCGCGAATGCGCCCACGACCATGACGCCGAGCGCATCCCCCGACCACCATGTCGCCCACGTCCGAGGCCAGTTGCCTCCGCCGAACGACAGCGCCACCACCGATGCGCCGACGGTCGCCCCGACTGCGGGTGCAGCGCACACCGCCCAGAGTCCGAACTTCAGGGTGTCCACGCGGTTGGTAAGGCTCGCGGACGTGCCGATGAAGCGGCGCACCAGGTAGGCGCCTGCCAAGGCCTCGAGGCCGTTGGCGGTCGCGAACCCCGCGGACACAAGCAGCGTCCGGCCGTGTGCGAGGTCGGATGAGATGTTGGCCGCGACCATGGCGGCTGCCAGGACGGGCCAGTCCCGCACCGGGGAAAGCACCAGGAGCGCAAGCGCCAAACCCGCGGGCGGCCAGAATGTGGAGAAGGCGTTCTGAACCGAGAGCCGGTTGCCGACCTCGGCGGCCAGCGCGTAGCCCGTGAATGCGATGAGGGCGCGAAGCCAGAGCGGCATCCGCGACCATGCGACCCTCTCAGAGAGGCCCACAGGACCTCACTCCTCCAGCCCCCCGGCAACGACATCCTACCACCGCGCGTGCCGCGTGAGTCGAGGTGAGGACGCCGGAGCGTCGAGTGGTCGCAGGGCACGACTGCGCTGACACGCGGTCGGCGTGAGCGCGACTGACCCGGTGGTGGCCCCCCTGGGAGTCGAACCCAGACTGGCCCGGGTTTAAGCCGGTTCCCTCTGCCGATTGGGGTAGGGGGCCGACCGGGTCCCGCGGCATCGCACGGAGCGTCAGGCGCCCTCGAGCACGAGCCCGTAGAGGATATCGTGCTCGCTCACGACGGTGGAGTCCACGCCCGACAGCGCCATGATGGATTCGAGGATGACGGCACCGGCCACGATCACGTCCGCACGCGCCGGATCCATGCCCACGACCTCGCGACGGGCCTCGACCGGCATCGCCGCCAGTTCCTCGCGAAGGTCGGCGACGTCCCCGCCGGACAGGCACGACCCGTGAACGGCGACCGGGTCGTAGACGGCAAGACGCTGCCGGACCGCCGAGAGCGTCGTTCCCGTGCCGGCAAGGGTGACGAGCGTCTGCGTGCGCTCGCGCAGGGCGTCGAAGAACGGCCGCATCTCGTCGGCCACCCACGTCGCAGCGGCCCGGAGCTCCTGGCCTGTCGGCGGATCGGCGTGGAGGAACATGTCGAGGACCCGGCGGGATCCGACGTCGAAGGAGCGCGCTGCGGCCAGTTCGATCGTCCGCCCCTCGTCGCCGGCGTGCACCGACCCCAGTATCAGTTCGGTGGAGCCGCCGCCCAGGTCGGCGACGAGGATCCCCTCGCCGTCCATCTCGCAGGTGGCGCCCGTGAAGGACAGTCTCGCCTCGGTGTCCCCGGCGATGATCCGCGGCCGCACCCCCGCGGTCTCGAGCGCGTCCAGCAGTTCGCGGCCGTTGACAGCGTCGCGAGCAGCGGACGTCGCCACGGCGTAGGTCGCCTCCGCCCCGTGGTCCCGGATGTCGCGCACGAAGCCGGCGACGGCGTCGCGCACCCGCGCGATCGCGGCGGGCGACAACGCGCCCGTGGCGTGAAGGCCCTCGCCCAGGTGCGTCACCACCGTTCGGCGAAGGAGCTCGGTGACCCGGCCGTCGACGACGTCGGCGATCAGAAGCCGCGTGGTCACGGTGCCGATGTCGATAGCGGCCCTGCGTGCCGGTCCGTCGCTCAACGTGCTCCCCTTCGATCGCGCCGGCCTCGCCTGAAGCGAAGTCCGCCTGCGAAGCATTCTACCGTGCCGCGCC
>CAZHMA010000150.1:0-4246 GCA_964533555.1 uncultured Eubacteriales bacterium
CTGCAGAAGCCGAACGGCGGCCGCGGCGTGCTCATGGGCGGCGTGCCGGGCGTGCTGCCCGCGAAGGTCGTCGTGCTCGGTGCCGGCGTCGTCGGCATCAACGCAGCCTACATCGCGTGCGGCATGGGCGCTGAGGTCACCGTCCTCGACGTGAACCTCGACCGCCTGCGCTACATCGACGAGCTGTGGGGCAACCGCATGCGCACCGTCTACAGCAACCGGCACAACATCGAGGACGCGGTCTACGCCGCGGACCTCGTGATCGGCGCCGTTCTGCTGCCGGGAGCCAAGTGCCCCTGGCTCGTGACGAGGGACATGCTTCCGAAGATGAAGCCCGGCTCGGTCGTCGTGGACGTGTCCGTCGACCAGGGCGGCTGCATCGAGACGACCCACGCGACCACGCACGCGGATCCGACGTACGTCATCGATGGCGTCGTGCACTACGGCGTCGCCAACATGCCGGGCGCCGTGCCCAACACCTCGACGCTCGCCCTCACGAACGCCACCCTGCGCTACGGCCTTGCGATCGCGAACAAGGGCTGGAAGCAGGCGGTCAAGGACGACGCCGCGCTGGCCAAGGGTGTCAACGTGCTGGACGGCAAGGTCGTCTACAAGGAGGTCGCGGAGGTCCACGGCATGGAGTACACGCCGCTGGAGTCGCTGATCTCCTAGGTCTTCTGCGCTTGAGGATCCCGGGAGGGGTTGCGCCGAACGGCGTCGGCATAGACCGCCGCCACAACGTTCGGCTCCACCCCTCCCGGGATCCTTTGCGTTCGGACCAGGCCTCAGACCAGACCTCAGAGCAAACCCCAGACCCGACCCCGGACCCAACCCCCAGACCCGACCCCGGACCCAACCCCCAGACCCGACCCCGGACCCAACCCCTGACCCGACCCCAGGCCAGCCCCGTGACCCGCCATCCCCAGCGCCTTCGGGATGCGACATAATGTCGTCATGGGAAGCGATGCTGACATCACCATCCGCGACGCCGTCGTCGGCGAGGCCGAGGTCATTCTGGCGGTCCAGCAGGAGGCGTTCGTACCGGCGTCGCAACGCTACAAGAACCCGAAGCTGCCGCCGCTCCTCGAGCGCATCGAGGATGTGGAGCACGACATCCGGGAGCACCTTGTGCTGGTCGCGACGGAGGCCGGCGGTCGTATCGTCGGGGCGGTGCGCGGCCGGTTCACGGGCGGCTGCGTCCACGTCGGGCGGCTCGTGGTCGATCCCGACGCCCAGCGCCGCGGCATCGCCACCGCGCTCATGCACGAGCTGGAGGCGCGATTCCCTGAGGCATCGTGCTTCGAGCTCTTCACCGGAGGGCTCAACGAGCCCGGGATGGGCCTGTACCTGAAGCTCGGCTACCGTGAGACCCGCCGTGAGCGGCAGAGCGAACTCCTGGAGATCGTCTACCTGCGAAAGACGCGCCCGGTCACGGGCACCGAGGCGGGGGGGTCCAGGTGAAACGCCTGGTCGACGACTTCCTCGGCTACATGACGGTGGAGCGCGGTGCCTCGCCGAACACCATCTCGGCGTACCGTCGCGACCTCACCACGTACGCCGACTTCCTGCTGGACCGCCGTGTCACGACTCCGGATGCGGTCGGCCGTGACGATGCCACAGCGTTCATCGCCTTCCTGCAGGCGTCCGGCCTGGCGCCGTCCTCCGTCGAGCGCAAGGCGGCGGCGGTGAAGTCGTTCCACAAGTTCATGGTCCGTGAGGGGGTCACGGTCAACCACCCAACTGCGAGCATGCCGTTGCCCAAGAAGCCGCAGCGCCTGCCTGATGTCGTGTCCATCGAGGCGGTGGAGCGCCTGCTTGAGCAGCCGTTCCCCGAAGGCCCCGTCGGTCTGCGCGACAAGGCGATGCTCGAGACCCTCTACGGCTGCGGCGTGCGAGCGAGCGAGCTTATCGGCCTCGACCTGGCCGACATCGAACTCGACGACGGCTTCATACGCGTCTTCGGCAAGGGGGGCAAGGAGCGCATCGTGCCGGTCGGGGGCGCGGCCGTGGCCGCACTGCAGGACTACCTTGCCCATGCCCGGCGCTACCTGCGCCCGAAGGGCCGCGGCAAGCGACAGGACCCCTCGGCGCTGTTCATCAATGTCCGCGGTGGCAGGCTCACCAGGCAGACGGTCTTCGAGATCGTGCGCAGGTACGGGGGCAGGGTCGGTCTCGAGCTGCATCCGCACACGCTGCGGCACTCGTTCGCGACGCATATGCTGGAGGGCGGGGCGGACCTGCGCTCGCTGCAGGAGATGCTGGGGCACAGCGACATCGCCACGACGCAGGTCTACACCCACGTGGACCGGACGCATCTTCGCGCGGAGTACCTGTCGACGCATCCGCGAGCGCGCATGCGGTAGGAAGTGAGCGGGGGTCGGCTGCGTCACGCGAGGGCGGGCTTGGGGTAGTCTAGAAGCGAGGGGGCGCCGACCCAAGGCGCCTCGGCGGTGGGTGAAACCGCTGTACTAGTCTGTGGGGAGCGCTAGACTGTATAGGAAAGTCCCGTTGCTGAATGGAGGGTGGTACGTGTGAAGAGGAGTTCACGCACGGTACTCGCGCTGGTCATGGTCTTCGCCTTGGTCGCTATGGTGTTCGCTGGCTGCACGCCGGCCAAGCAGACCACGACAGAGCCGACGACCCCCGCGAAGCCCAAGATCAAGACCGCCATGGTCACGGACGTCGGCGGCCTCGGAGACAAGTCGTTCAACGACCTGTCGTACGCTGGTCTGCAGAGGGCCGAGAAGGACCTCGGCGCTGAGATCAAGGTCCTCGAGTCCAAGGAGATCGCGGACTACGAGACCAACCTCACGAACCTGGCAAACGCGGGCTACAGCCCGATCTTCGCGGTCGGCTTCCTGATGACCGACGCGACCGCCAAGATCGCGAAGCAGTATCCGAAGATCAACTTCGGCGGCATCGACATCTTCTTCAACGATCCCGTTGACAAGAACGTCGTCGGGCTCACCTTCAAGGAGCAGGAGGCCGGCTACCTCGCCGGTGTCGTCGCCGGACTGGCCACCAAGGACAAGTTCGACGCGCGTCTGAACGCCGAGAACAAGCTGGGCTTCGTCGGCGGCATGAAGATCCCGCCGGTCCAGAAGTTCGAGGCCGGGTTCATCGCAGGCGCCAAGTCCGTCAACCCGGACGTGACCGTCATCAGCCTGTACGCGGGCAAGTTCGATGACGTCGCCAAGGGCAAGGAACTCGGCCTGTCGCTCATCAGCCAGGGCTGCGACATCGTCTTCGCCGCTGCCGGCCAGACGGGCATCGGCACGTTCACCGCGTGCCAGGAGTCCAAGAAGGCGCTCTTCATCGGTGTCGACAGCGACCAGTTCCTGACGCTGACGAACCCGGGCGACACGATCCTGACCTCCGCGATCAAGAAGATCGACAACGCGGTCTTCCAGACCATCGAGGGCGCAGAGGCCGGAAGCTTCCCCGGCGGGTCGAACCAGGCGTTCGGTCTTGCTGAGGACGGCGTGGACATCGCTCCGTACCACGACTTCGAGAGCAAGGTCCCGCAGGCCATCAAGGACGCGGTCGCCAAGGCCAAGGAAGACGTGAAGAGCGGCAAGGTCACGGTTCCGACCGGTCTGTAGCGGTATCTCGATCCCAGGGATGCCGGTGAGTGTGTGACGCTCAAGGGGGCGGTCGGCCGAGAGGCGGGCCGCCCCCTTCGTGTGTCTACCTCGGGGCGTTCGTGTGCGACACTGCAGAGAGCAGATGGAGTTCTTCTGTCCGTAGGGGAGGTTGCAGCGGCGTATGCCCGTCCTGGAGCTGCGTGAGATAACCAAGAAGTTCCCCGGGGTGCTGGCCAACGACCGGGTCTCCCTGTCGCTCGAGAAGGGTGAGATCCTCGCCCTGCTCGGCGAGAACGGAGCCGGCAAGTCGACGCTCATGAACTGCGTCTATGGCCTGCTCGCCACCGACGGCGGTGAGGTGCTCGTCGACGGGGCGCCGGTCCGGATCCGTGCGCCGCGCGACGCCATCGACCTCGGCATCGGCATGGTGCACCAGCACTTCATGCTGGTCGAGGTGCTCACCGTGACGGAGAACATCGTACTGGGCCGCGAGCCGGCCACGTTCGGCGTCATCGACTTCGCCACCGCGCGCGCCCGGGTGCGCGAGCTCTCCGAGCGGTACGGGCTCAAGATCGATCCCGACGCCCGCATCATGGACCTGTCCGTGGGCATGCAGCAGCGCGTCGAGATACTCAAGGCGCTCTACCAGGGCGCTCGCATCC
>CAZHMA010000151.1:0-4211 GCA_964533555.1 uncultured Eubacteriales bacterium
ATCAACATCTCCGACATCCCGGACTCCGAGCGCATGCAGGAGCGTGGCTGGTAGCGTGAAGATCGGCGTACTCGCGCTCCAAGGGGCGTTTCGGGAGCACATCATCGCGTTCGAGGCCCTGGGCGTCGAGACGGTAGCGGTCCGGCTGCCGGAGCAGATGGACGATTGCGTCGGCCTCGTCATCCCGGGCGGCGAGTCCACGGCAATCGGCAAGCTCATGGTGACGTACGGCTTCTACGACGCCGTGGCGCAGCAGCACGGCGCGGGGATGGCCGTGTGGGGCACCTGCGCCGGTGCGATCCTGATCGCTCGCGAGGTGCTCGACGCTCTGCCCGACCAGCGAAGCCTCTCCCTGATGGACATCACGGTGCGCCGCAACGCGTACGGGCGGCAAGTGGACAGCTTCGAGGCCGACCTCGACGTCGTCGGCATCGAGGGCGGGGCCTTCCGGGGCGTGTTCATCCGCGCGCCGTGGATCGAATCGGTGGGGGACGGCGTCGATGTGGTCGCCTCGCATGACGGCCGGATCGTCGCCGCACGCCAGGGCGATCTGCTCGCCACGACGTTCCATCCGGAGCTCACGGGCGACGTGCGCATCCACCGTCTGTTCGCCGAGCAGGTCGTCGGCGCGAGGCGCTGAGCCGGCCGTAGTCGCCCGCTCCTCGAGCGGTCGCGGCGGTGGACCTGCGCATCGGGTATCCTTTACCGCGGTCATCCTCGTCGCGCGCACCCGTGCGCGCGCGTTCGCGAAAGGCGCTGAGACATGTCAGGACACTCCAAGTGGGCGACCACCAAGCACCGTAAGGCCGCGGTCGACGCGAAGCGCTCGAAGCTGTTCTCGAAGCTCTCGCGCATCATCACGGTCGCCGCGAAGGCCGGGGGCGACCCGAAGCCCGAGAACAACGCATCGCTCGCCGCGGCCATCGCCAAGGCGAAGTCGTACTCGCTGCCGAAGGACAAGATCCAGACCGCGATCGACAAGGCGTTCGCGGCCGGCGCAGGCGCGAACTTCGAGGAGATCGTCTACGAGGGGTACGGCTCGCACGGCGTCGCGGTCTACGTCGAGGCGCTCACCGACAACCGCAACCGCACCGCGGCCGACGTTCGCGCCGCCTTCACGCGCGCCGGCGGCTCACTGGGCGCCACGGGATCGGTCGCGTTCCAGTTCGAGCGCGTCGGCGAGATCGTGATCGACAAGAGCGTGGCGCCCGACGAGGAGACCCTGCTCATGGCGGTCATGGAGGCCGGCGGCGACGACCTGGAGGACAACGACGAGGAGTTCGTGGTGCTCACGGGCCCGTCCGAGGTCATGGCCGTCAAGAGCGGGCTCGAGGCCCAGGGGATCGAGGTCCGGGGCGCCGAGCAGGCGATGCGGGCCAAGACCCCGGTCGCGGTGACCGTCGAGACCGCGAAGAAGGTCCTTCGGCTGGTGGATGCGCTGGAGGACAGCGATGACGTCCAGGACGTGTACCACAACATGGAGATGACCGAGGAGATCGCCGCGGCGCTGGACGCGGAATGAGCGCGCCCGCGGGCGTGGTGGTCCGCACCGAGACCGCGGCGGACGCGCCAGCCATCCGTGACCTGCTCCTCGCCGCCTTCGAGACCCCGGCCGAGGCCGATCTGGTCGACGCCCTGCGCGCGAACGCGCGGCCGTACCTCGCGCTCGTCGCCGTCGAGGACGACCGGGTCGTGGGGCACATCGCCTTCACCGCCGTCGCGTTCGATCCGATGCGCGACGTCGTAGGCCTCGCTCTGGGGCTCGCGCCCCTGGCGGTGGACCCGGCACATCAGGGCCTGGGCATCGGATCCGCGCTGGTGGAGGCTGGCTTGGAGGCATGCCGCGACGCGGGCGCCGGGCTGGTGGTCGTGCTGGGGGATCCCGCGTACTACTCGCGCTTCGGGTTCGAGCCGGCATCTCACCTGCGCCTCCGCTGCGTCTTCGACGCGCCCGAAGAGGCGTTCCGGGCGCTGGCACTGAAGCCTTTCGTCGAGTCGCCGGGGACGACGACAGTGCTCTTCCGCCCGGAGTTCGACGCGTTCGAGTAGGCACTCGGCGTGCCCGGGACGCGGCTTTGCGCGTGTCGGCGACGTGCCGTACACTGAACATACGTTCGATTGGGCCGAAGCGCGAGGGGAGCCGCCGCACCGTGATGATCCTGGGCATCGACCCCGGCCTCGCGAACACCGGGTGGGGGCTCGTGGACGTCGAGGGCAACGCCCTTCGCTGTGCGGGATACGGCTGTATCACCACCCCCTCTGCGTGGGACCTCGCCGAACGCCTCAAGGCGGTGCACGAGGGCCTGGCCCGGCTGGTGGAGCTTCACGCTCCCGCGGAGGCGGCGCTCGAGAACATCTACTTCTCGACGAACGTGCGCACGGCGATGGCCACCGCTCACGCCCGGGGAGCGGCGCTGGTCGCGGTGTCGGGTGCCGGCCTCGCCGTCGGGGAGTACGGACCCGGCGAGATCAAGCTGGCCGTGACCGGCAACGGCGCGGCCGACAAGCGGCAGGTGACCTACATGGTGCGCGTGCTGCTCGCGCTGGATCACGACCCGAAGCCCGACCACGCCGCCGATGCGCTGGCGGTCGCGATCTGTCACGCGAACAGCCGCGTCGCGCGCGCTCGCGAGCGCGTCGCTCGCGCCGCGTCACGCGTCCCGGACGGGGGCCGGAGCCGGTGATCGCCTTCCTGTCGGGACGGGTCGCGGGCAACACCGCGTCGCACGCACTGATAGATGTGGGCGGCGTCGGGTTCAAGTTGGCGATGTCGACCCGTTCGCTGACCTCGTTGCCGGCGGACGGGGACGAGGTGACGGTCTTCACCCACCTGCACGTGCGGGAGGACGACCTGTCGCTGTTCGGCTTCGAGTCAGACGACGAGCGCTCGCTGTTCGAGAGGCTCATCACCGTTTCCGGCATCGGGCCGAAGGTCGCGCTGGCCATGCTGTCCGCGTTGTCGCCCGATGCGCTCATGCGCGCGATCGCAGGCGAGGACGTCGCGCTGCTGTCATCGGTTCCCGGCATCGGCAAGAAGACCGCCCAGCGCGTCATCATCGAGCTCAAGGACAAGCTCGACCTGCCGGACCTGGCCGGAGCCGGGGGCGGACCGGAACCGGCCGCCGCTGCCGCGGCCCGCGATGCGCTGCTGTCGATGGGGTTCTCGCCCGCCGAGGCGGCCGCCGCGCTGAACGGAGCACCGGCGGGCGCCACCGCGGAGCAGCTGCTCCGTATGGGACTCAAGTCACTCGGGGGTGCGTGAGTTGGACAAGGTCCGCGCATGGCGGGTGGTGGGACTGTTCGCGCCGGTCAGCCTCGCGGCGTCCGTCGTGCTGGCTGCGATCGCGATCGTGGACTGGACGTGGTCGCCGTGGGCCGTCGGCGCGCTTGCCGCGGCGACGGTCGCTTCGGTCGGATGGCTGGCGTTTCGGGGGGAGTCGACGGGGATCCGGAGCGTCGTGACCTTCGCGGGTGTCGCGATCTCCGGGCTCGCGGTCTACCTGGTGTTCTTCGGGCTGTGGCCGTGGCTTGGGAGCTTCAACGACGGTCTCATCCCGGCGTGGACGCTGTACTCGTTCGTCGGCGTGCCGTGGCTCGTTCTGGCGGTCCTCGGCACGCGCGCGCTCCGCGCCGGCCGCTACGAGGGCGCCCCGCACGGCAGCCTGTACTGGGTGCTGGCGATCGTCGCGTGCGGGCTCGCGTACCCGCTGGTCGGATGGGTGACCGCGGTGGCCAAGGCTGATGACATGTCGGCGCTCGTGCTCTTCTTCATCCCGGCCATGGCGATGTGCCTGTGGTCGGGACCGGCAGTCGTCATGCGCGTCAAGGGCGCAACGACGCCTGTGCATGCGGCTCCCGCTGCGGAGGTGGCGGCCGAGTGAGCGACTGGAGCCCCGAGCAGGAGCGGCTGGTCTCGGCGCGCTACACGCCCGACGACCTCGAGATCGACCGGAACCTGCGGCCGAAGCGGCTGACCGAGTATCTGGGGCAGGGCAAGGTCAAGGAGTCGCTCGGCGTGCTGATCGAGGCGGCGCGGGGGCGCGACGAGCCGCTGGACCACGTGCTGCTGTCCGGGCCTCCCGGCCTGGGCAAGACGACGCTCGCCGGCGTGATCGCCAACGAACTCGGCGTCTCGATGAAGACCACGTCGGGACCGGCGATCGAGCGTGCCGGCGACCTGGCGGCCATCCTGACCAACCTGGAAGAGCGCG
>CAZHMA010000152.1:0-4174 GCA_964533555.1 uncultured Eubacteriales bacterium
GCCGCGGCGGCGGAGCAGGACGCGGCGGTCTCCGTCACGGCGCTGGTGCCGGTTTGCCGCCACAACGTGCACGACGTCCCCGCGGCTGTGCTCGTGGCGGTCGAGGCGGGCGCCGACTCGGTGACGCTGATGGCGGACGACGGCGGGCTCGACCTCGCCGCCGCCGTGCCATGGCTGAGCGCCGCCTGTGACACCGGTGTGGTCAATGCGGTGTGGGTGGAGGTCGAGGGCGTGCCGTTCTGCCTGCTGCCCGACCGTGACCTGCACGTCGCCGACGCGGTCCGCGAGCGTCCCGGGTCGAAGGCGGCGAAGTGTCGCTCGTGCGCGCTCGATCCTGTGTGCGGCGGCGGGCCCGCGGGGGCTTCGGCCGACACGCTCGGGCCGCTGGCGCCTCCTGAAGGCGCCGCGGCACTCCTCGCGAAGGTCACCAAGGTCCGAGGGGCGGTGGGCTGACATGGCCAAGCCGCTGAAGGTCGTGCTGCTGGGCCTCAACTCGTCGGGCTACCAGTCGCTCGCGCTCGGGTACCTGCGGGCGTACGCGACCGCCGACCGGCGGCTCGGCGGCAAGGTCGCCTTCCAGACGCTGGACCTCACCACGGAAGCTGATGCCTGGTGGGTGGCGTGGCGGGTGCTCGGGTTGGAGCCCGACGTGCTCGGGATCTCGGTGACTTGCTGGAACGCCCGCGCGGTCTTTGAGATCTGCCGGATCGTCGGGCAGGTGCGCCCCGAGACCGTGATCGTGCTGGGCGGTCCCGAGGTCGGACCGGTGGCCGAGGACGTGCTCCGCGCGCACGGAAGCGTGCATTCGGTGGTGCGCGGCGAGGGCGAGGTGACCTTCGCCGACCTGCTCGACGCGCTGGCGAAGGGCGGCAAGGCCTGGCGGGTCGACGGGGTGACCGCGCGCAAGGGCGACGAGATCGTCTCCGCGCCGGACCGCGCGCTCATCGCCGACCTGGACAGCATCCCCAGCCCGTACCTCACGGGCGTCATGACGCCCGTCGACGGCGGCGCGTACCTGGAGACCTACCGCGGCTGCCCCCACCGGTGCGCCTACTGCTTCGAGGGCAAGGGCTACGGCCGCATACGCTCGTTCTCCGACGCGCGCATCGCCGGCGAGATCGACTCGGTCGCCACCGCGCCCGGCGTGCAGTCCTTCTCGTTCATCGACCCCGTGTTCAATCTGACGTCCGAGCGCCTGGGCAAGCTGGCGGGGTGGCTCGCACCACACGCGACCCGCGGGGTGCGCCTCCACACCATCGAGGTCGACATCGAGCGCATCGACGACGAGGCCGCGGGGCTCCTGCGCGCCGCCGGCGTCGCGAGCGTCGAGACCGGCCCGCAGACGATCGGGCCCGCCGCGCTCGAGGTCTGCCACCGGCCCTACGACGCCCGGCGGTTCGCCCGCGGCATCGCGGCCCTTCGGGCGAAGGGCATCCCGGTCGAGTGCGACCTCATCGTCGGCCTGCCCGGCGACGACGCGTACGACTTCCTGGCCGGCCTTCGGCACGTGCTGTCGCTCGATCCCGGTATCGTGCAGAGCTCGACGCTGCACGTCCTTCCGGGCACGGAGCTGTGGGAGCGCGCGCCGGAGCTGGGCCTCTCGTTCGACGCGGAGCCCCCGCACGAGATCATGGCGACACCCGACATCTCATTCCGCGACCTCCGCCGCGCCGAGGTCCTGGCCAGCGCCGCGCAGAAGGCCTACCGAGCCCGCACCTGACGAGGAGCACCGACGATGCCCGAGAACGTCTCCGCCCGCGCCCGCGCCATCCGGCCCTTCGTCGTGATGGACGTGGTCGCGCGCGCCAAGGAACTCGAGAAGGCGGGCCACGACGTGGTTCGCATGGACGTGGGCGACCCGGACTTCCCGACGCCTGACGTCGTCACGCGCGCCGCGGAGGCCGCCATGGAGGCGGGGGAGACGGGCTACACGCAGTCGCTCGGCCTGCCCGACCTGCGCGACGCCGTGGCGGCGCGCTTCGCGGCCAAGTACGGCGTGACGGTCGATCCGTGCGACATCGTGGTGACCCAGGGGACGTCGCCGGCGATGCTGCTGCTGTTCGGCTCGCTGCTGGATCCGGGCGGCGAGGTCATCATGGCCGACCCGTGCTACCCGGCCTATCCGAACTACGTGAACTTCCTCGGGGGCGTGCCCGTGCGCGTGCCCGCGCGCGCGGAGGACGGCTTCGCCATGCGCCCGGACGAGATCCGCGCCGCGATCACGCCGAAGACCCGCGCGATCATGCTCAATTCGCCGGGCAACCCCACCGGCGCTGTGCTGTCTGCCGACACGTTGGCGGCCTACGCGGCGATCGCCGAGGAGACCGGCATCTGGATCGCGAGCGACGAGATCTACCACGGCCTGTCCTACGGCGAGCCCGATCACACGATCCTGGAGTTCACGGACCGCGCGTTCGTGCTCAACGGGTTCTCGAAGCTCTTCGCCATGACCGGCTGGCGGCTCGGCTTCCTGGTAGCTCCCCGCGAGTTCGTGCGGCCGGCCGAGGTCATCCAGCAGAACTTCTTCCTGTGCGCGAACCACTTCGTGCAGCTGGCGGGCGTGGTCGCGCTGACGAGCGCCGCCGAGGACGTGGAGCGGATGCGTTCGACGTATGACGAGCGCAGGAGGTACCTGGTGCCGGCGCTGCGCGAGCTGGGACTGGGCGTGGCGTGCGAGCCCGCGGGTGCCTTCTACGTGTTCGCGGACGCACGGTGCTGGGGCGAGGACTCGCTCGCGCTGTCTCGCCGGCTGCTCGAGGAGGCGTTCGTGGCGACCGCGCCGGGGATCGACTTCGGCCCGGGCGGGGAGGGCTACCTTCGCTTCTCGTACGCGACGTCGATGGAGCGCCTCGTCGAGGGCGTCGAGCGCCTTCGCGCGTGGGCGGCCGCGCGGTAGGGGATCGGGCGGAAGCTGTTCGGTCGCGTGTCAGACCGGCGCGGTAGGCTGTCCCCGACCGATCGAAGGAGTCCGCCCATGTCCGTCTTCTCGCACTCGCGCATCGACACGTTCGAGACCTGCCCCAAGAAGTACGAGTTCGCCTACATCCTGAAGGTCCCGCGGGGCCCTTCGGGCGTCGAGGCGTTCATGGGCAGCCGCGCGCACGAGGCGCTGGAGTGGCTCTACGACCAGGTGCGCGCCTGTCGCCTTCCCGACGAGGAGGACGTGGTCGCGCGCTATGTCTCGGCGTGGGAGGCCGAGTGGTCGGACGACGTGCGGGTGACGCGCGCGGATCGTACGGCGGACGACTACCGCGCCATCGGCGAGAAGGCCGTGAGGTCCTACTACCGGCGCTATCACCCGTTCGACCAGGGCATCACGGTCGGACTCGAGATGAAGATCGCGCTGCGCCTGGACGAAGAGCACGAGATCCTGGGGTATGTGGACCGGCTGACCAAGGTCTCGGACGGGGTGTGGGAGATCCACGACTACAAGACCGGCGGATCGCTCATCGAGCAGGACAAGGCCGACGCGGACCGGCAGCTGGCGCTCTACGAACTCGCCGTGCGCGAGATGTATCCGGACGCGGAGCAGGTGTCGCTGGTATGGCACTACCTGGCGTTCGATCACGAGATCCGGTCATGCCGAACGCCACAGCAGCTGGCGGACCTGCGCGCCCAGGTGCTGGCGTCCGTCCTGCACATCGAGGCGCAGCGGGAGTTCCCCACCAAGACGGGGTCCCTGTGCAGCTGGTGCGACTACAAGGCCGTGTGTCCCGCCTGGGCGCACGAGTACGCGCTGGCGGGCGCGGGAGAGTCCCGTCTTGCCGCGCAGGAGGTGGCGGCGCTCGTGGACCGCTACGTCGCGGTGAGCGACGAGATCGCCGCGCTGGGCAGGGAGAAGGACGAGTTGACCGCGGAGATCGTCCGCCGCGCGGACGAGGCCGGCATCGACCAGGTCTTCGGCGCGGACCACGCCATCAAGGTGTTCCGCTTCACCGGGGCCGGTCTGCCGGGCAAGGACGAGCCGGGTCGCGATGAGGTCGAGCGCATCCTTCGCGAGGACGGGCTGTGGGACCGCTACTCCTACCTGGCGATCGCGCCGCTGGCTAAGGCGCTGGAGGCCGGCACGGTCCCACCCGTCACCGCGGGGCAGCTGGCCCCGCACCTCCCGCAGCGTTCGGGCGCCAAGCTCTATCCGCCGAAGCGGGCCTGAAGCGCCCGATGGCCCACCGCC
>CAZHMA010000153.1:0-4168 GCA_964533555.1 uncultured Eubacteriales bacterium
TGGGTATGCGCCGTCTCCGGGCAGTTCACCGCCTCGTAGGGACGGGGCAGTGCGGGGAGGACGGTAACGTTGCGGCCGGTGCCGTTGAAGACGGGGAAGGCCTCGACGTCGCCGAGCACCTCGCGCAGGCGCTCGCGCAGGCGTTCGGTCCAGGGGTCGTCCCCGTACGCGGGCGCCCACCCCTCGTTGGCGGCCGCCACGGCCTCGAGGGCCGCGGGATGCGCTCCCGCGTAGTTGTCGCTGGCGAAGAGCGTGAGCGGGGTACTCACGGGGCGACCTTCTTCTTCAGCGACTCGTAGAACATGTTGAGCGGGAACTCGTCGTCCAGCACCCTGTCGATCCAGGCGCGCGGCTCGGCTTCGTCGGAGTAGACGCGCGCGTCCTTGCGCCACCGGGAGCCGATGTTGGGCGTCACATACGGCGAGATGAGGTCGTGCGCGGCGATCCAGTACGTCACCTTGCTGGTCTCGATCCCGTGCCGGTACAGCTGTTCGACCTGCCCGCGCAGATCGGCGACGGCGGGGTCGATCCGCTGCCAGTCGATGAGCAGCCGGTTGTCGGTCCACCGCACGACGCCGTGCGCGTGCAGGAAGCCGAAGAGCAGCTGGCCGCCCAGACCGTCGTAGTTGCGCACGCGGTTGCCGGTGATGGGGAAGCGCAGGAGGCGGTCGAACAGGATCGCGTACTTGACGTAGCGCGCGAAGGGGAATGTCTCCGCCAGCTCATCGGCCGTGCCGTAGGTGGCGAGGTCGACGCGCAGTTCCTCGAGCGAATACATCCAGTATGGCAGCCGCTGGCGGATCATGAACGGGTCGAAGGGCAGGTCGCCGTGGCTGTGCCAACGATCGTGGATCATGTCCCAGAGGATGTACGTCTCGAGCGCGAGGTCCGGCGATGACGCGAGCGCGCGCGCATCCGGCGGCAGGTCGATGTCGAGGACTTCCGCGCCCCAGAGCGTGGTGCGCCGGTAGCGCGCCGACTCGCGGTCACAGAAGATCGCGCCGAAGTGGTTGGTCGGCCGTTCGGCCACGCTCACTGTCTCGGGGAACAGCACCGCGCACTCGCTGTCGTAGCCCGCGGTGTTGTCCACCAGCTGCACCGGGACGAACTTGGGGTTGTCGTAGAGCTCGCGTTCGATCTGCGCAACGAAGTCCGGCCAGGGGGTCCGGGTGATCAGCGCTTCGAAGCGCGTGTCGGGCGAGCCGTTGGGCGTGTACATCGGGAAGACGACGAGGTGCTCCACGCCGTCCCGCCGCTCGAGGTCGGGGCGGAAGAGGGCGAGCGAGTCCTTGAAGTCCGGCTTGCCGCAGCCGCCCTCGACCCAGGTGTCCAGGTCGGCGACGACCTGGGCCAGGTAGTCCTTCTGGTGCGGGAACCGGGGCGCGAGGTCCGCGACGGCCTCGGCCATCGCCACCACGAGCGCCCGCACCTCTCCGGCATCGTGCCGGCTGAGGTCGACCTCGCCCTTGGGCTCCTGTAGAAGACGCAGCGCGCCGGTCGCAGCCTTGAGGCGCAGCCACGCCGGATCCTGCGCCGCCTCCGAGACGATGGGAGTCGCGTCGGCGCGAAAGGCGGCCAGGGACACCCAATACAGCAGGTTCATCCAGAGCCGGCGGTTGTCGCGCCGGGACAGGTAGTCGTCGCCGAAGAGGTCCGAGTCGGCGACGACCACGACGCGGCCCTCCTTGTACTGCGTCGCCGCGACGAGCGCGGCGCCGGGCGGGTCCGCCGTCGCGCGCGTGCGCAGCAAGACGGCGCCGGGGTCGTCGGTGGACAGAGCCCCGGCGCGGTAGAACCCGGCCTCTCCGACGCCATGCAGGATGCCGGGGTCGGCGGGCTTCGATGTCGCCTCCCCCACCACCCACGAGGGCGCCCCGTCCCCCAGGTCGTACTCGAACACGATCGTGTTCTCGAACCGGACTCCGAAGGGCGCGAGGAGATCGCTGAGGTTCCCGCCGTACTTGCCTTCCTCTTCTTCTCCCAGCACGACGAGGCCGCCGCCGCGGGCGACGAAGTCCTGCACAGCGGCGATCTCCGCCGGCGAGAACACCGGGGAGTCCGCGCCCACAGTCCGCTCCCATTTGGGATCGCTCGGATGGGCGATGACGAGGACGTCCACGTCCGCCAGGGCCACTTCATCCAGCGGCCGGCCGCCCGTGGTGGCGGCCTCGAAGTCTCGAGCCGTGAGCTCCGCGGCGGCGGCCGCGTACGAGGCGGCCGCCGGGTGGGACGGCCGCATCCTGGCCGCCGTCTCAGGCCGGATCGACCACGCCTCTCCATGATGTTCGTCGAACAGCACCTTGGCCACGGTGCGCTGGCGCAGGGCATCGAGCATTGGGGCCTCCTGCCCTTCGAGGTCGTGACGCGACGTGGGCTCGCGCGACGTGGGCGCGCGACGTGTCGCGTCCTGGTGAAGGAGTTCTTCCTGCCCCGGTAGCGGCCCCAAACCTGCCGGCGGCGACGGCCGGCCGAGGCCCGGCAGCCGGCTAGAGGTCGCGGCGCTTGGTGAGGACGAGGACCGTGCCACCCTCGTCCGGCTTGCGCAGGTCGAAGTCGTCGACCACGGCACGGATGATGGAGATGCCCATACCGCCTTCGGCCAGCTGGTCGGTGAGGGTGCGGCACTCCGGACAGTCGTCGTCGTCCTCGTGGAAGCCCCCGCCCTCGTCCTTGATGAGCACCGTGACGCAGTCGCTGTGCACGGTGAACTCCATGTGGACCTGACCCTGGTCATGGTCGTACGCGTGCCGGACGGAGTTGGAGCACGCCTCGGTCAGCGCCAGCTTGAGGTCGGCGACCGCGTCATCGGAATAGCCGCCGCGCGAGCGGAGAAGGCCGGACAGGGCGAGCCGGCCGAGAGACACGAACTCGGCCTTCGCTGGGATATCGAGCTTCACGTAGTCTTCCACGACCGGTGAATCCTATCGAGTTATGGGCCTTCGGGCCAAGAGCTCAGCCATTACGTCTACCGTGACGGTCATTTCTTGAGGGCAGTCCGGACGTTCACGTTCTGTCCGCACATCGCACAGAATGTTCCCCGGAGCGCAACATCCTCAACCGCCGACCCGGTCCGGCGGACCAGGAGCCGTTTACAGTTCGGACAGATCGTGTTCTCCCCTTCATGACCGGGCACGTTGCCCAGGTACACGAACTCCAGGCCGGCGTCGTGACCCGTCTTGACCGCCGCCTCGAGCGTGGCGATCGGCGTCGGCGGGACGTGCGCGAACTCGAGGTAGGGCATGAAGCGCGTCACGTGCCAGGGCGTCTCCGCCCCGAGCCGCTCCACGATCCAGCGGGCGATGCCGCGTAGCGTCGCGTCGTCGTCGTTGAAGGTGGGGATGACGTTGGTGACGATCTCGACGTGGCAGCCGTGCTCCGTCTTGGCACGCTCGGCCGACTCCAGCACCGGAGTGAGGTCGGGGATCTTGCAGAGCTCCTTGTACTGCTGATCCGTGAAACCCTTGATGTCAACGCGGTAGGCGTCGATGTGCGGCCCGAGGACCGAGAGTGCGTCCTCGGTGATGTAGCCGTTGGTGACCATCACCGTGTACAGCCCATGCTCGTGTGCCGCCTGCGCGCCGTCCAGGATGTACTCCAGCCAGATCGTGGGCTCGTTGTAGGTCCAGGCCACTCCCTGGCACTCGTTGTTCGCGGCCAGCACGGAGAGGTTGCGGATGGGCAGGTCGCGCAGGTCGCGCGTGGCCTCCGCCGGGTCCGCGTGCGCGATCTGCCAGTTCTGGCAGTGCCGGCAGGCGAAGTTGCAGCCCAGGCTGCCCAGCGAGAGCACCGTGGTGCCGGGGAAGAAATGGTAGAGCGGCTTCTTCTCGATGGGGTCGGCGGCCACGCTGCACACCTTGCCGTAGGTGATGGCGTACAGCCTGCCGTCTTCGTTGACGCGCGCCCGGCACACGCCGCTCTTGCCGGGCGCGATGCGGCAGAGACGAGGGCAGACGTGACACTCCACCACGCCCTCGCCCAGCTCCTCCTGGAGCAGAGCCTCGTGCTTGTCCTCGAGCTCAGCCACTGTGCACCTCCGGCCGGCGCAGGCCGGCGATGCCGCGCTGCACGCTGTCGATGAGCGCGGCCTGTAGTCGTCCATTCCCCGCTGCGACAGTCGCCATCTGGAAGGAGGCGTCGGAGCCGAGCACCGGGCGGTCGTCGAGCGAGC
>CAZHMA010000154.1:0-4098 GCA_964533555.1 uncultured Eubacteriales bacterium
GTCACGGGTAGGCCGTTGCCGCACATGGCGACGGGGTCGATGCCCCCCGTGTCGTGCCGGTCGAGCATCTGCGCCAGCTTGAGCTTTGTTCCGACGCCGTCCGTTCCCGAGACCATGACCGGATCGGCCATCTGCTTGAACGCGGCCGCCGAGAACATCCCGCCGAAGCCCCCGATGTCGCCGATGACCTCCGGACGGTACGTGGAGCGCACGGAGTCGCGGATGGACTCCACGGCGCGGGCGCCTTCGCCGGTGTCGACGCCGGCATCGCGGTAGGAGATCGGCTTCTCGTCGTCGCGGTCGGCCATGTTCGGCGGCTCCAGTTCGGGGTCGGCGGGGCTACGCGTGCATTGTCGCACAGGGCGGCCGCGGCAGGCCGGGTGCGTCAGGCGTCCGCGCCCAGCCCGGCGATCACGTCCGCCATGAACCGCGCCACGTCGGCCACGATGACAGGGTCGACGAGCTCCGGGCGGTCGTTCGGCGTGTGGGTGATATGGCGGAACGTGTCCATGAAGTCCTCGGCAGTGAACGCGATGGCCGGCACTCCGTTGAACGCGAACAGCGAGTGGTCGCCCTGCGGCCACTGCGGACCTTCGATGAAGCCCGGATATCGGCCGAAGAGCCCGCGAACGAGCGCATCCGTCGCCGGCGGCACGCCGTAGAACGACACGTAGGTGCCGTGGCCGACGTGGCCCGCGTCGTCCGCGTTCATCCCGAGCACGATATCGCCGAGCCGCTCCCGGTTGTCGCGCATCCAGATGACCTGGCCGTTCGCGCCGTAGTAGTCCTCCCCGTTGAGCGGGACGACGTCGACCGTCAGCGGCCCGGCATGGTCGGCCAGGAGCTCGGTGAGCACCAGGAGGCTCGCGGCCCCCGAGGCGTTGTCGAGTGCAGCCGGGATGCCTTTGCGCCCGTCGATGTGCGCGAACACGACGACGCGGCCTTCGCCGGTGCCGGGCTTGCGGGCCACGATGTGGCGCCCCGTGGCCGGGATCCGCCGCGAGTCGATGCGGACCCGGGCTTCCGCGCCCGCGCGGGAGGCCAGGTCGCCCGCGTATTCCTCGCTCATGTACGCGTTCGGGATGTCGAAATCGCCGTCCTCGATGAGCGGGAACGGGTAGACCGCGCCGGCCGCCTCCGGATTGCGGGTCGTCATCGCGACCACCGCCGCGGGAGCCTGCCGCTCGAGCGCGGCGTACACACGCTTGTGCGAATCCGGGTTGTAGAACGCGAAGTTCTTCGGGAAGAGCTGCTCCCGGGCGATCTCCCCGTGCAGGAGCAGGATCGCGCCCGCGAAGTCGCCGGCCTCGAGCTCCTCGACGCTGGAGACCGGTGCGAGCGGCGCGGTCACATCGCACGGCAACGAGTACGGGCCGGGATGCAGGCTCCAGCGGTCGTCGCCCACCGCGATCCAGCACGACTCCGACTCCCACTCGAGGCACTCGAACGTCTCGGACGACACCGCCCATCCGAACGAGCGCGCGACGGCCTCGAAGTAATCGACGGCCTCATGGTTGCCCGCGGAGCCGGGGTGCCGGTCGGGCACCACGCCGCAGAGCTTGGCGAGGTGCTCGGCGGCCCGGGCGTTCAGCACTTCGTCCATCACGGATCCCCCGATCCCCGTGGCGGTCCCGGTCCCGGACCTAGAACCTTGCCAGCACCGTCTGACCGCCGTACGTCTGCTGGCCGAACTCGGCGACCCACTCGATCTCGTCGGCGAAGATGATGACGTCGACCTGGCTGCCGCGCTTGATGAAGCCCAGCTTGTCGCCCACCGCGAGGTCGTCCCCCTCGTGCGCGAGGATGTCGATCTTGTTGACGAACTTGTCGGCGATCTCCACCACGGCGATGTCCGGCTGGCCTTCGGCCGACGCCGCGGTCGGCTCGATCAGCACCGTGTTGCGCTCGTTCTCGAGGTGGAACGCCGCGGCGAAGTTGTCGAAGGGCCGGCGCAGGAAGGCGATGCGGATGTACTCGGAGAGGTCGACCATCGGCAGGTTGGCGTCGGCTTTCGTGTAGCGCTGGGCCGTGACCTTGCCCGCCACCGGCGCGTAGTTGAAGTGCACGTCGAACGGCGACATGTACATGCCGATGATCCAGCCGCTGCGGCCGGCGGTCTGCGGCAGCTCGGCGATCTCCGACAGCTCGATGCGGCGGCCCAGCTTCTCGGAGTACACGCCGCCTTCCTCGAAGCGCTTGATGTAGACGACCTGGCCGTCGGCAGGGCTGATGATCACGCGGCCGGCCGCCTCGGGCGTGCGCGCGGGGTCGCGGTAGAACCACACGAAGCGGTTCAGGCAGTACAGCACGGTCAGCACGACAGCCACCGCGAGCGCGGCGTAGAGGGCGATCTGCACGGGGCGGCTCACTTCTCCTTGAGGTACTTCCATGTGACGTACGGGAACTTCGGGATGTAGTATCCCGCAAAGCCGAGCACGGAGCGCAGCGCCGAGGCCCGCATGGGCGGCACGTCGCGCGCCTCGAACACCCCGTTGCGCCAGGCGTTGTCGAGCGCGCTGTAGGTCGGGACCAGTCCGTGGGCCTCGAAGTGCTCCCAGACGTCGTCAGCGGCGGTGTGCTGCAGCAGCGGCTCCGGGAACTCGCACAGCTCCGACAGCTCCCGCTGCAGCGGCGCCAACTCCTCGATGTAGCCGTCCTTCGCCACGCGGTCGCGCAGCGCGTTGTAGCGCCCACGTCCGGCCGCGCCACCTGGGCCGACCCGCGTGGGCAGAGCCGCGATCGCCGCGACCGCGTTCGCAAGCACGCGCACGCGCGTGAGGTCCCAGACCGGGTCCAGGACGCGGACCTCGATGGTCCCGAGCCGCTTGCTGACGATGAGGTCCTGGAAACGCACGGTGGGGTCGTCTCCGAGCGCCCCGACGGCAAAGCCCTTCGCCATGCGATAGGACTGGCCGAATCGGACTCCGCCCGCTGCCGGCGAATCCGCACAGAGCACCGCGAGCAGCGGGAGGAAGTGGGTCAGATTGTCGTACGCGAGCTCACGGTCGGGCGCGCCCACATGCATCTGCAGCGCGGCGGTGTTCGTTGGCGCGTCGTACTGCAGCAGGTGGCCGAGCGGGACGACCAGCCCGTCGGCGCCGATGGCCTTCGCCAGGTCGCGCCGCCTGCCGACGAGGTCCGCGACCAGCCCGTCCACCTCGTCGTGCACCCCGGTGGAGACCTCGACGCAGCTCATGAGCCCCTGCGGCAGGTCGTCGCCGCGCGCGAAGTTCGACGCGGTGCGCGCGTAGTGCCGCTTCGGATCGCTCCACGTCAGACGCGCCAGGTACTCGAGCGACGCCGTCGAGGGCCGCTCGGGCTCGCAGACGAAGACCTCTTCCTCGATGCCGAGGGTCACACGCGGGTTCATGCTCGTCCCATCGCGAGGGGCCGGGACCGGGGCGCGGATGCCGCCGGGCGAAGGTCAGGATAGCACGCGCGGCGGGGCCGCTCGGCACGTCTCAGCTGCCCGTGAACCTTGTGATGCCGTCGGCAAGCGCGGGCGCCAGGGTGATCAGCGCGCCCGACACGGCAAGCGCGACGGCGCCGGCGGACAGCCAGCCCGTCCCACGCGTCACGCGGCGGCCGACGAGCGCACCCGCCGCCGCGGGGACCACGTAGCCGACCAGCGCGCCCACCAGCGCCCACAGGGCGATCGCGGTCCAGTCGAACGGGGCCTTCGGAGGATCGACGGCCACGCTGCGCCCTATGGCGACTCCGTCGCCGGCGAGCCAGGCGAGGGCGAGCACGGCGACGGCGAGCGGGCGACGGGCGGCTGGGGCCTTCGGCGTGCCGAAGATCACGGCCGCGATCAGCGAACCGGCGAGCGACGTCACGGGATTGAACTGAAGGCCGAGTCCGACGCCGAGCGCGAGGACCCCGAGAAGCCCGGCGGCCGCGCTCACCGAGCGGGCGTCGCCGGCTCGAGGGCCATCTTCCCGCGGCGGATCGCCTCGGGGATCTCCACCGGGTAGTCGCCGGTGAAGCAGGCCAGGCAGTACTCGTCGGGGGTGCGCCCGGTGGACGCGACCATGTCCTCGACCGAGAGGTACGCCAGGGAGTCGGCGCCGATGTGCTCGCGGATCTCCTCGACCGACT
>CAZHMA010000155.1:0-407 GCA_964533555.1 uncultured Eubacteriales bacterium
CGGTGGTGGTCTCCTCGGTGCCGCCGATGATGTCGGCCAGCGCCTCGGTGCGCTCGGCGTGGATGCGTCCCACGACGTCGGCGCCGTCGTCCATGGTGATCTGCGGCTTGTGGTCGATGGCCGCGTCGATGTGGCTGTAGTAGGTCTCGTTGTCCTCGCCCTTGATGGCATAGGTACGGATGCCGTAGTGCTGCACGAGGGCCGCGGCGACATCGTCCTGGGTGGACAGCGGGTTCGAAGCGCAGAGAACCATGTCCGCGCCGCCGGCCTTCAGCGTGCGGGCCAGGTTCGCGGTCTCGGTCGTGACGTGCAGGCAGGCGCTGATGCGGATGCCGGCGAGCGGCTTCTCGCGCTCGAAGCGCTCGCGGATGCTCGCGAGCACCGGCATGTCGGCGTCGGCCCACTCG
>CAZHMA010000155.1:417-4077 GCA_964533555.1 uncultured Eubacteriales bacterium
ACGTGATGGTCCATCGTAGATCTCCTTCGAGTACGCTCTGCGACCGCCGCACTACGGGGCTGGCGGAAGGGCTGCCCTATCCGGGCAACCGGAGAAGTATAGCAGTCAGCAGCGCGGTGAGCGGCGGCGTGCCGGCCTCGACGGCCTCGATGACGTGTTCGTGCGAGGTCTCCATCGTGTGGTTCGCGATGAGCGAGAACGCCGCGATCTCCATGCCCGCGTGCTTCGCAGCGATGACCTCGGGAACCGTCGACATGCTGACGGCGTCCGCCCCGATCGTGCTGAGGTAGCGGATCTCAGCGAGCGTCTCGTAGTTGGGCCCGGGCACACCCGCGAACACGCCCTGCGCGAGATCCATGCCCTGCTCGCAGGCGATCTCCGTCGCAAGATTACGCAGCCGCATGGAGTAGGTGTCCGCCATTCCGGGGAACCGAACGCCCAGCTCGTCGATGTTGGGACCGGTAAGCGGGTTCACGCCGAACAGGTTGATGTGGTCGGTGAACATCATCGTCTGGCCGACCCGCAGGTCGTGGCGGATGCCGCCGGCCGCGTTCGTGGCGATGAGCGTCTTGCAGCCGAGCAGCGCCGCCGCGCGGACCGGAAGCACGATGCGGTCCACCGGATGGCCTTCGTACAGATGCAGGCGACCCGACATGACCATGACAGGCGTCGTGCCGACCGTGCCGAAGACGAAGCGACCTTCGTGGCCGACGACGTTCGAGCTGGCGAAGCCGGGGAGGCGGTCGAAAGGGGCCTCGGCCGATATGTCCACTGCCTTGACCACGCCCGAGAGGCCGGAGCCGAGGATGATCAGCACCTTCGGCCGAAGACCGCCCGACATGGTCTCGATCTCGTTCGCGGCGTGCTTGATCGCGGCGAGCCGTTCGTCGTTCATCGTCACTAGCGTCCTCCGATCGCCGACGCGACGGCTGCCAGGAACTTGGCGGCCATGGCGTCTGTCGAGTTGTCCGCGGCACGCGCGATACACGCGTCCGCGAACGGTTCCTTCCCTTGCGAGAGCACGTCTGCGACGGCCGCGGCGAGCGCGCCGGCATCATCGGGGGCCACCAGCCGGCCACACGCCGGGACGTCGAGCGCCTCGGGGATGCCGCCGACCTCACTGGCGACACACGGCGTGCCGCACGCCATCGCCTCGAGCAGGACCAGACCGAGACCTTCCGAGCGGCTCGGGAGCACCAGCACATCCGCGGCGGCCATCCACCGCGCGACGTCGGCCGCCCCGAGGCGACCCGTGAACGTGACGCGGTCGGCCACGCCGAGGGCGTGGGACGCATCGCGCAGCGCGGCCTCGGCCGGACCCGCTCCGACGAGCACGAGCCGGTCCGCGCGCGCGCCCGTGCGCAGGTCCGCGAACGCGCGCATGAGCACGTCGACGCCCTTCGCCTCGGTCAGGTTGCCGACGAACAGCACGACCTTCTCCGGCGCGGCGACGCCGAGCGCCTGCCGCGCGGACAGGTCGGGCCTGAACAGGGCCGTGTCAACGCCCATGTGCACGACCGCCGTCGGCACCCTCGCCGGCAGCGCCAGCTCCCCGCGGACGCGCCGCTCGAGTGCGCGGGACACGCACACCACGAGCGCGGCCCGAGGCAGCGCACCCCGGCAGCCGGCGGCGATCGAGCCGCCGCGCTGGACCGACGTCACGTCGGTTCCGTGCGCGACCAGCACGAGCGGGCGTCCCGAGAACGTGGCCGCGATCGCCGCGAAGTCGGCCGTCGGGTACAGGAAGTGCCCCACCACGACGTCGTGGCTTCGGCCGAGACCTGCGAACGCCGCGCGTGCTCCGAGCGAGGCGTACTTGGCGAAGAGCGACAACCGGCCGGTCCGGGCGTCGCTGTTCGCCACGACCCGCACCGAGGCGCCCGCGCGGCGCAGCGCGGCCACCTGGCGCTCGACGAACGTGCCGAAGACCGGATCGGCCGTCGACGGCCACATGTTGGAGATCAGCAGCACGCGGAGGGCCGGCGCGATGCCGGCGGCTGACCGGACCGGAGTGGGCATCGGCTACCCCCCGATCGGCTCGACGGAGAGGATGGTCGCGGACAGCACCATGTACGGCGTGAAGAACATGTCGCCGGTGCCCGGCTTCACGGCGACCCCTGAGAACGAGAATCCGGTACCTTCGGGCGTCCCGGCCCCCTTCACGGTGATGCGAACGTCGACGTCCAGCGGCGACGGACCTGTGATCTGCGTGCCCTTCGACGTGGTCACGACGATCGGCGTCGGCGTGACCTCGATGCTCTCGATGACACCGACGACGGCGCCCGAGTTCTTGAGGCGCACGACCTGTCCCGTCTTGAGCGTGCCCACCGAGTCCTTCGGCAGCAGCTGCCTGAGCAGCACGACCCGCACGGGCGTGGCGTGTCCGCCCCCGGTCGAGCCGCCGCAGCCGGTCAGCGCAGCCGCGGCCAGCGTGGCGACCATGAGCACCGTCGCCGCCGACCACAGGCGCTTCATGACGACACCGCCTCGGTCGCTTCGCCGGCACCGCCCGCGCTCGCGGCGTCCAGCAGCGCGACTCCGGCGGCAGCCACCGTCGCGACGATCGCGTGCGGGTTGAAGACGCCGGCGTTCACGCCGTTGACCACGTACGCGGCGAACATCACGAGGAAGGCGATGAGCCATGGGCGCACGGCGCTTCGCCGCTGCAGGTAGCCGAAGAGCAGACCGAGCAGCACCATCTGCGCGAACACGCCAGGCACGCCCCAGTCGGCGTACGGCGCGCCGATGAGCGTTGTCGACAGGCTGACGGAGCGGTCGATGCGCACCCCGTCGACGATGAAGTACTTGCGCCCGCCCAGGTACTGGCCGAGCTGGTAGTTCGCGTAGTCCGCCTTCACACCGGGGATCAGCGAGCGGGCGCTGTCGAAGAGCAGCTTGCCGCCGAACGCGCCGGTCACCGGCGTGAGCTTCACCACCCGGTCGAAGTTGTAGGTGGCGCCGACGCTGTCCGCGTATCCCAGCGCAACGGCGAGCTTCGCGGAAGCCTGCGGGCCGTAGATGCCCGACTTCGACATCGCGCCGATGACACCGAACGCGAGCCCGAAGACCACCGCGGCGATGACGACCACGCGCCAGAGGCGCTTCGTCGGGACCCGGTAGACCACCGCCAGGAAGGCCGCAACGACGAGCTTCGCGGGCAGGTTGCGCGCGCCGAGCAGGCCGAGGCCGAGTGTCGAGACGACGAAGAGGGCCGCCGCGACGACGTAGTGCCAGCGCCTCTTCGCCAAGACGATGAGCGCGGGCACGAAGAAGATCTGCAGCGACGCCAGATACACGAGCACCGCGCTCTGGCGCCAGCGGCTGCCGATATCGGTGAGGCTCGCCACGCCGAGCACGTTGATCTGCAAGCCGTTGGCCGCGAATCCGGCCAGCCAGCCCAGCAGGCAGACCGCGAATCCCAAGCCGACTGTCCGGACGAGCGGAAGGCGGCCGGCCCGTGCGAACAGGCCGCGCACCGCCTTCGTGACGCCGACGAACGGGCGCGGCGCGGCGGTGCGGCCTTCCACGCGACGAGCCAAGAGTGAACCGCCGAGGTAGCCGCACACGAGCGCCATCCCGCCGAAGGCATAGACCGCCAGCGTGAACGCCCCCGGACGGAACCCGATCATCCGGGTGACGAGGTTCAGCCGCCCCAGGTGA
>CAZHMA010000156.1:0-4065 GCA_964533555.1 uncultured Eubacteriales bacterium
AGCGCATGGATGCGGCTGTCTGACAGGGTCCGCTTGGTGCGCAGGGCCCGCAGGACCGCGTCGCCCCGCGTCGCGAGCTCCACCGCCGCACCTCCGTGGTCCCGACCCAGGCGCAGCCATCGCACCCACTTCTCGACCGAGTGCGCCGTGCCACCGACCGCCAGCGCGGCCATGAGGGCGACCGTGCGCCGCGGGGCCCTGCCGGCGCCCGCCGGGGTGCTCTCCCACGCGGCCTCCAGCGCGCTCACGTGCGCGAGCGCGTCCGCGGGCGCGACGCCGTCCGGCATGAGTCCCGCGAGCGCGCCGAGCTCGTCGAGCCGCGTGAGCGGTGACAGCGCCGGCCGCTCCTCCATGAGCGAGAAGAGCTCCGCGCGGATCCTCGCACCGGAGAGGTCCTCCAGCAGGCCCAGCTCCACGGCGTGCTTCGACAGCTGGAAGGTCGACGGCTCCATGGTGAAGCCGTAGCGCGTCTCGAACCGCGCGGCCCTCATGACCCGCGTCGGGTCCTCGACGAACGACAGCGAATGCAGCGCCCGGACCGCGCCGCGCTCCAGGTCGCGCAGGCCGCCGAACGGGTCGGCGATGGCTCCGAAGCAGTCGGGGTCGATGCAGGCGGCCATCGCGTTGATCGAGAAGTCCCTGCGAAGAAGGTCCTGGCGCAGCGAGGAGCGCTCCACCGTTGGCAGCGCGCCGGGACGCGCGTAGTACTCGGTCCGCGCGCTCGTGATGTCGACGTGCAGGCTCTTCGACACGACCAGGACGGCCGTGCCGAACCGTGCGTGTACCTTCACGCGCGATCCCAGGCGCCGGGCCGCCTCCTCGGCGAAGGCGATGCCGTCACCCTCCACGACCACGTCGACGTCGAGGTTCGGACGTCCGAGGAGCATGTCCCTCACGAAGCCGCCGACCACGTGGGCCCGAAGGCCGCGCTCCAGCGCCAGCGCCCCGATCCCGCGGATCGCCGCGCGGGCGTCCTCGGGCAGCAGCGCGTCCACGGACTCGAGGAAGCGGGCCGCCGCGGCGCCGCCCGCCTGCGGCAGCCCCCGGTCGAGATACGCGTCGCCGTGCTCGGCCCGCAAGACGTCCTTCCGGGTCACGATGCCGACCAGCCGGCCGTCCTCGAGCACCGGCACCCGCCCGATGCTCTCGCGCGTGAGCAGGCGCTCCAGCTCGTCAAGGTCCGTGTCCGGCCCCACCGTGAAGATCTCGCGCGCCATGAATCCCTTGACGGGAGCATGGGACAGGCCGTGGCGCTGGGCCTTGTCCACGTCCTTGCGCGTGACCAGTCCCGCCACGCGCTCCCCGTCCATGACGGGCAGGGCGCCGTGGCCCCACCGCACCATGAGGTCGCCCGCCTCGCGCATGGGCGTCTCGGGGGTCGTGACGCGCACCGGCGAGGAGGCGACGTCCTTCGCGGTCAGCGGCGGACGGATCTCGGCCTCGAGCGCCGAGCGCAGGGCGGTCATGGTCTCGCCCAGGTCGGCACCGCGCAGCGCGGCCGACGCGGCCTGCGCGTGACCCCCGCCGCCCAGGCGCGCGAGCACGGCCCCGATGTCCACCTGCGCCAGCCTGCTGCGGCCGACGACGTGGACCCGGTCGGGCATCGCGACGACCGCGACCGCGACCCGGTAGCCCATGTCCTCGACCAGGTAGTGCGTCACGACGCTCGCGGAGTCCACGTACACGTCGGAGACGGCCGAACCCACCGCCACCGGCTGACCGTGGACGTCCCAGACCTCGAGCGCCTCGGTGAGCGTCTCGAGCAGCCTGCGCTGCTCGGGGGTGAGCGGCCGCCACAGGAACCTGTTCACGACCTCCATGTCGGCCCCGGCGGCCATGAGGAAAGCCATCGCGTCCGCATCCAGGGCGGTGGAACCCGGATAGGTCAGCGACCCTGTGTCCTCGTGGATACCCAGCAGCATCAGCGACGCCTCGAGCGGGGTGAGCGTGATCCCCCTGTCGCGCATCTCACGGACGAGGATCGTCGTCGTCGCGCCGGTCGGCTCCGAGCGGTCGTCCCCGCGGCGAAGGTCGTCCGCCATCGGGGGATGGTGGTCGTACACGATGACCTCGACCGCCGGATCCTGGGCGACGCGTCCGAGCTCGCCGATGCGCCCGGCGTCACGGGTGTCCACGATCACGAGCCGCTCGACGCGGTCCAGGTCGAGCCCCTTGAGGTCGGTGAAGTCGAGGAACTCCTCGTGGAGGTTGTGGAACTCCCGCACGTTGGCGTTCTGCGTGCCCAGGAAGATGCCTCGTGCCCCCGGGAACAGCTTGGTCGCCGCGACCGTGGAGGCGTACGCGTCGAAGTCGGGGTTCGCGTGCCCGACGACCAGCGTCATCCCCTCAGCGTGGACCATGCCCGCCTCCTTCGCGGCGGCCATCCGCGGACCTAGAGCTCGTGGAACAGCGGCGGCACGATCACCGGTATCGGCACGATCGTCACCGCCTGCAGGAACCGGAACTCGCCGGTCACGAGCAGATCGTCGGATCCGGCGTGCAGCGTCGCCATCGGCGTGCCGACCTCGACGCGGTCCCCGACCTTCGCGTGCAGGACGATCCCGGCCGCCGGGTCGATGGCGTCCTCCTTGTGCGCGCGGCCGGCCCCCATGAGCATGGCGGCCTTGCCGACGCCTTCCGCATCGTACTCCGCGACCCAACCGGCCTGCGGAGAGCCGACCGTGCGCGTGACCGCGGCGTGCGGCAGGATGTCCGGATCGTCGGCGATCTCCGGGTCGCCGCCCTGCGCCGCGATCCAGCGCCGGAACTGCGCCAGAGCGCGGCCGCTGCTGATCGACTCACGCAGCAGTTCAGCCGCGCCCGCCTCCTCGGTGGCGCGTCCTCCCAGCACGAGCATCTTCGCCCCGAGCGCGACGCACAGTTCGGTGAGGTCCTTCGGCCCGTCGCCGCGCAGGGTGGAGATCGCCTCGCGCACTTCGAGGGCGTTGCCCACGGCATGCCCGAGCGGCTGGTCCATGTCGGTCATCACGCAGACGACCTTGCGGCCGAGCGCCGCGCCGACCCGGGTGAGCTCGCGCGCCAGCAGCCGCGCGTCGTCCTCGGTCTTCATGAACGCACCGGAGCCGACCTTCACGTCGAGCACGATGGCGTCGGCCCCGCCGGCGATCTTCTTGGAGACGATCGATCCGACGATGAGCGGCACGGACGGCACCGTGGCGGTCACGTCCCTGAGCGCGTACATCTTCTTGTCGGCGGGGTCTATGTCGGGCGACTGGGCCATGACGGCCATCCCGATGCCCGCGACCTGGCTCACGAAGGCCGAAGGCTCCATCTCCACCCGGAAGCCGGGTATGGACTCCAGCTTGTCGAGCGTCCCGCCCGTGTGCCCCAGCCCGCGACCGGACATCTTCGCGATGGGCACCCCGCACGACGAGACGAGCGGCGCCAGGACCAGCGTCGTCTTGTCGCCCACGCCGCCGGTGGAGTGCTTGTCGACCTTGACACCCGGGACGGACGACAGGTCGATCATCTCGCCGCTGCGCGCCATCGCGTCCGTCAGCCAGACCGTCTTCTCGGCGTCCAGCCCGTTCAGGAGCGCGGCCATCAGCCACGCGGACATCTGGTAGTCGGGCATCTCGCCGGACACGAACGCGCCCACGAGGCGCTCGAGCTCCTCGTGCGTGTGCTTGCCGTAGTCGCGCTTCAGCTCGATGAGCTCCTCGATGCTGCGCTCAGCCACCCCGCACCTCCGAAAGGAACGACGTGCCGCGCCCACAGGCGCCCGCCATGCCGTAGAAGTCGAGCACGGTCTCCCCTATGTCCGCGAAGGTGGCACGGGTTCCGAGCGCCACACCGGTCTCCACGCCCTTCACCTTCGCGATGAGCGGCGTGTACTCACGCGAGTGGTCGGTCGACGGCGTCGTCGGGTCGCAGCCGTGGTCCGCCGTGACGATGAGCAGGTCGCCGTCCGACATCGCGTCCAGCAGGTCGGGCATCCGCGCGTCCACGCCGTCGAGTCCGGCGGCGTAGCCGGCGACGTCGTTGCGGTGCCCCCAGACCATGTCGAAGTCGACGAGGTTGGCGAACAGCAACCCGCCGTCCATC
>CAZHMA010000157.1:0-4043 GCA_964533555.1 uncultured Eubacteriales bacterium
CTGACCTCTTGGCTGCCAGCCAAGCGCTCTCCCAGCTGAGCTATGGCCCCACATCGCTGGACGCCCCGCAGGGCAAGGGACAGTATACGGAGGCCCCCAGGGGCGGTCAACACACCCGTCGAAGCCGCGTCACCCCTGGTCGGGGACCGCGTCCACGTGCTCGATCAGCTGGGCGGGCGGCCCTTCGATCGACGGCTGGAGCGCCGCCCGCTCGTCGCGTTTGGCGACCATGACCGCAAGGACCTCGGATACCACCATACCTGCCAGGATCAGCCCGGCTCCGGCCCACCCGCGAACACCGAGGACCTCCCCGGCCAGCAGCCAGCCGAACAGCCCCCCGAAGGCCGGCTCGCTGATCAGGATGATCGCGGTCCGGGTCGGAGACAGATGCCGCTGGGCGTAGGTCTGCACCGCGAACGCGACCGCCGAACCGAGCACGCCCGTGACGACCAGGGCGAACCAGACCTGTGACGAGCCCGGTAAGCCTGGCGCCTCGGTCACCGCGCCGACCAGCCCGCAGATCACCGCGCACATCGCCAGTTGGACGAGCGCGAACGGACGCGGGTCGTGACGCCTTCCGAGAGTCCCGAGCACGATGATGTGCCCCGAGTAGGCCGCGGCGCACGCGAGCACCAGCGTGTCCCCCGGGTTCCAGCCGCCGCCCACGCCGCCGCCGGACAGCAGCCACAGTCCGGCGACCGCGGCGCTCACACCGAGCCACGCCGGCCACCGCGGCATCCTTCGCAGGAGTACGGCCTGCAGGAACGGCGTCATGACGACGAACATGCCGGTGATGAACGCCGCCTTGGACGGAGACGTGCGCGCCAGGCCCAACGTCTGGAACACGTAGCCGAGCGTGAGGAACACGCCCGCGACCAGGCCGTCTTTCAGCGTGTTCGGCTGGAAGCGACGGAGCGTCGAGGGGAACAGGACGACGAAGGCGACGGTCGCGATCGCGAACCGCACACCCAGGAACGAGTAGACGGGGTATGCGGCCACGGCGTCCTTGACGACGACGAAGGTCGCGCCCCAGACCACGGCGACCGCAACGAGCGCTCCCGAGACGAGCAGGCGCCTCGCGGCAGGGCTCACGAGCCCCCGTCCTCTTCGCTGAGCATCTCAACCGCGTCAGGGAAGCCGTCGAACTCGGCGGCCTCGAACGCGGGATCGGACTCACCCGGTGTGTTCGCCGCGGTCGCGTTGACCACATCCGCCGGCAGCTCGAGCCTCGGGGCGTTGGACCACAGCTTCTCGAGGCGGTAGAAGTCGCGCTCGGCCGGCTGGAACACGTGGACGACGAAGTCCCCGTAGTCCAGCAGGACCCACTTGAGCTCCCGCTCCCCTTCGCGGCCGATGGGCTTCGCGCCCGCCTCGCGCAGTGCGTCTTCGATCGCGTCCGCGACGCTCTTGACCTGACGGTCGTTCGCGCCGCTCGCGATGAGGAAGTAGTCGGTCACGACCAACAGCTCCGCCACGCCCAGCGCCATGACGTCGGTCGCCTTCTTCTCCGCCGCGGCGCTCGCGGCGAGTCGTACCAGCTCTTCGATCTCCAGTGCTGCCACCTCCGTGTGGGCTTGCTTCGTTGAGTCTACGGCGTGGCGGGCGGAACGTAGTCCGCGCCGATCACGACGATGATGTCGGCCACGTTCTGCGGGGCCGACTCGACGATTATCTCTCCTACCCCACCGAGCGCTTCTCTGACCGCGGTGGCGTCGGCCCTCGTGCCATGGTAGAGGAGCACTCTCGTCGTCTTGTAGTCGAAGTTGTCCGCGTTCTTCGAGTCGACGACCCGAAAGCCCCGGCGGATGAGCTGCTGAGCGGCCTTGCCGGCGACGCCGGGCGTGCCGACCCCGTTGTAGATCGCGACGCGCGGCGCCTGCTTCTGGTTGTCGAACCGGACGTTCCACCACTGCAGAACGAGGTCCGCGATCTCGCTGCGCTGGGGCTCGAAGTAGCGCTCGGTCCCGACAGCGATGGGCTTGACCGGCATCGGCACGATCCACACGTCCTTGGTCGGCACCTTGGCGAAGAACGCGGCAAGGTCCTTCTTCTCCGCGGCGGTGAGATCGCTCGCCAGCGAGCGCGACATGAGCTCCTTGACGTCCTGGCTCGTGACCATCCGCTGGAACACCTCTTCGTCGACCGCGACGTAGCGTTCGAACGGCACCATCAGGAAGTTCGACACCGCGTCCTTCGAGACCTCGGCGCCGCCGTGGTAGCTCTCGCCGATGCTCTCGTAGCCCTGCCCCGGCACCTCGACGAACGCGCCGTCGGGGATGTTGATCCCGAGCACGCGCGTGCCGGCCCGCTCGGCCTTGAGAGCGACGAAGCCGATGGCCTCCTTGTCCTTCACGCCGATGACGAGCAGGTTCTCCCTCGCCTGTTCGCTGCGCGTCTTGGCCGCTTCCGCGGCCGCGAGCCGGCGCGCGTTCCAGCGGGCCAGCGAGTTCACGCCGATCGCAGCACCCCACAGCAGCGCTATCACGAGCGCCACGGAGACGACCGAGCCGCCGCCGACGGTCACGATGCGGGCCACGAGACGCGCTGCCTTGCCGGTCCGCTCGCCGACCTCCGCTTTGACCCGCTCCACCTTGACCTGCTTGCGGAACTGCTTGCCGCCCTTGGATGTCCGCTTGCTCGAGCGGTATCCGCGCTTCGGTTCGTCGTCCGACTGCTCCTGCGGCGTGGTGCGCTTCTGAGCGCCCGAGGGGGTACGCGTGTCCGGCGCGGACGGCGACGGCGCCTGTGCGCCCTTCCCGCGGCTGCGCTTCGGGACCGGCGTCTCGGCCGCCGCGTTCTCGGACGGCGTTTCGCCGTCGCGCGGGTCCGACTCGTCCGGCCGCGTCTGGCCTCGCCGCCTGCGCTCGGCGGCGCTCATGCCGCGCTCCCGTCGGCCGGTGCGTCCAGTGGCGACGACCCCGTGGTGCGCTCGATCCCCGCGGCGACGCGCGCCGTCATCGGATGCAGCGGCGCCCCCTTCTCCCGCACGAAGGCGACGGAGAGCCGGTACGCCCCGGCGAAGGCCGAGTCCAGGGGCCCCGTGTTCGCGGATGCGCGCAGGCCCTCGACACCGGGGTAGTCGCGGGCGGGCTCGATAGCGTCCGCGATGTAGACGATCTCGTCGAGCGGCGTCATCGGCACCGCGCCCACCGTGTGGGCCGCCACCGCCGACAGCACGGGCAGGGAGATCCCCGGGAACGCCTGCCGAAGCTGGTCCGCGGCGACGCGCGCATGCAGGAGGTATGGATGCTCGCGCTCCTCGGGAAGCACTGCCAGACCGGTCCTCTCGGCGAAGGCCAGCAGGTCGTCGGTGGTCTCGTCGCGGCTCCAGTCGTGCAGCAGACCCGCGAGCTCGGCCGCGTCGGCGTCAACGCCGTAGCGGACGGCCAGCTCGCGCGCGGTCGCGGCCGTGCGCTCACAGTGCGCGGCGCTGCGCGCGCTCAGGTGCTCGCGCACCGCCCCGCGGACGCCTTCGCTTTCAATATCAGCCCTCGGAGCCCGGCCCACCCTACAACCCGTTCTTGTAGATGTATGACGCGACCGCCTCGGGGAGGAGATAGCGTGCCGGCCTTCGTGCGCGGACCCGCTCGCGGATGTCCGACGAGGAGATCGCGAGCGCCGGCACCTCCATGTACTCGACCGCCGGCGCGCCGGCGAGGTCCGCCGCCGCAGACGAAGCGTCGTAGCCCGGCCGGGTCGCCGCGATGAACGTGCACAGGCCCGCGAACCGCTCGGCGTCCTTCCACGTGAGTATCTCCGCCACGGCGTCCGCGCCCGTGACGAAGAACAGCTCGGCGCTCGCACCGTACTGGGCGCGCAGCGCCGTCATGGTATCGACCGTATAGGTGTCGCCCGGCCGGTCGATCTCCATCCGCGACACCTCGAAGTCCGGGTTGCTCGCGGTGGCGATCACCGTCATCAGGTAGCGGTCCTCGGCCGATGACACGTGCCGGTGCGTCTTTCGCACGGGCCGGCCCGTCGGCATGAAGACCACCCTGTCGAGGTTGAACTGGACGAGCGCCTCCTCGGCCGCGACCAGGTGC
>CAZHMA010000158.1:0-4040 GCA_964533555.1 uncultured Eubacteriales bacterium
CGCTGTAGTGGCGGTACCCGACCAGGTTCTGGCCGCGCAGCAGCATCTGCAGCGGGGTCTTCGGGCAGTGGCTCTTGATGGTGCGGAGCCGCTCCCACGGGTTCTCGTCCAGGAAGCGCAGTGCGGCGTCGAACGTGGCGCCGCCCCAGACCTCGAGCGACCAGTAGCCGACACTGTCCATGACGGGCAGAATCGGCAGCATGTCGCCGATGGTCATGCGCGTCGCCCACAGCGACTGGTGCGCGTCGCGGAGCGTCGTGTCTGTTATGCGGACGGGTCGCATCTCTCCCCCGACCTGTCGTGGTCCGGCGTGCATGAACGGTCATCCGCGTACGGGGCCCCGCGGTTGAACGAACAGTATAGCGAAGGAGGCGCTCCGTCGCGCCCCCTTCGAGTGATGCAGCGATGCAGCAGAGCGGACGCGCTAGACGCGCGTGACGTAGCGACCGCCGTCGCGCGTGTCGACGCGGATCTTCTCGCCGACGTTCAGGAACAGCGGCACGGCGACGACCGCGCCGGTCTCGAGCGTGGCGGGCTTCGTGCCGCCCTGGACGGTGTCACCCTTGAAGCCCGGGTCCGTCTCGGTGATCTCAAGCTCGACGAACATCGGCGGCTCGACGCCCATCATGTCGCCCGCGGCGATGAGAACCGTAGCGACGTCGTTCTCCTTGAGCCACTTCGCGGCGTCCCCGACGAACTCCGCGGAGAGCTCGAACTGCTCGAAGGTCTCCGTGTCCATGAAGTGGTACGCGGAACCGTCGTTGTACAGGTACTGGAGGTTCTTGGTCTCCATCCGGACGTCCTCGAGCTTCTCCCCGGCCCTGAACGTGATGTCCACGACCCGGCCGCTCTTGACCTCCTTGAGCTTGGTGCGCACGAAGGCGCCGCCCTTGCCGGGCTTCACGTGTTGGAACTCCACGATCACCCACAGCTTGTTGTCATAAGAGATTGCCATGCCGTTCTTGAGGTTGTTCGTCGTCACTGCCATGCGTACACGGTGCCTTCCTGCTCGGACGCGGTCGGCGACGTCGCCATCCGGTCGCGCTGCTGCCTACCTGATCTCGATGAGGTGCTTCGGTGAATGGGACAGGACTCGAACGCCGCCGTCCTCCACCACCACGAGGTCCTCGATTCTAACACCGCCGAGTCCGGGCACGTAGACGCCGGGCTCGATCGTGATGATCGAACCAGACCGCACCGGAGGCCTGGACGCCTTCCCGACCGAAGGAAGCTCGTGCACGGCGAGCCCGACTCCGTGGCCCAGGCCATGCCCGAAGTTCTCGCCGAAACCCCGCTCCGTGAGCAGCCGGCGCGCTATGCCGTCGATGTCGCAGCCGGCCATCCCCGCGCGCGCCCCGGCGATCGCGGCCTCGCTGGCGTCGAGCACGGCCGCGTAGATCTCGCGCTGCTGCTCCGTCGCGCTGCCGACGACCACCGTCCGCGTCATGTCCGAGCAGTACCCGTCCACACGCGCCCCGAAGTCCAGCTTCAGGAAGTCGCCCTCCGCGATCACCCGATCGGTCACGCCCGCGTGCGGGCGCGCCGAGTTCGGCCCGCTCGCCACGATCGAGTCGAACGCCAGCCCTTCGGACCCGGCCCGGCGCATGAACCCCTCGAGCTCGACCGCTACGTCGACCTCGCGCAGCCCCGCGCGAATGAAGCCCAGGATGTGGTCGAAGCCCGCGTCGGTGAGCGCCGCGGCGCGCTGTATCGCATCGATCTCGGCGGTCTCCTTGATCTGACGGAGTTCCTCGACCCACTGCTCGACCACGAGGACGCGGCCCGCGAACTGCTCGGAGATGAACTTGAACCGTCCGTACGGGACCGATGACTCGATCGCCAGCGTCGCGATGCCCTCGGCCTGGAGCTCACCGCACAGCTCCACGTACATCGAGTCCTTCTGGATGTGGATGGCCCACGGCGTGCCGACCGCGGCCGCCGTCGCCGCCTCCGCATACCGGAAGTCGGTGTAGAAGCGTGCGAAGTCCGCGGTCACGAGACATGCCGCCGAGATGCTGTCGTCGAAGAGACCCTCGAAGCCGGTCAGGTACCTCATGTTCGCCGGCAGCGTGATGAGGGCGGCCTCCGCTTCCTCCGCGTCCAGCCGTCGACGGAGTGCCGCGAGTCTGCGGTCGGCGATCATCGCGAGGCCTTCACGTGCGCGACGGCCGCCTCGAACCCGAGGATGTACGAGTGCGGGCCGAAGCCGCTGATCTGGCCGATCGCTGCCGGAGCGATGACGCTCTCGCGCCGGAAGGACTCCCGCGCGGAGATGTTGGAGAGGTGGACCTCGACCACGGGGACGCCCGCCGCCACGACCGCGTCACGCAGTGCGTACGAGTAGTGCGTGAACGCGCCGGGGTTGAACACGACCGCGTCGGACTGCCCGCTGGCCGCATGCAGGGCGTCGATGAGCACCCCTTCGTGGTTCGACTGGATGAACGACGCGCTGACACCGAGCTCGCCGGCCCGCTGGGAGACCATCGCCTCGATGTCGCCCAGCGTGCTCTTGCCGTACACGTCCGGCTCTCGGGACCCGAGCAGGTTGAGGTTCGGTCCGTTGAGCACGAGCACCTTGATCATCGCTCACCCCTCCTCGGTCGGGACTACCTGTCGCACCACGCGTGCAGCTCCTCGTCAAGGAGCTCGTCCTGTACATGACGCACGACCCAGTCCCCGGGCCCGCGACTCAGCACCATGCGGACCGCGCCGGCCCGGACCTTCTTGTCCGAGCGCATCGCGGACAGCAGCGCCTCGACGCTGTAGGCGCAGCCCGTCCGCTCGAGCCCGAGCGCCGTCAGCAGCGCGTCCTGGCGCGCGGTCCAGCGGGGATCGCTCCCGAGCTCATGCTCGGCGACACGCGCAGCGAACCGCATGCCCTCCGCGACCGCCACGCCGTGCGCGACGCTTCCGTACCCGGCGACCTTCTCTATCGCATGCCCAAGGGTGTGACCAAGGTTCAGGGACTCCCGTGCGCCCGACTCGCGTTCGTCCGCGGACACGGTCCGGACCTTGAGGCTCGCGGCCATGACCACCGCACGCTCCACCGCCCCGGGATCGCGCTCCGTGAGGCCTGCGGCGCCGGCCTCCAACGTCTCGACGGACGGCTCGCCGTCAAGGATAGCCGACTTCGCCACCTCGGCGATGCCGCTGCGCCACTCAAGCGGCGGCAGGGTCAGGAGGCACGAGGTGTCCGCGACCACCGCCATCGGCGGCCAGAACGCACCCGCGAGGTTCTTCCCCAGCGGCAGGTCGACGCCCGTCTTGCCGCCGATGGCACTGTCTACCTGCGCGAGCAGCGTCGTTGGGACCTGGACCACGCCGACACCGCGCATATAGGTGGCCGCGCAGAAGCCGGCCAGGTCGCCGACCACGCCGCCGCCGAGCGCGACCACGACGTCGTCGCGCTCGAGACCACCCTCTGACAGGGCCTCGAGCACCTTGCCGGCCTGCGACCAGGACTTGGACGCCTCCCCGGCAGCGATCTCGACGGTCAGGACCCGCAGGCCCGCGCCGGACAGCGAGCGTTCGGCCGACTCCCCGAACAGCCGCATCGCGTTCGTGTCGCTCACGACTGCGGCGACGCGAGCCTCCGACGACCCGGCTACCGTCGCACCGAGTCCCGCCATGGCCCCGGGTCCGATGTGGACCTCGTAGGCCCCCCGCGAGGACGCCACCGTGAGCAGATGACCGCTCATGCGGCCTCGCGCTCCACGGCGGCCACCACGTCGTCGGCGACCTGCTCCGGTGCACGGCCGGCCGTGGGAACGACCACGTCGGCCGTCGCCTCGTACAGCGCCTCACGCGACCGGAGTAGACCGGCAGCCATCCCGGCGCCGGCACCGGCGAGCAGGGGCCGTCCCGAAGTGTCGCCTATCCTCGCCAGCGCCTCCTCGGCGCTAACCTGCAGGTAGACGACCAGCCCGAGCCGGCCCAGCAGCGAGCGGTTTGCGTCGGCGAGGACGATCCCCCCGCCGCACGCGACCACCGAAGACTCCGCCGTGGCGATCCCTCCCAAGGCGGCAGATTCCGCCGCTCGG
>CAZHMA010000159.1:0-3999 GCA_964533555.1 uncultured Eubacteriales bacterium
CGGCGGCGCCTGCACCTGGTAGTCGGGGTCACCGGGCGTGGAACGTCCCATGCTCCCGGACAGGGACGCTGTTCGCCAGTCATCCGGGCGTGATCCCGGCCCCCCGAACGGGCCAAGGGAACCCCCGTTGAACCAGTCCGGCGCCTGGGCCCCCGCCGAGGCATCATCGTCCCCGCACGGGTCGATGCGGTCCATGCACGGACGGAGCGAGAGTGTCGAGACGCAGTGCCATAGCCGCCGCCACCATCGTGCTGGCGGCGCTTCTCGTTTCGGGGGCGTCGCCCGCGGCGATCGCGGCGCCGGCCGCACCTCCGGCGACCCGTGTCGTCGTCGTGCTCGCCCCGTACCTGACCTGGGCAGACGTGATGAACGGCCCGATGGCCGCGACGCGCAGGGCGGCGGCCGACGGCCTGGTGGCGGACATGAACGTCCGCAGCGGCGCGGTCGGTGCGGGGGGAGTGGGGCTGGCGAAGGGCGCGCTCCTGCTGTCATCGGGCGCGTCCGTGCTGACCGATCCCCAGGCGCTGCAGGCGTACAGCGCGGCTGAACCGGCGGACGGTGTGCTCGCGTCCGAGATGTATCGGCGGGTGTTCGGGCGTGTTCCGGGTGCGGCCGACGTCCTCTTCCTCGGCACACCCCAACAGGTTCTCGCCAACGCGCGCGCGACCTCCATCACGCGCATCGGCGCCCTCGGCGGCGCGGTGCGCGCCGCGGGCGGCGTCACCGTAGCGCTCGGCAACAGCGATCTCGGACTGGATGCGGCTGCGGAGCTGCGGGCCCGTCCCGCGGGCATCGTCGCCGCGGACGAGGCGGGGCTCGTGTCGCGCGGCGATGTGTCGGTCGCGCTCCTCCGGGCCGACCCGATCGCGCCGTACGGCGTGCGCACGGACCTGGAGAAGCTGCGTTCGGCCTTCGCGAGCGCCACGGCCGGACTTCCTGCGGGAAGGCCCGCCCTGGTGGTCGTGGACCCCGGCGACCTTGCCCGCGCGAACGCATGGGCCTCGCTCGCCACCTCCGGCACGGCCGAAGAGCAGCGCATGAAGGCGCTCGAGGCCACGGATCGCGTGGTCGAGTTCGTGGCGGCGTCCCTCTCACCGAACGACCTGCTCGTGGTCATGCCGCTGGTGGTTCCCGAGGTCCCCGACGAGCCTTCCGCGTTCGCCCCGCTCGTGATGAGCGGCCACGGGCTGACGGGGCTCGCGCGGACCGCCTCGACGCATCGTGACGGCGTGTGCACCATCATGGACGTCTCGGTGACGGCCTTGGATGCGCTCGGGGTGACGGCACCCTCCGAGATGGTGGGGAGTCCGATCGCGGGGACGGGCCCGGGGGGTTCTCTCGCCGACCGGGTGCGCTCGCTCGTCGGCATGAACGACACCGCGGTGAGCGTGGAGGCGGTGCGCGCCTCGGCCGTCAACTGGTTCATCACGCTCACGGTCGTCGTCCTGCTCGGGTCCACCCTGCTGCTCTTCCGTCGGACCCCCGATGCACCCGCGCCGGTGTGGCGATTCGCCCGCGCGGCGCTGGTCTTGATGCCGTGCCTGCTCCTGGCCGGGCTGCTCGAGTTCGCGGTGTGGGCGCGGCCGCCCTCTCCGGCCTGGATCGTCGGCCTGTTCGTCGGCGTGAGCGCCGTCCTCTGGGCGGGCGCGCTGTCACTCGGTCGCGGACGCGTGGTGACCCTGCCGCTCGTGGCCGTCACGGGCCTGACCGCCGTGACGCTTCTGGTGGACCAGTGGCTCGGCGCGCCGTTGTCCTTCGCCGGGCTGTTCGGGTATGCGCCGCTGTTCGGCGCCCGCTACTACGGCATCGGCAACGAGATGGCCGGCCTGCTGCTGGGGTCCGCAATGGTCTGTGGCGCGCTCGTGCTGGACACCTGGCGTGACGCCGCATGGGCGCCGCTGCTGCGCAGGTGGGGCTGGCCGGTGATGGGCGTCGTGGTGATCGTGACGACCGCCGCGCCGTTCTTCGGCGCGAACGTGGGTGCCGTCGCGTGGATGACCGTCGGTTTCGCCGTCGGCTGGCTGATGCTCAACGGGCACCGCGTGTGGACCTGGCGCAACGCTGTCGTGCTCGTCGTGCTCATCGCGGTGATCGTGGCCGGGCTGAGCGCCATCGACATCCTCGGCGGTGCCGGGTCGGAGACCCATCTGGGCCGCGCCGTCTCCGCGGCCGGTTCCGGGGGTGGCGCCGCCAGCATCCTGACGCTTGTCGCCCGCAAGGCGGAGACCAACGTTCGCGTGCTCGGCCGCACGAACTGGACGTGGCTCCTGGTCGCCGTGCTTCTGCTCCTCGGCTACCTGCGGTGGCGGCCGCGCGGCGAGTTCGCGGCCATGCTGCGAGACCATCCCGCCTTCTCCGCGATCCTCGGGGCGGCGCTCTTCGCGGGCATCGTGGGCAACTTCACCGAAGACTCGGGCGTGATCATCCCCGCGCTGATCCTGCTGCCGGTGGGCGTCACCGCCTTGTACCTCATGCTCAACGGCTCCTCGCGCAATCCCGGGGAGGGCTCGTGACGGTGCCGATCGCGACCGCGCTCGGGTCCTTCGTGGTGGCCGTCCTGGCCGCGTGGGCCCTCCCGGCGCTCGGCATGCGCATGCTCATGCCCTCGCTGGAGTCGTCCGCGCGAAGGGTCCGCAACTACCGCGGCGTCGAGGTGTCGACCGGGCTGGGGATCGTGTGGGTGCTGTGGGGGGTCACGGTCCTGGCGGCGTCGCTGAAGGTGCTCTACCTGTCGGAGTTCCTCGGCATCTGGGAACTCGGGGGTTTCTGGGTGTGGGCGATCCCGGCCCTGCTCGTCATCTTGGCATTCGCGTTCGGCCTCATCGACGACGTGTTCGGTGATTCGGGCGCGAAGGGCTTCCGCGGACATCTCTCGGCGATGGTGCAGGGGCGTCTGACAACCGGAGGTCTCAAGCTGTTGGGCATCGGCACGGCCTCGGTTCTCGCAGCGTTCCTCGGCCGCATCGGGGCGTTCCCGATAGTGGATTCAGACAGCCTGACGTGGATCGCATCATGGGTGCTGGCCGCGCTCACGATCGCGCTGGCCGCCAACTTCGTGAACCTCACCGACCTGCGCCCGGGGCGCTCGCTCAAGGCATACGCCGCGCTGGTCGTCCTGGCGCTGCCAGGCGCCGCGTGGAGCGCGGCGAGGCTGCAGGAAGGCTCCGGCGGCCTCACCACATGGACCGCGGTGGCGGTCACGGCGGTCTTGGCGCTCGGTCCGGTGTTCGCGGTCTGGCGCTACGACCTGGGCGAGCGCGGGATGCTCGGCGACGCGGGCGCGAACGCCATGGGGGCGCTCGCCGGCTACCTGCTGGCCGTGAATCTGCCGCTGTGGGGACTGGCGGTCTCGACCGCGGTGCTCCTAGTCCTCAACCTCGCGAGCGAGAAGGTCAGCTTCTCCAAGGTCATCGACTCGAACGGCGTTCTGCGCTGGATCGACGGACTCGGCCGCATGCGAGAAGAACGGGAACACACGGACGTGGGCGCGGCGCCCCCGGACGGGTACGCTGACGAGAAGGACTCTGGCACAGGGAAGGACGGCGCGATCTAGCGGTATGGCAAAGCACATCTTCGTCACGGGAGGCGTGACCTCGTCGCTCGGCAAGGGCATCACGGCCGCCTCGCTCGGCCGGCTGCTTAAGAGCCGGGGGCTCAAGGTCACCATCCAGAAGCTCGACCCCTACCTCAACGTCGACCCGGGCACCATGAGCCCGTTCCAGCACGGTGAGGTCTTCGTGACCGACGACGGGGGTGAGACGGACCTCGACCTCGGCCACTACGAACGCTTCACCGGGGTCGATGCCCGGCAGGCCGACAACCTCACGACCGGGCGGATCTACGCCGGGGTGATCGCCCGCGATCGACGCGGCGAATACCTGGGGGCGACGGTCAAGGTCATTCCGCACATCACCGACGCCATCAAGGAATTCGTGCCGACCAACCTAGACCGGGAGGATTTCGTCCTGGTCGACATCGGCGCAACCGTCGGGCGTATCG
>CAZHMA010000160.1:0-3614 GCA_964533555.1 uncultured Eubacteriales bacterium
GGGCGTGGCACGTTCTACACCACCGGGGAGGTCCGCGACTGGGCGACCGCTTCCACGGCCGACTCCGAGCGCTACGGTGCCTTCTTCCGCGGCATGCTCGAGCGCGGCTTCCTGCTGGCGCCCAGCCAGTTCGAGGCGGCGTTCGTCGGTCTCGCCCACGACGACGCGGACATCGACGCCGCGCTCGATGCCGCCGGCGAGGTGCTGCGCACGGTCTGACGGCCCAGTTGGGGCATACTGGTCGAGGGGCCGCGAACGGGCGGCCAGGGCGGCACGCGGCACTGCGCGGGCCGGATGCGATGGGAGCGGGGCTCCATGAAGGCGATAATCCCGGCGGCAGGGTTGGGCACGCGGTTCCTGCCCGCCACCAAGGCGCAGCCGAAAGAGATGCTGCCGGTCGTCGACAAGCCGGTCATCCAGTACGTGGTCGAAGAGGCCGTGGCGGCCGGCGTCGACGACATCCTGGTGATCACTGGCCGCGGCAAGCGGGCCATCGAGGACCACTTCGACCGCTCGGTCGAGCTCGAGGACCTGCTCGAGCGGTCCGGCGCCACCGACAAGCTGCGGATCGTGCGCGCCATCTCCGAGATGGCCGAGGTCTTCTATGTGCGCCAGAAGCGCCCGAGGGGCCTTGGCCACGCGGTGCTGTGCGGCGCCCCCTTCATCGGCGATGAGCCGTTCGTGGTCATGCTGGGTGACGTGCTGGTGCCGAAGAAGGACGTCCTGCCGCGGCTCCAGACCGTGCACGAGCGCTACGGCGGCTCGGTGCTGGCGGTCACGCCGGTCGAGCCCGCCCTGGTCTCGCGCTACGGCGTCATCGCCGGCGAGCAGATCGAGCCGGGCGTGTGGCGCGTCACGGACCTCGTCGAGAAGCCGGCGGTCAACGAGGCCCCCTCGACGCTGGCGATCTTCGGCCGCTACCTGCTGACGCCGGCGATCATGAAGATCCTGCCCGAGATCCGGCCGGGACGCGGCGACGAGATCCAGCTGACCGACGCCTTGCGGGAGCTGCTCACCCACGAGCCGATCCACGCGGTGGTGGAGGACGATCCGGGTTTCGACACCGGCAACGTGCTGGCGTGGCTCGAGGCCAACATCGCGCTGACGCTGCAGTCGGAGGAGCACGGGGTCGCCCTGCGCGCGTCCATGGAGCGTATGCTGCGCATCGCCGACGAGTAGCGCCGGCCTGCCGCGCTACGTACCCGGCAGCACAAGCACGAAGTAGTTGCCGTCGCTGCTGACCAGCGGCTGCGTGCCGAGCGCGGCCTTGAACGCCGCGACCGTGGCCGCGCCGCCGTCCTGATAGCCGCGCCCGTCGATGTACACGGCGGCGAAGGACTTCGCCTTGAGCTCGGCGATCATCTGGGCGGGATCGAGCTGCGAGACCGCCGCCTGCCACGCGTCCTCATCGCGGCCCTTCATCGCGCCGTAGCTCCAGCGAAGCGTCTTGGACGCCAGGTAGGCGCGGAAGTGCTCGTAGTCGGCCATGCCGTTGACCGGCGGCGACTCCGGGAACGGCGTGTACGGAAGCTGGAACACCATCGAGCCCGGCGGGAGCGCCTGCTCGACGCCGGCCACGAACGTCTCCATGACCTGCTGCTCGGCCTTGATCCGCGGGTAGTCCGGTGCGAAGGCGGGACTTGTCTGGTCAAGAAGGCCGATGGCCACGAGGAGCGCCGCGACCGCCCAAGGCACCCAGTTCGCGCGCGACCAGCGGGCCATGGCGCGATCGAAGAGCAGGGCCGCCGCCGCAAGTGCGAAGAACGCGATGAAGATCGAGATCCTGTTGTACGCGCGCAGTTCACCGGACACGAACAGCGCGAACAGCGAGCCGAAGCCGCCGATCATCGCGAGGAGCACTGAGGCCCCGGTCAGGGACGCGAGTCCGTCGGACAGGCTGTCCCGCGGGTCGCCCCTCGTCGACGAGCCGGGCTCACCCCGTCCACGCCTGACTGCCCACCCGGCAAGCAGCCACCCGAGCAGGTACAGGAAGCCGACCGAACCCACTATGCCGAGCGTGGCCATGCCGTTCTCGTTGTCGAGTATCACGGAGAGCTTCCCGGATCCCGACCGGTAGGCCTGGCTCAGCGTTGCTGCTGCGCCCAATCGGTGATCCGCGATCGGCAGCAGCAGGTAGTTCATCCGCAACGCGTAGACCTCGGCCTGCAGCGGGCCCCGCGAGGAGATCACCGGGTTGCGGCCTTGGGTCAGGCCCCCGATCAGGTTCGGTGCGACATTGACTGCGAGCCCGGCGCAGATCGCCGCGATGAGCAGCGCGGCGGCGATCGCGCGCCGGAAGTCGCGGAACCGCGCCCATGCGAGCGCTCCGGTCACCACCAACAGGAAGCAGGCGAAGAAGGCGTAGTACAGGCCGCTCGAGGCCGTGAGTACGCACACGACCACCGCCCATATGGTGGTCGGATCGCGGAAGGAGAACGCCGGGTGGCCGTCATTGTCGCTCAGGAACGGGGCGCGTTTCGCGAACAGCTTCAGCATGACGAGCATGAAGAGGGGGAGCATGAAGTAGGACGCAAGGAAGAGATGCATCTCCCCGCGCAGAAAGTGGTACGGCACGAACGCGTAGAGCAGTGCCGCCAAGGACGCCCCGGGCAGGCTCGCACCCAGGCGGCGCAGCGTATACATCGCGATGACCGCCGTCAGCGGGAACGTCAGGATGAAGTAGAGGTTCTTCGCCATCGCGTAGTTCGGGAACGCCACGGCGATGATGCGGATCAGCACGAAGATCAGCCCGTCGGACAACGGCCGATCCACCATCGAGAGGCCGCCGGGGGCACCGACCGCCGGGTTCGCGTACCAGGTGCCGTTGTCGATGAGTCCCTTGATCTGCTGGTCAGACCACACGGAGTCGGGGGCGTCGGAGAAGGGGACACGCAGGTCGGCGAGGTCGAGGCGAAGGACCCATGCGGCCGCCAGAAGGCTGACCAGGGCCAATACCACGTACGGGAGCCAGGAACGCCAGTCGAGCGCCGCGTCGCGGGCCTTCGTGGCGAACCCGCGGCTGACTGACGGCGTGGCCACCGGAACAGCGGCCTGCTTGCCGGTCTTCGACGTACGAGCGGACTTGCCCACGTGATCCCCCATAGTCCCGCCGACCTGGCGCCGCCGCCACGCGCGACCGCGACGCCAGAATGGCACACCGCGCAAGGGGTGAGAAGGTGGATCGCCGCTCCAGCGGGCGGGGGCGGGGCGGTCGACGGGGAGACGCGCCGAGACCGCATCGTGCGCTAGAATCAGACCCTCGAACGCACACCGCAGCTGGAGAGGCGCTACGCATGGCACCCGCCCGGGACGAGAGCAGATCGTGAAGGTCCCGCCCCGGCTCGTCGGCATCTACGACCGCCACGGCGAGAAGCTGCGCTTCCTGTTCGTGGGCGGCTGGAACACGCTCTTCAGCTACGGGATGCTCTGGGTGCTCGACACCCTGCTTCGCCAGCAGCTGCACTACACGCTGATCCTCACGCTCAACTGGGTGATCGGCGTGACGCACAACCTCTTCACCTTCAAGCTCCTCGTCTTTCGGACGAAGGGGAACTGGCTCAAGGAGTACCTGCGAAGCTATGTGGTGTACTCCGGGACCTTCGTCGTCAACCTAG
>CAZHMA010000160.1:3624-3934 GCA_964533555.1 uncultured Eubacteriales bacterium
TCCCCGGCTGGTGATAGCGCAGCTGCCGGCCATCGCCATCGTCACGATCATCAGCTACGTGGGGCACAAGTACTTCACCTACCGCACGGCCGACGAGGCGCTTGCGGAGGTCATCGAAGCGGACGCGGCCGACGCGCCAAGCGACGCAGGCCCGAGCACCTCGTAGTAGAATCGCCGAGTGAGCCGGGCGCGCCGCGCCCAAGTCCCCGAACCGGCCGTCGAGGAGCGCGAGGCATGCCCAGAGCCATACCCGGCCTCAAGGCCGTGGTGCTTGCGGGGGGGAGTGGTCAGCGGTTCTGGCCGCTGTCTC
>CAZHMA010000161.1:0-3904 GCA_964533555.1 uncultured Eubacteriales bacterium
AGCAGCTCAAGGCGATCCAGCAGGAGCTCGGCCAGTTCGACGAGGTGCAGGCCGAGGTCGACGAGTACCGCGAGAAGATCCAGGCCTCCGGCATGCCGGAAGACGTGGCCGAGAAGGCGCTCAAGGAGCTCGGCAGATTCGAGAAGATGCCGCAGGCCGCGGCGGAGACCTCCGTCATCCGCACGTACCTCGACTGGCTCGTCGGTCTGCCGTGGCAGGCCATGGACGAGGAGAAGCTCGATCTGCTCGAGGCACAGCACATCCTCGACGAGGACCACTACGGCCTGGAGAAGGTCAAGGAGCGCGTCCTGGAGTACCTCGCGGTGCACAAGCTCACGGACAAGATGCGCGGGCCGATCCTGTGCTTTGTCGGCCCCCCGGGCGTGGGCAAGACCTCGATCGGCAAGTCGATCGCCCGCTCGCTCGGGCGCAAGTTCATCCGGATGTCGCTCGGCGGCGTTCGGGACGAGGCCGAGATCAGGGGCCACCGGCGCACGTACGTGGGCGCACTTCCCGGGCGCATCATCCAGTCGATCTCGCAGGCCGGCGTCCGCAACCCCGTGTTCATGATGGACGAGGTCGACAAGGTCGGCGCCGACTTCCGCGGCGACCCGACCTCGGCGCTGCTCGAGGTCCTCGATCCGGAGCAGAACAACTCGTTCCAGGACCACTATCTCGAGGCGCCGTTCGATCTCTCCGACACCATGTTCATAACGACGGCGAACCTGCTGGACACGATCCCGCCGGCGCTGCAGGACCGCATGGAGGTCATCCACTTCCCCGGCTACACCGAGGACGAGAAGCTCAACATCGCGCGCCAGTACCTGGTGCCGAAGCAGCTGCAGGAGCACGGCCTGACCCCGGGCAAGCTGGCCGTCGAGGATTCAGCACTGCACGAGATCATCAGGCGCTACACCCGCGAGGCGGGGGTGCGCGGTCTCGAGCGCCAGATCGCGTCGATCTGCAGGCAGGTGGCGCGCAGGGTGGTCGAAGGCCATAAGGGCAAGACCACGGTGACGGCCCGGACCACGCACAAGTACCTCGGTCCGCCGCGCTTCCGGTTCGGCATGGCCGAAGAGCGGGACGAGGTCGGCACCGCAACGGGGCTTGTCTGGACCGAGGTCGGCGGCGACGTGATCTTCGTCGAGGCCACCACCATGGACGGCAAGGGCGAACTCACCATGACGGGCCAGCTCGGAGACGTGATGCGCGAGTCGGCTCAAGCGGCCCTGTCCTATGTGCGCGCCCACGCGAAGCAGATAGGCATAGCACCCGACTTCCACGAGAAGCTCGACGTGCACATCCACGTGCCCGCGGCGGCGATCCCCAAGGACGGGCCCTCAGCGGGCATCACGATGGCGACGGCCCTGGCTTCGGCCCTGGTCGGCTGCCCGGTGCGCCGCGAGGTGGCGATGACTGGCGAGATCACCCTTCGCGGCCACGTCCTGCCCATCGGCGGCCTGAAGGAGAAACTGCTGGCCGCGCACAGGGCCGGCATCAAGACCGTGCTCATCCCGAAGGACAACGTCCGCGACCTCGACCTGCTTCCGCCCCATGTCCGCGAGGACATGGAGATCGTCCCGGTGGAGAGCATGGACCAGGTGTTCGAGCGCGCCTTCGTGCCCGATTGCCCCAAGCGCGGCAAGCGGAGCCCGGCCGCCTCCTGAGAGCGCACCGCATCGCCGCCTGAGAAGGCACTCATCCTCTGGTATGAATCTGCCCGACGGGGGGTTACCTGCGCTCGCGCGAGGGGGTATAACGCGCGGAGGGGCAAGGACAAGATGCATCTGTGAGATGCATCACATACGCATTATCGGGAGACTGCGATCCGCCGGGCGTGTGTTCGGTCACAGAGGTGTGACCTGGCGGGGAGTCAATTGTGAGACCGGCCCGAAGCGGCCGGTCTTCGTCGTCTTCATCCCTTTGGCGGACCGGCCGAGCCGAGCAGATGCGGCCGGTGGCGGTCGCGGAAGAGGGGGTGGACGACGATGGCAACGTGGACCAGGCCTCGCGGCCGTAGGTACCGGCGCTGGCTCGCAGGATTCACAGCGTTGGTTCTCGTGCTCGCGATGATGGGACCGGGTCTAGGAGCGTTGGCATTCGCCGAGGACGCTGCGGTGCCCGATCCGGCACCCGCGCCCGCGGTGGAGCAGCCCGCTGTGGACCCACCTGCACCTCCGGCGGATCCTGCGCCGGCGCCCGATCCGGCACCGGCACCGGCGCCAGCGCCCGAACAGGCACCGGCTCCTGAGGCGCCTGCCGCATCCGATCCGACCTCGTCGGTCGAGGCGGCCCCGGTGACCGTGGCCCAGGCCAGCGCGCCCGTCGCTCTGGCCGGTCTGGCCCCCGCGGCGATCTCGATCCCGGAGCTGGCGAAGAATGACGCTCAGGTATCACTTGAGGGTTATCGACTGACTCCCGCAACCGAGTGGATGCCGGCAAACCTCGGCAAGGACTACCACGAGGGCGACTGGGTCCCGTACCGCTTCATCATCAAGAACACCAGCGGCGTGACGGGTACCTTCGGCGCGTTCGACTTCGAGTACGACCACTACCTCGACAACGGCGGCAAGAACGCCGTGGGCTTCGACAAGACGCGCGGATGGCGCGTGCAGTATGTGACCGCCGAACCCGCGACCGGCGACTCGCCCACGGGCGGCGGTTCGGCCATCTCGCCGACGTCGCAGGACGTGGGCAGCGACACCTCGCAGTTCCTGAAGACCAGCTTCCCCGCGGGCACGCTCACCATCCCAGCGGGTCAGTACGCGGTCGTGTACTACGAGGCCCACCTCGCCATCACCGCCTACTGGCGCAGCCAGACTCCGGCGCACAACGGCTCGGCGTTCTATCCCGGCTCGAGCCTGCAGATGCGGGTCCTGTCGCCCTCCGGCGACAAGACCGTCACGCTGCCGATCCCGCCGGAGCCCCCCGGCCAGATCAGCGGCATCAAGTACAACGACCTTGACGCTGACGGCACCATGGACGAGGGGGAGCCGGTCCTTGAGGGATGGGTGTTCACCCTCGATGCGAACATCGACGGATGGATCATCCATCTGCACGCCACGTCGGACGCGAACGGCGTCTTCACGTTCCCGAACCTGGTCCCCGGCACGTACCATCTGTCGGAGGCCCAGCACACGGGGTGGCTGACCACGTTCAACTTCTCGGCCCCGATCGTCATCGACTCGAAGGCCGTCGAGATCAAGGTCGGCAACTACGAGAAGACCGGCACGGTGAAGGTCGTCAAGTTCAACGACCTTGACGCTGACGGCGTCAAGGACGCCGGCGAAGGTCCGCTGGTCCGCAGCTTCACGCTGACCGGGCCGAACGCCTACTCGTCGACGAAGTCGACCGACGCCAACGGGGACCTGACGTTCGACAAGTTGAAGGCCGGCACGTACACGCTGTCCGAGGCACCGCTGTCCGGATGGTACGTGTCGACGCCGGCGCTCCCCCTGACCTTCACGCTCGCGGTCGATGACGTGAAGACGATCACGGTCGGCAACTACCAGAAGGCCACGGTCGACGTATTCAAGTTCAACGACCTGGACGCCGACGGCGTGCAGGACAGCAACGAGGTCGGCATCGTCCGCAGCTTCACGCTGACCGGTCCGGACAGCTACTCGCAGACGGCGAGCACCGACTCGAACGGCAACCTGTCGTTCACCGGTCTCAAGCCCGGCGCATACACGCTGTCCGAGGCGCCCCTCGCGGGCTGGTTCATGTCTGTGGGCGGCCTGCCGAAGACCTTCACGCTCACCGGCGGCGAGACGAAGTCGATCACGGTCGGCAACTATCAGAAGGCCACGGTCAACGTGGTCAAGTTCAACGACCTCGACGCGGACGGGTCGAAGGACGCCGGCGAGTCCGGCCTGGTCCGCACCTTCACGCTGACCGGTCCGAA
>CAZHMA010000162.1:0-3877 GCA_964533555.1 uncultured Eubacteriales bacterium
GGCCCTGCTCGCGCTGGCGCTCACGTTCCGGATCGCCGGCGCCACGCTCACGCCCTATTCCTGGCTGCCCCCGGCGGCCTCGCTCCTCGTCCTGACAGCGGCCGTCCTCTGGAGGCTGAACCGCCGATGAGACCGACCCGCCCCTACCCGGCCGAAGGCCACGACCACGCGCACACGCACGGGTGCGAGACCGTCGTGCGCGTGAGCTGCGTGAAGCACTCGTACGAGGACGGCACGCAGGTGGATCTGTGCGGCCTGGAGTTCACGGCCGACAAGGGAAGCCGCGTGGCGATCCTGGGCCCCAACGGCTCCGGCAAGACCACTATGCTCTTCCACATACTCGGGCTGTTGTCGCCGCAGGAGGGCGCGGTCTCCGTGTTCGGCGCCGACCCGACGCGCGAGTGGGCGGCCATCCGGCGCCGCATCGGCGTCGTGCTGCAGAACGTCGACGAGCAGCTCATCTCGCCCACGGTGTTCGATGACGTCGCCTTCTCGCCGCGACAGTACGGGCTGCCGGACGCGGACGTGCGCCGCATGGCCGGCGCCGCCCTCGACCTGCTGGGTATCGCCGAGCTGGCGGAGCGCGTGCCGCACAACCTGTCGGGCGGCGAGAAGCGCAAGGTCGCGCTGGCCGGGGCGCTCGTCATGGAGCCGGAGCTGCTGGTGCTGGACGAGCCGTTCGAGGGCCTCGACCCGTCGTCGCGCTCGGGCCTCATCGACCTCCTGCACCGCCTCACCGACGAGCGCGGACTGACCACCGTGATGTCCACCCACGACATCGACACGGTGCCGGAGTTCGCGGACTTCGCGTACGTGCTGCAGCCGGGGGGCCGTATCGCGCTGAAGGGCACGCCCGCGGAGGTCTTCGCGCAGGCGGCCGCCATGGCGAAGAGCAACATCCGCCCGCCGGTCCTGGCCGAGCTCTTCGCGAAGCTGCGGGAAGCCGACCCGTCCGCGCCCGGAACGGCCCTGACCGTCGCCGAGGCCGCAGAGGCGCTGGAGGGCTGGAAACGCGGGGATGAGCGGGCGTAGACTCGCGGCATCGCGCCGGGGACGCCGGCGCCGTCGCAAGGGGAGGCCATGCGCAACGCGATCCGGTACGCCACCCTCACACTGATCGTCGTCTGTGGCGCCTTCCTCGCCGTGGGCTGCGGGCCGAAGGAGGCGCGCGAGATGCTGTCGGAGAAGCCGGCCGCTCCCGCGCCTGCGCCGGCGGCGGCGCAGGAGATCTTCAACAACGGCAACATCTACGGGGTCTACGAGGGCGGCAGGTCCCCGCGGGTCCAGATCACGCAGGACGTCGTCATCACCGAGATCTCGACGTACCACTACAACCAGATGAAGGGCGCGACGCCCGGCACCATCGGCCTGAAGGGCGACGACGGAACGGTCTACGGCCCGTGGCAGACGACCGGACTCATGGGTCAGGGCGACGTTCCCAACGCCACGTGGATCGCAAAGCCCGATGCGCCGGTTCCGGCGGGCACGTACACGATCGTCGACTCAGACCCCGCGACCTGGTCCCAGAACGACAAGTCGAACGGGTTCGGCTTCGCGGGGATCAAGGGCAGGCCCGCCAAGTAGCCGCTCCGCTTCGACGCCCTACGCGCCCTTCACGGCACGCGCGAACTCCCGGCCCCATTCGAAGGCCGCGGTCAGTTCCTCCTGGGTCGGCCGGTACTTCTGCTTGTAGGGTTCGCCGACCATGGTGAAGCCCAGTTCCGTCATGCGCGCCGTGATCTGCTCGACCGCGCCGCTGCTCCAGCCGTAGCTGCCGAAGGCCCCGCCGAGACGGCCCGTCGGCTTGAGGCCGGCGATCCACTGCAGGTAGCCCGCGACGCGGAAGACCATGGCGCGGTGCAGCGTCGGCGAGCCGAGCAGCAGCGCCTTGGCCTCGAGAAGCTCGTGCGTGATGTCGGCGATGCGCGATCCGGCAAGGTCGAAGAGTGAGACCTCGACGCCTTCCGCCGCCACGCCGTCGGCGATGCGGCGCGCAAGCGCGTCCGTGCTCCCCCACATCGTGCCGTAGGCGATGACCACCTTGTCGCGCAGTGTGTTCGACGTCCATCGGCCGTAGGACTCGATGGCCTTCGCCAAGGCCTCCCCGCGCCAGATCACTCCGTGGGACGGGGCGATGACGGTCGGAGCCCAGCCGACCTCGGCAATCTTGGCCACGGCCTTGGCGACGTGGGTCCCCAGGCCCATCAGGATGTTCGCGTAGTAGATGCCGAGTTCCTCGATCGCCAGCGGCGTTCCGACCTCGTCGGCGAAGCGCTCGGCAGAGGCCATGTGCTGGCCGAAGGCGTCGTTGGGCATGAGGGTCGTGACCTCGGGGCAGTAGGTGAACATCGAGTCGGGCCAATGGACCATGGACACCGGCAGGAACCGGAGTGTCCGGCCGCCCAGGTCGATGACGTCGTCGGCGCCGACAGCCTCCACGGCCAGCCCGTCGTGGTACTCCGCGATCCCCTTCACGCCGGCCGCCGAGGCGACGACGCGCGCGTCGGGCATGGCGGCCATGACCTCACGCAGGCCGCTGTTGTGGTCCGGCTCCACGTGGTTGACGACGATCAGGCCGACCTTCGACGGGTCGACGAAGTCCGCGACACGGGACAGCAGCTCGTCGACGAAGGGCGTCTTCACGGTGTCGATGAGTGCGATCGTGTCGGCGCCCTGCACCAGGTAGGCGTTGTACGTCGTGCCGCGCGGCGTCTCGTAGCCGTGGAAGTCGCGCAGGTTCCAGTCGATCGCGCCCACCCAGTGGACGGAGTCGGACACGGGGACTGCTCGCATGGGGACCACCTCGGTGTCGGGTACGGATTCCTCGAAGAAGATACCCGTTCGCAGGCCGCACACAGGGTCTTCGGCGCTCTACGCGTTGCGCTTGATGAAGAAGTCCGCCATCGACAGCAGCAGGGTGAGCGCGCGCCCCTTGGGAACAGCCCGCTTCAGGTCGGTCTTGGCGGCCACGACCAGGTCGTGCGCGTACGCGCGGGCGTAGGCGATGGAGCCGGCCTCGTCCATGATGGCGACCGCCTCGTCCAGCACCGCCGGGTCCGTCGCGCGCGACGACAGGATCTCCAGCAGGCGCTCGCGCCTTGGGGCCGACCGCAGCGCGTGGATCGCGACGAGCGTGCGCTTGCCCTCCGTGATGTCGCTGCGGAAGTCCTTCTTGGTGGATTCCTTGGTGCCGACAAGATTCAGCACGTCGTCCTGGATCTGGAACGCGAGACCCGTGGCCTGGCCGAAACCGCGCAGCGTCTCGATCTGCGCCTCGGTGCCCCCGCCGATGATCGCGCCCACGGCCAGCGGGACTCCGCCCGAGTAGAAGGCCGTCTTGTGGTTCGCCATCACGAGGTAGTCGTCCACCGACAGGTCGAAGCGGTCGTCCCGCGCCCACCCGATGTCGAGCGCCTGGCCCTCGATGGTGCGCGTGGTCATGGCGACGAGCTCCGCGAGCACGCGCAGCTTCATCGCGTCCTCCAGGCCCTCGTCATCGACGACGGTGCCGCATACCAGCGCGAGCGCCAGGTCGCCGGCGTTCACGGCGAGACCGAGGCCTTCGGTCACGTGCATGCAGGGCTCGTCGCGGCGCGTGAGCGACGAGTCCTCGATGTCGTCGTGGACGAGCGCCGCCGTGTGGAAGTGCTCGATGGCGGCGGCCGACGGCCACGCCTTGCGGGGATCGCCACCCACGGCCTCGCAGGCCAGCAGGCAGATCAGCGGGCGGTGGCGCTTGCCCGCGTTCTCGGAGAAGTTGCGGAGCGGCCCGTACAGATAGCGGGTCATGTCGGGGTGGGAGCCCTCGTCGAAGAAGGTCGCCAGATAGCGCTCGAACGTCTTGCCCTCGCGCTTCAGGTACAGCTCGAACCCGGTC
>CAZHMA010000163.1:0-3858 GCA_964533555.1 uncultured Eubacteriales bacterium
GCGCCGCTCTCTGTCGACCGCTTCGCACGGCCGGGGAGGGGGACGTCGGAACGGACGCGGCCCGCGGCGGCATCGACGACGATCAGGCGCACGTCGGCGCCCTCCGAGAGTCCGTACGTGACCACGCGGCCGCGACACGCGGGCGCGAGCGACAGCAGCACCGGATCGTCGGCGCAGATCACGGCGGCCCCTTGGGGGTCGACCTTGGCGATGAGCGCCCTGAACGCCTCGATCACGGCTGCGAAGGACCCGTAGTGATCGAGATGGTCGGCCTCGACGTTGGTCACGATCGCGACGTATGGCTCGAGGTGCAGGAAGGAGCCGTCGGACTCGTCGGCCTCGACCACGTAGAGATCGCCGGATCCGCAGCGGGCGTTGCTCCCGACATCGTTGAGTTCGCCGCCGATGAGGAACGTCGGGTCGAGCCCGACCGTGGAGAAAGAGGCAGCCATCATCGACGATGTCGAGGTCTTGCCGTGCGTGCCGGCGACCGCGATCGTGCGGCGGTCCCCCGCCAGTTCGGCGAGCATCCGTGCGCGCGGCCAGACCTCGAGGCCGCGGCGACGCGCCTCGGCCAGTTCCGGATTGCTCTCCGGGATCGCGGTGGACACCACCACGACCTCGGGGTCGCCGAGGTTCTCCGCGGCGTGGCCGATGTGCACCGTCACGCCCGCGTCCGCGAGCGCCGAGGCGTAGCGGGACATGCGCAGGTCGGAACCCGTCACCACGGCGCCCTGATCGTGGAGCACCTTGGCGATGCCGCTCATGCCGGCACCGCCGATCCCTATGAAGTGGGCGCGGACGCGCGGGCTCACGATGCGTCCCCGCCGGGCACCGGCTCATGGTCTTCCGCGACCGTCGCCTCGGGCGCCGGCCTCATGCCGACCGCCCTTCGGCGTGCGGCCGCGGCCTCGATCGCCGCCTCCGCGACAGCGTGGGCGGCCATTGGGCGGGCGAGCGCCGCCGACGCGCGCTCCATATCGGCCCTGCTGTCCGGGCGGGTCAGCAGGCGGATCAGCTCGTCGCCGAAGGCCGGTCCGTCGAGCTCGGAATCGGCGAACATGACCGCCGCCCCCGCGCCTACCAGGCTCTGGGCGTTGAGGGTCTGGTGGTCTTCGGTGGCGAACGGGTACGGGACCAGCACGGACGCCTTGCCCAGCGCCGTCAGCTCCGCCAGGGTCGTGGCCCCCGACCGGCACACCACCAGGTCGGCCGCGGCGAGAACATCGCCCATGCCGTCGATGTAGTCATGCACCTGCCAGAACGTCCGCTGGCGCGCGTCGATGCCCTTGAGCTCCCCGCGCACCGACTCCGCCTCGAGCGGTCCCGCGATATGGACGACGCGCAGCCCCTTCACGGCCTTGAGCCTCTTGTAGAGGCCGAGCAGCGCGGTGTTCAGGTGCCGGGCGCCCCTGCTCCCGCCGAAGACCAGCAGGACCGTGTCCGAGGTCTTCAGATCGAGTGCCCTGCGCCCGGCGGCGCGATCGGCGAAGGCCACGCTCGGGCGGACGGGATTGCCGCTGACGAGCGCTCGCTCCGGATGCCGGAGCCGCGCGATGGATCCCGGGTAGGTGACGCACACCGCGGCCGCCCATCGCGACAACACGCGGTTGGCGAGCCCGGGAACGGCGTTCTGCTCATGGAGCACCAGCGGGATACCGGCAACAGCCGCCGCAAGCCCCACCGGAAGCGACACGTACCCGCCGAAGCCGATGACGACATCGGGGCGGAACCGGCGCAGGTACAGCATGGAGCGGATCCACGACCACACCGTCGTCCAGGCCGCCGACAGAAGCGTCAGGGGCCTGGCGCGGTCGAAGCCCTTCGAGCGGACCTCGTAGAAGGTGAGGCCCGCCTCTGTCGCGAGACGGGCTTCAAGGCTGTCGGGGGTCCCTACGTACGCGACGTCACAGAGCTCTTCGTCTCGAAGATGTTCGGCCACCGTCAACGACGGATAGACGTGGCCGGCCGTTCCGCCGCCGCTCACCACTACTCGCACTATCGATCTCCTCGTCCGGACCGTCGGCGACACGGCCCGATGAAGCAGCCTTCCCGCGGCCTTGTCTGGCCACCGACAGGATAAGCCCGACACACCCCAAAGTGAACAAGAGTGAGGTGCCCCCGTAGCTCACCAGCGGCAGTGGTTCTCCGGCCACGGGAGACACTCCCGTGACCGACCCCATGTTGATCAGTGCCTGCGTCACGATCATCGCCGTCAGGCCGCCCGCGAGCAGTCCCCCGAAGCGGTCCTTCGCCGACAACGCGATCCGGAAGCCCGCCCAGGCGAGCACTCCGAAGAGTGCCACGACCAGCAGGGTACCCCACAATCCCAGTTCCTCGCCGATGATGGCGAAGATGAAGTCGGTGTGCGCCGCCGGCAGGTAGAAGAACTTCTGGCGAGACAGCCCCAGGCCCACACCGGTGAGGCCACCGGATCCGAAGGCGAGCATCGCCTGGATGATCTGGTAGCCGCCGCCGGTGGCGTCCGCGTTCGGGTTCTGGTACGCGAGCAGGCGGGCGACACGGTAGGGCTTGAGAGAGAGGATCACGGGCAGGGCCAGCGCGCCGGCGGCTCCGACGGCCGCGACCCAGCGCATCTCGAGCCCGCCGATGATGAGGATGCAGAAGGCCGGCAGCAGCAGCGACAGCGCCGAGCCCATGTCGGGCTGCATCATGACGAGCACGAACGGCACGCCGATGACCCAGGCCAGCCGGCCCATGTCGTCGGGGAGCCACGGTCGAGGGTGGCGGGCGCGGTCCGCGAGGAGGTCCGCGACCATCAGCACGCAGGCTATCTTGGCGAACTCCGCGGGCTGCACCGTCGTCAGCCCGAACACGTCCAGCGCCCGGACCGAGCCGCCCTTCTGGAGACCGATCGCAAGGACCGCCACCAGACCGGCGTTCGCCGTGAGCCACAGACCCACGGAGATCCGACGCAGGAAGGTCATGTCCATTCGCGAGCACAAGGCCATCGCCAGCAGGCCGAGCACGAGGTAGATCGCCTGCCGCTTCATGTGGTACGCGCTGTCGCCGTACAGGACCGCGTCCGAACCCATGGAGGCCGAGTAGATCATCACGAGCCCGCCCAGGCACAGGAGGACGACGGCTCCGAGGAGCATGTAGCGCGCGACGGGACTCTGACGCAGGGGCTTCACCGAAGTGCCTCCCCCGCCGGACGGACGGCCGCCAACGCCGCCACGAGCTCGCGGAACACAGCGCCGCGGTGTTCGTAGGAGCGGAACTCGTCGAACGAGGCGCATGCGGGCGACAGGAGTACGACGTCGCCGGGACGCGCCTCCCGAGCGGCCGCCTCGACAGCCTGCGCCAGTCCCGCGGCCTCGGCCGTCGCGCCGCCGGTCGACGCGAAGGCCTTCCGCAGTTCGGGCAGCGATTCGCCGAACAGCACCGCCAGCCGGCAACGCTCGGCGACCGCCCGTGCGAGCGGAGCGAAGTCGTTTCCCTTGTTGCGGCCGCCGAGCAAGACGATGAGCTCGCGACCGTCGAACGCCGTGAGCGCCTTGAGTACCGCGTCGGGGTTCGTGGCCTTGGAGTCGTTGTAGTACTCCACGCCGCCGGCGGCGCCTACGGGCTCCAGCCGGTGCTCCATCGGTGTGAACGTCCGGAGGCCGTCGCGCACGGCGTCAGCGGAAGCGCCCATGACGAGTGCGGCCGCCGCGGCCGCGAGCGCGTTGCTCACGTTGTGCCGGCCCCGGATGCCCAGCTCCCGTACCGGCACGAGCGTGGTCGTGATGCCCCCGCGCGCCACCGTGAGCGCGTCGTGGTCCAGATACGCGCCGCAGGACGGGGAAGCGGCCGCCGAGACGCGAATGACCTCCACACCACGCGCCGCCACCCGGT
>CAZHMA010000164.1:0-3838 GCA_964533555.1 uncultured Eubacteriales bacterium
ACACACGCAGGCCGCCGGCCAGGCAGAACGCCGCTGCAGCTCCGAGCGACACGGCCGCGCTCGTGCGTCTCCCGGCACCCACGGCCCGCGCCGCCGCGGCCGCCATCGCCACCGCCAGACCGAGATGGATCCCCGAAGCGGTGAGCAGGTGCGCGGCCCCCACGGCGCGAAACGCCTCCTCGTCCGCCGCGTCCCGCAGGCCGAAGACCGCCGAGGCGAGGACACGGCCTCCCCTGCCGGCCCCGGCCAGCACGGCCAGGCACCGCTCGCGCAGGAGCCCGGCCCACCCGAGCGGACCCGGCTCCCATCCCTCGATGCTCACGCGCCACGGTGACCCGCTCCCGGCCTCGCCCCGCAGGTAGCCGGTGCGGGCGTACGGATCGTCGGCGGCGGGCGCCCTGAGGCGCGCGGAGAAGCGTACCCGACGCCCGTACGGCGGCAGAGGCGCGCCCCCGGGCCAGCGCAGCGAGAACACGCCGGACGCCGGACCGTCGCGCAGCGCCACCGCCACGCGGAAACCGGTCATCGTCTCGCGCGCATCGGACACCACGACGCCTGCCCACGGTCGCGGGCCCGACGCCTCTGCCGCGCGCCCCTGGGCGAGCAGCCAGCCGCCGTGGAGCAGCGCCGTCGCCGACCCGAGGGCGGCGAAGCAGCACACCAGCATGCCGAAACCCCTCCGGGAGGTCCTCAGGCGCCCGCAGAGTGCCGCCGAGACCAGTGGCGCGCACGCGCCCGCCCACAGGACCGACGTCGACAGAGCGCCCGCATACGCCGCCCAACACGCGGCCGAGGCGGCCGCGGACGCCCCCCAGAGGGCGGCGGCGCACCAGACGGCGGCGGGTATGCTCGGTCTCACGGGGCCCGCACCCGGCATCGCGCGTCCGGTCACCGCACCGTCACGAGGTCCTTCAGGCTCTCGAACCGCTTGGCCCCGATGCCGGGCACGCGCATCAGGTCCTCGGCGGTGCGGAACGGACCGTTCTCGGTGCGGTCGGCGATGATCTTGGCTGCCGTCGCCGGACCCACCCCCGGCAGCGTGTCGAGCTGCTGCGCGGTCGCGGTGTTGAGGTCCACCGGGCCGCCGCTCGAGGCAGCTCCTGGCGGACCCGCGCCGCCGGCACCGCTCGCGGAGACGGCTCCGGCCGCGCCCTTCACCGGGACCACGATCTGCTCGCCGTCGGTCACGGGACGCGCGAGGTTCACACCCGACTGCTCCGCCTCCGCGGTGAGCCCTCCCGCCGCGTCCACCGCCTCGGCGACCCGCGCGCCGGCAGGCAGGCAGTAGACACCGGGCCGGCCGACCGCTCCGACCACGTGCACGGTCAGGGTCGCGGCCGATGAAGGACGCCCAGCGGTGTCCGGGGCGCCGGCCTCGAGCGGAGCGGACCTCGTGTCCGTGACCGGGGCGGCCGCTTCAGGAGGCCTGCCCCACCACCAGACCGCGACCGCCAGCACCGCGGCTCCGATGACGAGCGCCGCACTCCGTGCACGCGGCGGCAGTCCCTCGAGGCCCGCGCGACACGAGAGCTCCTCGAGCCACTCGCGAAGCTCCTGACGCACGAGAAAGCCCCCTCCACGTGTGGCGGAGGGGGCGTCCGTCTGCAGACGTTCGAAGCGTAGCCGGAGGGGCTTGCCGGTTCCTTACCGTTCCCCGTCGAAGCGCCGCACCGGTCGAGCTACGGCAGCTGCGCTATCGGGTGGCAGTTGAAGCACAGGTCGTCGTGGTCTTCGACGAGGAAGTTCGGATTCGACGACTGGTGCGGGAAGCTGTACACCAGCGGGTTCGTCGGCGTCGTCGAGGAGAAGGCCACCGCGGCGCCGGGCGAGCCCACGCTGCGAGCGTCCTCGTGGCACTGCTGGCAGATGGGCTTGTGCACGCCCTGCTGTGCGGTGCGCGGGTACGGCATGACGTAGCCGAAGTTGCTGCCGCCGAGCCCCAGCCCGGTGGTGTTCGGCGGGTCGACGTCCGCGAGGATCTCGGTGGTGAGATCGGTGGCACCGGTCACCGAGGCCACGCGGCCGTAGTTGAACGCTCCGGCGGTCAGCGACGACTCGGTCGGGTGGTTGATCACGGTGCCGCCGCTATGGCGCTGGTCGTGGCATCCGGCGCACCAGTCCGCACCGTACTTGGTGAACGTGCCGCGGGGGGTGCCGCCGACGTCGTCGCGCAGCAGCGCGTTGGAGAACTTCGTGCCGCCGCCGAGCGGCAGCTCGCGGTCCGTCGCGAACACCGCGACCGTCGTGGCCCGGTGGACCGAGTGGCAGCTCGTGCAGCCGAGCTTGGCGCTCAGGTCGTACGAGCCGCCGGGAACGTGCGTCGTGGTGTCTATCGAGTGCGAGGCGACGACCGAGCCGCCGCGCGCGGTGATAGCGCTGTACACGCCCGCGGCACCGGTGTTGTCGTGGCAGGTGAAACACGCAGCCTGGATGGTCGCTGCGGGCAGCAGCAGGATGGAGTTCGCCGGCGCCTTGTGCACCGTGTGGCACATGCGGCATTTGTCGGTGTCGGAGCGGTAGTAGCCGTGGGGACCGGCCCCGTCCCTCGTGGAGACGCCAGCATCATCGCCTCCGGCCCACGTGACGTGGCAATCGGCGCACGTGAAGGCGACAGTTCCGCCGCGCGTCTCACGACCGTCGGTGTGGAACGCGAAGGCCGCCGCGGGTACCGCGACGAGCAGGACCAGCGCACAGATGGCCAGGGTACACGAAAGCAGGCGCCCCCGGCCCATTGCCCTTCCACGCTTGTGCAGCACCAATGGCCTCCATCAGAGGTCGGCGTCCCGAGGAATAGATTGGCCTACTCCACGCCCACGGTCAAGCAACCGGTGAGCCACATCACGAAGCGACGACGCTGACGATCTTGCCCGCGACGACCACGACCTTTCGAACGGTCTTGCCCTCGGTGTGAGCCACGACGTTCGGCAGGGCCAGCGCGGCCTCGATGATCGTGTCCTCGGAGGCTCCGGCCGGCACCGTCACGCGGTCGCGGACCTTCCCGTTCACCTGCACGGCGAGCTCGATCTCGTTCACCGTCACGGCCGACGGGTCGTAGACCGGCCATCCCCGGCGGTGAACCGTGCCCGGGTTGCCGAGAACGACCTGCCACAGTTCCTCACCCATGTGAGGCGCCGTAGGCGACATCAGAAGCGTCACCGTCTCGGCGACCTCGCGGACCAGCGCGGCGTCCCTTGAGGCGGCCGGCACATCGCGCCGATACTCGTTGGCCGCATTGACCAGCTCCATGACCGCCGACAGCGCCGTGTTGAACTGGAACCGCTCGACATCGTCGGTGCACTTGCGGATGGAGAGGTGCATCGCGCGACGCAGCGCGGACTCGGCGGGCCCGGCGGAGGCGGCCGCCGCAGAACCCGCAGGGGCCTCCTCGGCCGACTCCGAGACCAGGCGCCACACGCGCCCGAGGAACCGGTACATGCCTTCGAGGCCGTCGTAGCTCCAGTCGAGGTCCTTGTCCGGCGGCGCCATGAACAGGACGTAGGCGCGCAGGGCGTCCGCGCCGTACTTCGCGATCATGTCCTCCGGTGCCACGACGTTGCCGCGGGACTTGGACATCGTCGCGCCGTCGAGCTTGACCATCCCCTGCGTGAGCAGGTTCGTGAACGGCTCGCCGAAGCCCACAAGCCCCATGTCGCGCAGGACCTTCGTGAAGAAGCGCGAGTAGAGCAGGTGCAGGATGGCGTGTTCGATGCCGCCGATGTACTGGTCGACCGGCATCCAGTAGTCCGTCTTCGCCGGATCGAACACCGCGGAGTCGTTGCGAGCGTCGCAGTAGCGCAGGTAGTACCACGACGAGCACGTGAACGTGTCCATCGTGTCC
>CAZHMA010000165.1:0-3794 GCA_964533555.1 uncultured Eubacteriales bacterium
TCGCGCTCGAGGTGAACCCGCTGCCACGTGGAAGCGGGCTGAAGTTCACCGAGACGGCGCACGTGAAGGACCTCACTTCGGTCCTGCGACTGGCTGAGAACCCGCGCGACGAGGCGGCGGGCCTGCGCGTGCTGACCCTGCTGCCCGGCGTAGGACCGCAGACCGCCCGGCGACTGATCGACGCGCTCGCCGAAGCCGGCGGCGACTTCCTGGCGTGGGCCGACGCGCCGTGCCCCGCGCCGGCGGCCAAGACCCACTGGGCCGGCCTGGTGTCGCTCATGCTGGACCTGACGCGCCCGGAGCCGCTGTCGCTGCCGGCCCAGGTGCACGCGGTGCGCGAGGTGTACGCGCCGCTGCTGGAACGCAGATACGACAACGCCACCGCCCGCATCCGCGACCTCGAGCAGATAGAGCGGCTGGCCGCGCGCTTCGACAGCCGCCTCACGCTGCTCGCGGACATGGCGCTGGACCCGCCGGCGTGGGCCGAGGACCTCGCCGGCCCGCCGGTGCTCGACGAGGACTACCTGATCCTTTCGACGATGCACTCGGCGAAGGGCCTGGAGTGGGACGCGGTCTATGTCATCCACGCGGCCGACGGCAACATCCCGTCGGACATGGCGACGGGCTCCGCCGAGGAGATCGACGAGGAGCGGCGCCTGTTCTACGTCGCCTGCACCCGGGCGAAGGACTGGCTCTACGTCTGCTTCCCGCTGCGCTACTACACGAGCCCGTGGAACCACACGGACGCCCACGGCTACGCGCAGTTGACGCGCTTCGTCGCCGGTGGCGTCCGCGATGCGTTTCGCGACGAGGCAGGGGGGGCGCGTTCGGAAGGTCAGGACGCGCCCGCGGACCCGGCCGTCGCGGGCGCGAACGTGCGCGCGCGCCTGCGCGCGATGTGGGAGTAGCGGCCCCGTTCGTCGGACTGCCCTTCCGTCCCGCCGCAATGTGGGAAGGAACCCGTGGGCGCTTCAGGCAAAGCCGCCCGCCGGGGCGGTCGCACGTCGTGCGCCCGCTGGAGGCGACTCGCGATGGAGACCGCGTTCGCATCGATCCTGGGACTGATCGTCGGCACGGTGATCGTCGCAGGGGCCCTGCTGATCCTGGGGTTCCTGAGTCTCGGCATACTCGCGCCCATCGGTGCGGTGGTGCATTCGGTGTCATCGCACCGTCACGCGCGCGCCGCCTCGGCCCGCGGGCACCCCACCCGCATCGGCCGGCCGGTGATGCACCACTAGACGCAGGCGGACCGGGAGGTTCTCAGAACCGGTTCGACACCAGGTACACCGCAGCGGCGATCGGGCTCAACACAAGCGCGACAACGTTGAGGTAGCCGAAGACCCCCGCCACACCGACCCCGATCGCCGCGCCTGCGGCCGCCATGAGCGCGAACTCCCACGTGCGGTGTCCGCCGGACCCCCGGCGCGTGGCCTCTGCGACCCCGATGCCGCCAATGATCGACACCCAGAACGACATGAACGGCACGAAGGTCAGCACGACGGCCAGCGCGACTCCGGCGCCGAGTGCGGCCCCGGCGCCCGCGAGGTACTGTCGCGGCTTCACCCCGCCGAGCGTCGGCCGCTTCGTCAGCCCGTGCTCCCGGCACTTGTAGCCCACGGGCGTGTCGACCCAGTCCTTCGGGCAGATGTAGCGGCCGCACTCGACGCACGAGACACCCGTCTCGACGCCCTTGTGGTAGGAGCACTCCGGCATGGTTCCTCCGCGTCAGGGTCGATGCATCACGACCCACATTGTATCGGGTAGGCGCGGGTGTTCGTTGACACCCCGTGGCACGCGCCCATAGCATCGTCGGTGTCGTTGCATCGAGCTCGCCGGCATGCCGGCGCGACCGTCAGGGGGGCATGCGAAAATGGGCGAGACGCGGTTCGCCGACAACTACCGGGACATGTGCGAGGAGAGCGGCGCCCGCGCGGGCTTCCAGTTCGAGTTCTACTGCGAGCGCTGCAACATGACCTGGCAGTCGGACTTCGTCCCGTTCAAGAGCGGCCAGGCCGCCGCGTGGATGGACAAGGCGCAGGGCTTCCTCGGTGGCGTGCTCGGTGGGGTCGGCGAGGCGATCGGCAGCGCGGGGGACGCGGTGGCCGGCGTCGGCGAAGCCACCTACGGCACGGAGCGCGACAAGGCGTTCAAGGCGGCGCTGACGGAGGCCATGGACAACTTCCACCGCTGCCCGAAGTGCCTGCAGTACGTGTGCACCCAGTGCTGGAACGGCGAAGCGGGTCTCTGCCGCGGCTGCGCGCCGTCCGCCGAGGTCGAGGCCGAGGCGGCGTTCGCGTCCGGCAAGGCCCAGGCCGCCGGCGAGAAGGGCGCGCTCGAGGGCATCCACGAGGGCAAGCACATGGACGTGAAGACCCGGCGCCAGCTGGTGTGCCCGGACTGCGGCGCCGAGACCCAGGGCGCGAAGTTCTGCCCGGAATGCGGCAAGAAGCTCGCGACGAGCGCCTTCTGCACGGAGTGCGGCGCCGCGGTGACCGCCGAGGCGAAGTTCTGCCCCGAGTGCGGGACCAAGCGGGAGCCCGCGGCGCCGTAGAGACGCGCGACAGCCGGCGCGGCTAGAAGAGCTCCTCCCACGCGGACGTCTCCGAGTCCCACCACCATGCCGCCGGGTCGGGCCCGGTCTTCCCCGCGGCGAAGTCCGCGTCCGACGCATAGTCGACCGAGATCGACAGGTCTTCACCGCCCGGGCTCTTCGTCACGAGCGTGACCACGGTGCCGGGATGCTTGGCCGCCCAGGCCTTCATGAACGCGTCGAGCTGCGGACCCGGCTTCTCGAAGAACAGGCGGGTCTCGCCGCCATACCAGTCGGAATCGGGGTCGCCTGCCGCGGCGGCGTCGAGCGCCCAGGCGAATCCCTTCGCCGTCCGACTCCCGAGCACGACGAAGGCCGTGGGCGTCTTCAGCTCGGACAGGCGCCGCACGACCCGGACGCTCCTGAATGCCGGATACAGCTTCTCGGCCGTCCGGATGGCCGTCGCGTCGTCGATGACGGGCCGTTTCGCGGCGTCCGTTGTGGGAGTGGCCCACTTCATCGTGACGGCGTCCCACACGTACTCGTACGTCGTCCCGATCTCGAAGCCGCCGGAGCCGGTGCGCTTGAGGCTCGTCGCCTCGTACCCGTCGTGGGGGTACTTGAGCTTCGTGGTCGGCATCACCGGACCGCAGATGACGCCCGGGTGCTGAGCGACCCACAGCTCCTCGAACGCCTTCGTCTGCGTCCCGTTGTACCACTCGTATCCCGACTGGAAGAACGTGTCAGTCGACTCCGTCTGCCCGATCGACGTGTCGCCGGGGCCCTTCGTCACGGTGTAGACCGAGAGCAGGACGAAGGACGTGTGCTCCCGGGAGCGCAGGAGCGCGACAAGCGTGTCCTTGCCACCCTGGGGGCGGCCCCGATAGACCTCCTGGACCTCGAAGTCGATGTAGTCGTTGCCGATGTGCTTGACCACGTCCTCGGGCACCTTCGCGGGGGAGCTCGAGCGAGCAGCCGAAGCGGCGGCGCCGGCGAGCGCTCTGTAGGCAGCCCAGGAGACCGCCGTCGCCGTCGCGATGAGGGCGAGGACGACGATGGCACCCGCGACCCAGAATCGCCGGCTCCGGAGCCCGCCTCTAGCCGGCACGTAGTCCGTTACCGGCAACGGCACCGGTGTGTAGGCCGGTGTCGGGCCGTCGGCCGGGCGTTGCGCGGCCTCGTCCATCCTTCCCCCCAAGGATCGAAGCATGGTGGGCGATGAGGGATTCGAACCCCCGACCTCTTCCGTGTAAAGGAAGCACTC
>CAZHMA010000166.1:0-3778 GCA_964533555.1 uncultured Eubacteriales bacterium
CAGGAAGGGCTTGCCGCCCTTGTCGAGCACGACCTCGCCCGACGCGACACCGGCCCTGATCAGCACCGCGTCCTCGCCCGACCTGGACGCGTTGTACGTCGCGAGCGCCTGCTGCATCTTCACCGCGGCGCCGAGGGCCGCGGCGGGATCCTCGAACGCGGCAAGCAGGCCGTCGCCGCCGGTCGACTTGCCCTTTCCGCCCGCCTGCTCGACCAGCGGCAGCAGGAGGTCGCGATGGCGCTGGACGAGCTTCGCCGTCTCCGTGCTGCCGAGCTCCTGGGTCATGCGCGAGAAGGACTTCATGTCGGTGATGAGGACGGTGCGCTGCACCGTATGCTTGCTCGCGAGCTCCTCTTCCGCGGTCGAGATCATCCGCAGCAGCTCGTCGACATCGGCGTCCTCTGCGGACGTGCCCTTCCTCGGGGCCTCAGGGATCGACGGCGTGAACACCCACTCCGAGGCCGCGGCGCCGGCAAGGGCGACCGCGAGAGAAGCGGCGAGCGCGAGCGCCAGCGAGGTCACGGGCACCGGACCGCCAAGGGCGGCAGACAGCGCGATCGAGGCCCCTCCCAGGGCGGCCACGCCGGCGCCGGTCGCGACGAGCCCCCACAGGGGTCGCTTGGGGTCGCCGACCGGCTTAGCGAGGAGGCCGCCGACCGCGGCAGCGCCCGCCCAGAGCACGGGCTGCACCGCGAACAGCACGACGTCCTTCGCGGAGGTCACGGCCTTGATGAACGCCGCCGGATCGATCCGGGTGATGGCGGGAAGCAGCCAGGAGAAGGTGAGCGGGTCCTTGAGCGCCGCGAGGGCCTTGAGGTCGACGATCGGCGGGACGACCCCGCCGGTGGCGAGGGTACCGAGCGAGCTGGTGCCGATCAGCAGGCCCGCGCCCTGGATGACGAGGCAGGCGACCAGCGCGACGACGGCGCCGCTGTTCGCCCCGAGCAGGTAGCCGGCGAGCACCGCCACGCCCCATTCGGCCTTCAGGATCGTGGCGGCGAACGCGAGTCCGATGATCATGAACGCGCGGCCGTGCGACTCGCTGAGGTATTGGATGACCCCGAACCCGAACACGAGGAACAGGGCACCGGCGACGATGTTGCCCGCGGCGAGCGGCACGCCTGCCGCGACAAGGAACGCGAGGACGCCGATACCGGGGGAGAAGAGTCCGAGGGCTCCGATGCCGAGCGCGATGATCGGCGCCGCCATGGCCGGATAGAAGCCGAGCGCGGCGAGCGCCGCGTACGTCACCCCGGCGAACGCCAGCCCGCGAAGCCACGGCAGCACGCCCGCGTTGCGCCGGACGATCGTTGAGGTCCTCTTCGTCATCGTTCCTCCAGGGGTCGCGAACCCGGACACAAGCCTAGGGCAATGGCCCGAACAGGACTGAGAGCGGCGCCTCGGCGGGGAACGACCCGCGCGCCAGATAGGTCACGACGGCCAGCACGGCGTACGTCGCCGCGCAGATCATGAGCCCGGTCACGGCCTCGACCAACTGCTCGGAGCGCCGGTCGGGCGGGCGGGTCGCGGCATACGCGACGCGCGGCACGAAGGCGACGAGCGCGGCCGCAGGGTGCCAGGCCAGTGCCGCCACCAGTGCCGCGCCCCGTTCCAGCATCCCGCCGATGCGCGCGGCGTCGAAGCGCAGGACGCGGCCCTTGCCGTCGGACCCGCGGCGCATGGTGTTGCCCATCTCGAAGACGACGATGGAACCGAGCAGCATGACCGTGAGCAGCCCGTCGATCGCAGCGAGCCTCGCGACCGGCATCTGGATGCCCAGCGTCACGGCGTACGTGTCGACCTCCCATCCGACCGCGAGCCACACCACGACCGCGATGGACAGCATGTGCAGGGTCTGGTCGAAGAGCAGCGTGAACAGGCCCCTGGTGGGTGTCTTCAGGTAGGTGAGTATGGTCAGGCGCTCGATGACAAGATGGAGGCCGGTCACGAGGACCACCGCGGGCCAGTCGCCGCCGATGGTCCCGAACAGCACGACGGCACTCGCCGCGCCGACGATGAACGTGTGCAGGAGCAGCCCCGGCACCCCGTCGCGTTTCGCCAGCACGAGCCGGCCGGGCTGCAGCAGGAAGTCGCCGAGGAGGTGCCCGAGATACAGGTTGAGGAACAGCGCCATGAACCAAGGACCTCCCGCGCCCGCCCACTGCCACCATTGTGCATGAAACCGTGCCCCGCGTGCGGGCAGACATCCGGGCGTCCTCGGGCGGGTGTCAAGAGAGTGCGCCTCGGCGTCAGGGGTGTGCGGTATCATTGAGGCGCCGACAGGAGGAGGACCGATGTCGAACGCAGCGTTCTTGGCTCGAGTACCGCTCTTCGCCAACTGCACCCCCGCTGAGATCGAAGCCATCGAGAGCGTCGCCCAGGAGCACATCTACGAGCCCGGGCAGATCATCGTCACTCAGGGGACGCCGGGGCAGGCCTTCTACACCGTCCTGTCGGGGCGCGTCGAGATACTTCGGGACGACAAGTCCCTCGGAGCGTTCGGTCCGGGCGACTTCTTCGGAGAGATGTCCCTGCTCGACCAGGCCCCGCGCTCGGCCACCATCCGGGCGCTCGAGACCACGAGCTGCCTCATGCTGTCGAGCTGGGACTTCAAGGCCGTGCTCGAGCGGCATCCGTCCATCGCCATCAAGCTGCTGGAGGTTCTGAGCCGCCGCCTGCGGGTCGCGGACGAACGTATGACTCGCTGATCGCATCGGGGGCACTCGGCACGCGCGTGCCGGTGAGGGGGATCGCATGGGCGTGTACGGGGGAGCGTTGCTGCAGGCCGTGGCGGGCCGCATCTTGGAGCGCTACCTTCGCGAAGGTGGCGCCACCGGCGTGCTTCGCGTGGACGGCGACGTGGACCCGCTGCGGCTTTCCGCGGTCGACATCGTCGCGACGAGGGCCGGCCGGACCGTCAAGATCAAGGTGAAGGCGGACGCCTACTTCGGCACGGACCCCCGCAAGATCGCGGACCAGGGGCTGGTCTTCTACCGCGCGCCGGTCGACTGCTACGCGTTCGAGACCATCTCGCACCACGTGACGCGCGATCCGGGATGGATGGTCAGCTCGGCCGCGGACGAACTCTTCTACTACTTCCTCGCGCTCGACCAGACGGAGGACGAGATCGCCGTACTGATGGACGGGCCAGACGAGGTCTTCTTCGCCGAGCTGTCCGTGGAGCGCGACGATCTCCACGTCCTGCCCATGCCGTCGCTGCGGACCTGGTTCGAGGCGAACGGCGATACCTACATGCCGCGTCCGGTGAAGCTCGGGGACCACTCGGGGTGGTACCGGATCATCCCGGTGACGGACATCGACGGCACGGTGGAGGGCGTCGTCGAGAAGGGCCCGGTCTTCTCGAGGCTCAGTCACCGCTAGCAGCACGGCGGGCCGCTCTGCACGCGGCCGGGGCCGCGCTCGGATGGGGCGTGCCGGAGGGCGTCGGAACCCGTCTCGGATGGATACGCCCGACACCGTGGGCGTCGTTGACACCCCCATGGCCATGACGTACTATTCGTCTGCCTTTTCGCAGGGTGGCAACTTGACAAAGCGAATACGGCTTTTTTGTTGTTTGGGGGTGTGCCCGAGTGGCTAAAGGGGACGGGCTGTAAACCCGTTGGCTACGCCTACCTAGGTTCGAATCCTAGCGCCCCCACCACAACGACACACCCCGGGACGCCTCCGCGGAGGCGCTCGGATACACGCCCACATAGCTCAGTCGGCAGAGCACTTCCTTGGTAAGGAAGAGGTCATCGGTTCAAGTCCGATTGTGGGC
>CAZHMA010000167.1:0-3775 GCA_964533555.1 uncultured Eubacteriales bacterium
TCCCGCTGAATCCGAGCAGGAAGCCGACCACGTTGATGATGATCCAGGTGTTCTTGGAGTTGCCGCTGCTGTTCGGGAACTCGTACTCCTGGCGGCCGAGCAGGTCGATCAGCATCCAGACCCAGATGACGAACATGGCGAGGGCCAGGACTCCCAGCAGCCCGTAGCAGCAGAGGATGAAGATGGCGGCGGCGCCACCCGCCGCATCGTCGCTGCTGGACTGCGCGTACGCCGGCGCCGCAGTGCCGACCGCGGCGACCAGACCAGCAGCCGCGAAGAAGAGCCGATCCCGACGTCTCATATCACGAACCCCCTTGCTGTGAGCCATCCCTGCAGTCCCTGGCGGCGGAACCCCGTCCGCCGTTGTACCCTTCGTGTGTGAGTGTCCCCCATTCACGGGACAATCGCCACACGGGACGTCGCATTCGCGGCTGGTCCGCAGACCGAAGGAGCGGCATTCAGCGATGGGCGAAGTTCGTCCGGGACTCGAGGAGGTACGCGAGGGAGACATCGGCTTCCTCACGGACCGCGGTCTGCGCGCGTCGACCGGCGTGATAGTGGCGTTCACGATGCGCGACGGCGGGAAGAGCCGTCCTCCGTACGCGACCCTCAACCTCGCGGCGCACGTGGGTGACGAGCCCGGCGCGGTCGATGAGAACCGCAGCGCTCTGCTGCGCGCGCTGGACATCGAGCCGATGCGCGAGCGCCTCACCACGGCCGAACAGGTCCATGGGCTGGGAATCAGGCCCGTGGAGGGCGCGACCGTCGGTATGGGCGCGTTCGCACGGCACGACGGGCCGCCTCCCGTGCCCGCGTGCGACGCCCTGCTGACGCTGGAACACGACGTTCCCCTGATGCTGCTCTTCGCCGACTGCGTGCCGGTGGTTCTCGTCGCCCCCGGAGCGCGTCGAGGCGTGGCGGTGGTCCACGCGGGCTGGAAGGGTGCCCTCGGGCGCCTTCCCGGCAAGGCCGCCGAACAGCTGGCGGCGGCGTCCCGGTGCGCCACGACCGATCTGCTCGCGTACGTGGGTCCGCACATCGGTTCCTGCCACTACCAAGTGGATGCATCGCGCATGTCGCAATTCGCCAACGCCTTTGGTAGTATCGCGTCGGCCCAGGGCCGTTTGGACCTGGGCGCTGTCGTGTCAGAGAGCCTGAGCGAGGTGGGAGTGCTCCACGACAACGTGGTCCACGCGGGGGTCTGCACCGCCGAGAGGACCGATGCTTTCTACTCGTTCCGCGCCGAAGGCCTCACCGGCCGGCACGGAGCTGTCGCCGCTATCCTCGGGGCTGACCGGTGAGCCGCATGGTCCCGCGAGTCGCGCGCTGGATCCGCACGCTCGCTCTGTGCGCGGCGATCGCAGTCATGCCGCTCGTGCCGGGCGGGTGCCGTCAGAGCGGGGAAGCGTCGACCACGCAGCTTCGCGTACAGGGTTCGACGACGGTCCAGCCCATCGCCGAGATGGCCAAGGAGATGTACGAGGCCGCGCATCCGGACGTCACGGTCTTCGTCTCCGGTGTGGGCAGCTCCGCCGGCATAGAGGCGGTCGCGGCCGGGACGTGCGAGATCGGCACGTCGTCGCGCGACCTGAAGCCCGAGGAAGCCAAGCTCGGCCTGGTCGACACCCCCATAGCCCACGATGCGATCGCGGTCATCGTCAATCCTGCGAACCCCGTGAAAGGCCTGACCAAGGCCCAGGTGGCTGCGATCTTCGAGGGAAAGACCAAGAACTGGAGCGAGCTGGGCGGCCCCGAGCTGGAGATCGGCATCGTGAACCGTGACGAAGCCTCGGGCACTCGCGAGGCGTTCTCGAAGATCGTCCTGAACAAGAAGCCGTTCGACCCGACCGCGGCGGTTCTGCCGGGCACCGGCCAGGTGCGCTTCGTCGTCGCGCAGGCCGAAGGGGCCATCGGCTACATCTCGGTCGGGTTCGTCGACAAGACCGTCAAGGCGCTGGCCATCGACGGCATCGAACCCACCGAGGCGAACATCACGAACAAGAGCTACCCGGTCTCACGTCTCCTCCACATGCTCACCAAGGGCGAACCGAAGGGTCTTGCGAAGGAGTTCATCGCGTTCGTCCTGTCGCCGCAGGTCCAGGAGACGGTCGTGCGCGACGCCGGCTTCCTGCCCATGGGGGGAGAGGCGAAGTGAGCGACCGCGGCGACATGGAGCGGCGTCCGCGCGTGACGCTGAGGGAAGGCGCCGCCGACGCGGGGGCTCCCGCGCCCGCGTCCGCACCCGGCCCGGTTCACGAGCCCGCGACGCTGTCGACGATCTCCAGGGCCACCTACCTCAAGGAAGCCGCTCTCAAGAACCTGTTCCTGATATGCGCGTTCGTGGCCGTGGCAGGGGTCCTGCTCATCTTCCTGTTCGTCGGGCTGCGTGGCTGGCCCATCTTCGCCAAGGTCGGCGTCTGGGAGTTCCTGAGCGGGCTGCAGTGGCAGCCCACCGCCGAGACACCCCAGTTCGGCATCCTGGCGCTCATCGTGAACTCGCTCGTCGCCACGCTCGGGGGGCTCGTGCTCGGCGCTCCGCTCGCTGTGGGTACGGCGGTGTTCCTGTCCGAGGTGGCAACGCCCCGCGCTCGCGAGTTCGTGCGTCCCGCGGTCGAGTTGCTCGCGGGCATACCGTCGGTCGTCTACGGCCTCTTCGGCCTGCTCGCGCTGCGGCCGATAGCGGCGAAGCTCTCCGGCGGCCTCGGCTTCGGCTACGCGACGGCGTGGGTCGTTCTGGCCATCATGATCCTGCCCACGGTGGCGGCCATCTCGGAAGACGCGCTGCGTTCGATACCGGAGGGCATCCGCGAGGCGAGCTACGCGATGGGTGCGACCAAATGGCAGACCATCTGGCGCGTGCTGCTGCCGGCCGCCAAGATCGGCATCATCGACGCGATCATCCTCGGCATGGGTCGCGCCATCGGTGAGACGATGGCCGTCGTCATGGTGGCGGGAAACGCGAAGGTGATCCCGGAGGGCATATTCAAGCCCTTCCTCACGCTCACGACCGTCATCGTCATCGACATGCCTTACGCTGCCGGCGACCACAGGACCGCGCTGTTCGGCGTCGCCATCATCCTCTTCCTCATATCGATGGCCTTCGTCGCAACCATCAGGCTCATCTCGAGGTTCGGGGGTGAGGAGTCGTGAACGCGCCTCGGCCGATCGTCGACAAGCGCGTCACGAACACGCTCGCCCTGGGCGTGATCTGGGTCTGCGCGCTCACGACGGTCGGATTCCTCGGCAGCCTGCTGGCGTACATCGTCGTGAACGGGATCCGGGAGCTCACCCCCGCCTTCATCTTCACGTGGCCCCACGGCGTGAACATGGAGGGCGGCATCTGGCCGACGATCCAGTCGACGATCTACGTGACAGTGCTCGCGATGGCCATCGTGACGCCGGTGGCCGTGCTCGCGGCTGTCTACCTTGCCGAGTACGCGGTGCAGGGCCGGCTCGTGCGCACCATCCGGTTCGCGGCCGACTCCCTCGCCTCCGTGCCTTCGATCGTCATGGGCCTCTTCGGCATGGCGCTGTTCGTCGAGGGAATGGGTCTGCAGTTCTCCGCCCTGGCCGGAGCGCTCGCGCTGTCGTTCCTCATGCTCCCGATCATCATGCGCACCACGGAGGAAGCGATCCGGGCGGTGCCCAAGTACATCCGGTGGGGCAGCTACGGGCTGGGCGCGAGCAAGTGGCAGACGGTGAGCCGCATCGTCCTGCCCGCCGCGTTGCCCAGGATCCTGACCGGTCTTCTGCTTGCGATGGGACGCGCCGCGGG
>CAZHMA010000168.1:0-3770 GCA_964533555.1 uncultured Eubacteriales bacterium
CCGGATTGTCCATCAAACCGGGTTAGTCAAGCTTCTTGAGCAGGTCGAGCATCTAGTCCTCCTGCCTTTCCAGCGCGGTTTGGATGTTGGCCGAAAGCACACCCAGCAGGCGGGCCAGGTCGCGGCGGTCCTGCTCGGGCATCGAGCCGATGGTGCTGGCGATGTACTCGCCGTGCGCCATCCGCAGGTCGTGGTTCAGCGCGCGGCCGGCGTCGGTGAGCCGCAGGCGCGTGACGCGCTGGTCGTTCTCATCCGCGGTGCGCTCGATGAGCCCGCCGCGCTCCATCTTCTGGAGCATCGCGGTCACCGTGGGGGGAGCGAGGCGGACCTTCTCGGCCAGCTCGCGCTGGCTGATCCCCTCGTCGGTCCCGAGGGCCCACAGGATGCCGGCCTGTCCCGGATGCCCCCCGTGTCCCGTCATCGTCCGGCCCAGCAGGCGACCGTTGAGCTTGATCGTGCTCATCAGCGCTCTGAAGACCTCGAAGGAGAGCGCGTCCACGCCCTCCGGCGGCTCCATGCTCGCGTGTCCCGGACCGGGTCCGTGCCCGTGTCCGCAGGGTTCTGCCATCATGAGTGCTCTGGTCCTCTCGTATGAGGTCGTCCGCGTGGTGCGGAAAGGGTTAGCGTGCGAAAGATTAGCAGACGAACCGTTAGGTTGCAAAGGGTATGCCAATGAAGGGCCGCACCCATCTCCTGCCCATGGCCGCCGCGCTCGCCGTCATGGTGGTGTGGGGCGGCACGCCGCTGCTCACCAAGCTGGCGGTCGCGGAGATGGACCCGCTCGCGGTCGGCGTGCTGCGCACGGTGCTGGCAGGCCTGCTCGCGTGGCCGCTCGCGCTCGCGATGCGCTGCGCCCTTCCCGGCGACCGGCGCGGTCGCGTCCTGCTCGTGGTCTCGGGCCTGGCGGCGTTCGTCATCTTCCCGCTGGTGTTCAGCTTCGGGCAGCGCCAGACCTCGGCGCTCCACGGCGCGCTCATCCTGGCCACGCTGCCCGTCTTCACCAGCCTGTTCGGCCATATGGTCGAGCGCCGCGGCGTGTCGAAGACCTGGATGGCCGGCTGCTCGCTGGCGCTCGCCGGTGAGCTCGCCGTGATCCTGTGGCGGCCGCTCGGGGCGAGCGGCTCCACGCTCGCGGGCGATGCGATCGTGCTGGCCTCGGCCGTCTTCTGCTCGATCGGCTACGTCGCGGGTGCGCGGCTGACCCAGAGCGGCTATCCGAGCTTCTCCACGACGCTCTGGGGCGTCGCGTTCTCCTCGGTGCTGCTCATCCCGGCCCTCGCCTGGACGGTCGTGACGCAGGGGTGGCCGCACGCGGGCGCCGCCGCGTGGACGTCCGTGATCGTCCTCGCGTTCCTGACGTCCATCCTGGGCTACGTGGTCTGGTACTGGGCGCTTGCGAAGGGCGGCATCAGCCGCGTCGCGAGCGTGCAGTTCACCCAGCCGCTGTTCGGGCTGGCGCTCGCGGCGATCGTGCTCGGCGAACGTCCCGCGCTGCCGACCGCAGTGGCTGGCGCCGCGATCCTGGCGGGTGCGTGGATCGTGCAGAGCGCGGTATCGCGGGACGAGGTCCAGGCCCCGCGGCGCGACCGGTCCTAGAAGGCCAGGGCCGAGGCCAGCGCCAGCGCCGCTGCCACGCCGAGACCCGCGCCTGCCAGTGTGGCGGCGATGAAGAACGGTCCGCCCGACGGCTTGCGGCCCAACAACTGCTGGAACCGCGGATCCGGACGGTCGAAGACGTAGGCGGCCACCTGGACGAGCAGGGCGGCCAGCGACATGACCAGGAACGTCGCGCCGACGAGCCAGAAGACCCAGGCGGCCTCCGCCGGCATCACGCTCCTGCGCATGATGAAGGTCACCCCCAGCGCACCGAACAGTGCGATCCAGGTCGCTCCCAGGACGTCGAAGCCCCCCGCCCTGGTGGCCGCCGTCCGCTGCAGCGTGATGAAGAGGACGCCTGCCAGGATCGAGGCGGGGACGGCGCCGATCGCGGCGTCGGGTGGTTCGAACGAGCCGGAGGCCGAGAGTCCCATGAGCAGCCAGATCGAACGTGTCACCAGGGTCACGCACATGGCGATTCCCGCGGTGCCGATCGCTGCGACCAGTGTCCAGAGCGCCCGTGGCGGGGCTGCGGTCGGACGCACGTCGCCCGGCCCTTCGGGGGAAATCGGTCCCGTGACGGGATCAGCCACGGACCGCCAGCCCCGCCGCGATCTCCAGCACGAGCAGCGCGGCGAGCCGCACCGTCCGGCGGTCCGCCGAGTCCGCGACGGCGTCCACCTCGGTGATGTCGACCGCGCTGACACCGTGCCCGCGGGCGAGCAGGAACGCGAGCTGGCGAAGCTCGTCGGCCGAGATGCCGCCGGGCGCGGACGCGGGACACCCCGGCGCGACCGAGCGGTCGCACACGTCCACGTCGATGTCGACGTAGACGGGCCGGCCGTTCTCGCCCGCGATCTCGAGCGCGCGGGAAGCGACCTCGCCGAGATCGGCGTCGCGCAGTTCGCCGCGGCCCATGACGGTGACGCCCGCCTCGCGCGCCCGTGCCGCATAGGCGGGGGAGTTCGTGAAGTCGGCGATGCCGATCTGCACCACATGCCTGCCGGGGAGCCCCTCGTCGATGAGGCGCCTCACCGGGGAGCCGTTGCTCTCGCCGTCGCGAAGGTCGTGATGCGCGTCGATCGTGATCAGGCCCCACTCGTCGAGCCGGCCCTCCGCGAGCCCGGCCATGACCGAGTACGTGATGGAGTTGTCGCCGCCGAGCGCGACGAGAAGCCGCCCGCCGGCGGCAGCCGCCCGCGACGCGACCGCCACGCGGGCCTCGCCTTCCGACCCGTCCGGCTCGGCCACGTCGCCGAAGTCGAGCGCCCGCAGCGCCGAGAGGTCGACCCCCCGATCGCCCGCGAACGTGGAGTAGCGGGCGAGCGCTTCGCGGACGGCCGCCGGTGTGGTGTTCGCGCTGGTGGCCGAGATCGACGAGCGGAACGCCGGCACGCCGATGAGGCCGAGGTCGTGCTCCGCGACGCCGCCCGGCTCGGCGCGTGCGAGCCATCCGGAGGCTCGTGGCCAGCGAGGGTCCTCGGGAGGGGAAGATAGAGACACGGCGGCGCCCCGTTCGCAGTTGGTCCTTTACGGATGACTCTATCCACCAGACTCTAGCAACTATCGCCCGGACGCGAGACGCTGACAGAAACGTACACCGCAGAGAGGTCGTCGCATGCCCACCCGACACCCCGTCACACTCGGAACCGAACCACCGACCATCGGCGACGTCGTCGCGGTCGCGCGGCATCGCGCGCCGATCGAGCTCACCGACGAGTCCGTCGCCGCCATGGAGGTGTCCCGGGCGCACATCGACCGCCTCGCCGCCTCGGGCGAGCCGGTCTACGGCGTCAGCACCGGCTTCGGGGCGCTCGCGACGCGCTACATCGACCACTCGCTGCGCCACCAGCTGCAGCGTTCTCTTATCCGCTCGCACGCGGCCGGCACCGGCGCGCTCGTCGAGGACGAGGTCGTGCGGGCCATGATGTTCCTGCGCCTGAGCACGCTCGCGTCCGGGCACACGGGCGTGCGCGTGAGCACTGCGCGCGCGTACGCCGCACTCCTGGACGCCGGCATCACGCCGTGCGTGCCGGAGTACGGGTCACTGGGCTGCTCCGGCGACCTCGCGCCGCTGTCACAGTGCGCCCTGGCGCTCATGGGCGAAGGGATCGTGCACGTCGCCGACGGCACGTGCCGCTGTACGGAAGAGGCGCTCGCGGTGGCGGGCCTGC
>CAZHMA010000169.1:0-3770 GCA_964533555.1 uncultured Eubacteriales bacterium
GGGCTGCAAGGCCTGACCGGGGCCGGACCCGGTCTTCGGGCTCCGTGACGCGGTGGGTTCGCGGGACGGCGTGCCGATCCTCTCCATCCCGAGTTTCGTGGTGCGAGAGGGCGAGCACCTTGCCGTGCTGGGCCCGAACGGCGCCGGCAAGTCCACCCTCGTCAACGTGCTAGCGCGCGACGTGCTGCCGCTCGCGCATGAGGACGGCTCCCCCGCGGTGCTGATGCGCGGACGCGAGCGCTGGGGGCTCTTCGAGGCGCGGGCGCTCTTCGGCATAGTCTCGGAGGCGCTGGGCGAATCGTTCGACCGCCCCGTCAGCGCGCTCGACGCGGTCCTATCGGGCTTCTTCGGTTCCGTCGGCCTCTATCCCCACCAGGTCGTGGAGCCGCCGATGCGGGCGAAGGCCGAGGAGCTCCTGACGCTGCTCGGCGCCGAAGGACTTGCCGGCCGGCGCATGGACACGCTCTCCACCGGGGAGGCCAGGCGCGTGCTCATCGCGCGGGCGCTCGTCCACGACCCACCCGTGCTCGTGCTCGACGAGCCGTGCGACGGTCTCGACCCGGGAGCAACTCTCGGCTTCCTTCGCACGGTGCGCGGGATCGCCGCGTCGGGCCGTACGCTTCTGCTCGTCACACATCACATCGAGGACGTCGTGCCCGAGGTGTCGCGCGTGGTCATGCTGCGGCGGGGCACGGTCCTGCGCGACGGGCCGAAGGCCGGACTGATGACGGACGAAGCGCTGTCGGCGCTCTACGATTACCCGATGCACGTCGAGGAACGCGCGGGCGCGTACCGGCTCTGGGACGCCCGGTGAACGGCTGACGACCGCCTAGCGCGTCCCGCCGGTGTCCGTCAGCGCGTCGAAGACCATCGCCCGGTCGTCGGAGTTCGCCCGGATCCATTCGGCGCGCCGCGTGACCAGCTCGTGCTCATCCGCGAGCGCCGCGTACGACATGCGCCACGGGTCCTCGGCGCGCTCCGCGTACGACCGATAGGGCGCGAGCGCCTCGCTGGAGCGCCGCGACCGACGCAGCTCGTCGGCGACGTAGAGCGACTCGCACGCGGCGGTGTAGAGTGACGTGCCGCCCAGCTGGATGAGCCGCGGCGCCGCGATGTAGGTGCCGCGGGCCAGCAGGTCCACGTCGTACTCGTTGACGTAGGCCTCGCGCGTGGTCTCGATGAAGGAGTACGGCGTGCCCGCGAAGCCGGGGCTGCTGCCCCGGACCGCGACCGCCGCGTGGTGTTGGGTGTCGAAGACCCAGATGCCCGTGTCGTATCCCTCATGCAGGAGCAGCGCGGCCAGGAGCACGCTCTTGTCGGTGCAGATGCCCCGGCCATCCTCGAGAAGGGTCGCCGGCAGGCGGATCTGCCAGTCGGGCGTGCCGTACGGGACCGACTGGACCGCGCGGGCCAGCAGCTCCACGTACTCGTCCGGGTCGAGCCCCAGATCGGTCCGAAGCCGGCGCAGCTCCTGGGCCAGGTCGCCCACGAACCGTCCTTCACTCTCGGTCTGGACCAGGGTCGCCACGTGCGCGTCCTGCAGCCGCCCCGAGCTGCCGAAGACCTGCGCCGTCGGGAGCGCTCGCGCCGAGGCGAGGTAGGCCTCGTCGACCCGTACGGACACCGAGCGCTCCTGCCCGCGATACGGGAACGCCAGCGTCACGACCCTCGCACGGCCACTGTCTCCGGTGCGCTCCACCGACCGCAGCCGGCCGGAGAACACTGCCCAGTCGGCCCATCCCGACAGCTGGGAAGCGCCCCACCAGCAGCACGCGACGATCAGAAGGGCGAGGGCGGCCGAGCGGACCGGCCGCTTCCTCAGATGCCTGGCCAACCAACCGCGCATCGCGCTCTCACCCGCCTCGTGCATCCCAGCCGCACCCGGCGGCTGCACATTGGTATACGCCCGCAAGGCCATGCGCCGCAACGCCGAACGGCCTCCACACACAGATCGGGGACGGCTCTTGACCCTCACGTTACGTCAGGGTCTACGATGCACCCCGGAGGTGAGTGACGTGGGTCGTACGGTCGGAGACGTCGCCAGGGTGTCGGGTGTCAGCGTCCGGACGCTGCATCACTACGACGAGATCGGCCTGCTCGAGCCGTCGGAGCGGACCGGCGCCGGCTACCGCATCTACAGCGACGGCGATATGGGCAGGCTGCAGCAGGTCCTGTTCTTCAGGGAACTGGGATTCGCCCTGGACGACATCGCGCGGATCATGAACGACCCGACGTTCTCCCCCCGCGAGGCGCTGCTCCTGCAGCGCCGAATGCTGCAGGACAAGGCCGCGCAGCTCGGCAGGATGGCCGAGGCCGTCGACACTGCGCTCGACACGATGGAGAAGGGCACGACCATGGATGAGAAGGACATGTTCGAGGTCTTCGGCGACTTCGACCCGAAGGCCTACGAGGCCGAGGTACAGCAGCGCTGGGGACAGACCGACGCGTACAAGGAGTCGGCACGCCGCGCGAAGCGATACGACAAGGCCGACTGGCAGCGGTTCAAGGACGAGAGCGAGCAGATCGGCTCCGACACGGCGCGCCTGATGGACGAGGGCGTCCCGGCGGACGACCAGCGGGCGATGGACCTGGCCGAACAGGCCCGGCTGCAGATCGACGCCTGGTTCTACCCGTGCTCGCACGAGATGCACGTGAACCTCGCCGCGATGTACATCGCCGACCCGCGCTTCACCGCCACCTACGAGAAGATCCACGAAGGCATGGCCCGGTACTGGCACGACGCGATCCTCGCGAACGCCGCACGCGCGAAGTAGCGGCTCCCCGCCTCGGCAGAGAAGGCCCGGCCCGGTCGCGGGTCGGGCCTTCTCTGCTCACGCCCGGCGATTGGGGATAGACTCCCAATCACACCGTCCTGTCATGGGAGGCGCTCAGGGCCATGGACATCGCGAAGACCTACGTGATCGCAGCGTCGCCCGCGGACGTGTGGAAGGCGCTCACCGACCCGGCGGCGATCGACGCCTGGGGAGCGGGCCCTGCCGTGATGAGCGACAAGCCCGGCGCCGTGTTCAGCTTGTGGGACGGTGACATCCACGGCACGAACGTGCAGGCGGTACCCGAGCGCTGCCTCGTCCAGGAGTGGTACGGCGGGGACTGGCCGGCACCGTCGATCGTGACGTTCACGCTCACGCCCGAGAACGGTTCCACCCGTGTCGAGCTCCTGCACCGCGGGGTGCCCGACGACGAGGTCGAGGACTTCGACGAGGGCTGGGACGAGGACTACCTGGGTCCGATCAAGGAGTACCTGGAGCCCTAGGCCGACCCGACCGGAGGTCATCCATGCCGATCGTCCGCATAGACATCACGGGCCCCAAGCCGCCCGCGTGGAAGAAGGCCCTGCTCGCCGGGGCGTGTGCCGCCGTCGTCGAGTCGCTCGGGGTCCCGCGCGATCGGGTGACCGTCCGCGTCGTCGAGACGCCCGACGACTGCGTCGACGTCCCCGACTGCCGGACCGACCGGTTCACCATCGTCGAAGTCATCATGTACGAGGGCCGCACCGATGCGCAGAGGAAGGCCATGGTCGGCGCGCTGCGTGCCAGGCTCGCGGCGGACCCGGGCATCGAGCCCTCGGAGATCAGCGTGCTGATCCGCGACCCGTCGAAGGTCGACCTGGACGTGCTGCCCGGAGAGGCCACGCGATAGCGTGACCGGCGGGAGTGACGCCTACGACCGGCCGGCCTTCTTCCGCTCGTTCGCGGTCAGCAGGCGCTTGCGCAGGCGGATCGACTTCGGCGTGATCTCCACGAGTTCGT
>CAZHMA010000170.1:0-3713 GCA_964533555.1 uncultured Eubacteriales bacterium
AGTCCGCATCTGACATGAGCAGCGCCTGTGCGTCGGTGTTCACCGCGATGAACTCGACGCCCTTGACGCCTGCCTCGACCATACGGTTGACGGCGTTGCTCCCGCCGCCGCCGACACCAACGACCTTGATGACGGCCAGATAGTTCGCGCCTGTCTCCAGCATCGTTCTCCTCCCCCGCAAGCTGCTTCGACTTGGAGTGTAAGGGTATACTTTAGGGTTAGAGTGCATCTAGAACACTACATCTTGGCATAAGGGTTACTCCCAATGCAACCCCCAGTTTCGGCCGTGATGGAACAAGGCGCCCCGCGCTGTGCGGGACGCCCCTATTCCGTGCTCAGCGAGTGAGAGAACGCGCGGTCGACGACTCCCCTACTGGCGCGTCTGGACGAGTGTGCCGAGCGGCACCTGGGGCCAGAGGTCGAGTATCTGCGCGTTGGTCAGGCGGATGCAGCCGTGCGAGGCCATCGTGCCGATCACCCACGGCTGGTTCGTGCCGTGGATGCCGTAGTTGGTGAACTTGTAGCGGTATGCGTGGCGTCCCGCCCGGGTGTGGTAGACGACGCGCCTGAACAGCCGGAGCTTGCGGGGGCCGTACACGCCCCGCGGCGGCGTCTTCTCCTTGCGTCCCACCTTCCACACGGCGTTCGGCGTCTGCGTGCTGCGCTTGCCGACTGCGACCCGGTAGGACTTCACGAGCTCGTTGTTGCGGATCCAGTAGAGGCGGTAGTCGCTCTTGTCGATGATGATGCACGTCGCCCAAGGGTGTTCGATCCGCCGGACGCGGTACTCCCAGGACCGCGTCACCTCGCCGTTCGAGGCGATCGCGACGAGACTGCTGATGCCCGCCGGCATGGCGACCCGGCCGAAGGTGACGGTTAGACCCGCAGTGCATTCCCGGGTGCCGAGCGACGCGCCGTTGAGCAGCACCGTCATGCTCGTCGTGGACGACCCCGCCGTGAGCGAGACCGTCGCATACGTCGCGGTGTAGCCTCCCGGCGGCGTGAGCCACGTAGGCGCCCCCGGTGCTGGCACCTCCACCCCGTATGCGGGCACCGCGCCGAAACCAAGGATGCACGCGAGCACGAGCGCAGCACCGGTCACGAGCATGATCGGTCGACGGATCACGCAGGTCCCCTTCCCCCGAAGTCGCCCGGGCGGGACGCTACTTGGTGAGCCCCCGCCACGTGGGCCGATCGATCGTACGGACGTCGATCGAGACGACTTTACCACGGTGCTCGTCGAGGATGCGCAGGACCAGCGCATCCTTGATGGCGGCGTCGGCCGCGTCGCCGAAGACGATCTCGACCCTGTCCCGCGTGTAGAGCGTCGTCGCGTCGATGGAGGGAGCGGAGACGGACCCGATCTGCGACCGCAGGCGGTCCGAGATGCCCTGCAGGACCGCCACGGCGTTCATGAGCGCTTCCGAGCTGGTGCGCCTGCCGGGCTTCGGATCCAACCCGGGCACGTCACGCACGACGACGGCCGACGCGGTCTGTTCGACCGAACGCTTGTCTATGACCATGCCGGTCCGGTCGATCAGCCAGAACGTCGAACCCGCGTCGACCATCGCGACCGGGACGCGCTCGGTCACGCGGATCCGCATCCCGTCAGGGAAGAGCCTCGACACGGTCACCGACGCTATCCACGGGTCCTTGGCCACGCGGTCGGCGACCGCGTCCGCCGGGAAGCGAATGAGCGTGGCGTCGGCCGGCACCGCCGCGAGCTGCCGCACACGCGCCTGGCTGATGTGCTCGTTGCCGACGACCTCCACGCGGCGCACCGCGAGGAACGGCGAGCGGTAGAGCGTGACGCAGCCGATGACGACGGACAGGACCGCGGCGACGATCAGGACCGAGCGCACCCGAAGCGAGCGCCGCTGGGCGGACAGCCGCGCGTCACGCGCGTCTCGCAGCTCGGCCGCCGCCTGGGCGGCGCGGCTCCCGGCCCGAGGCGTCGCGGCACGCGGGCGCCCGCTCCTGCCCGATGTGCGGCGGGTGGCGGCCTTGGGCGCGGTCGAGTCCTGGAGCCTGCCCAGCGAGCGGTCCTGATGCCGCGTGCCTATATAGACCGACTTGCGCTCGGCGGGTGCGGACGTGTCCTTGGGGCTGCTACGCCTCTTCGAACCGCCCGAGGAACCGGATCTCGGGTCTGAGGTCGACGCCATGTATGTCCTTGACTGTCATCTGCACTTTGCGGACGAGCCGCACGATGTCACCCGCGGTGGCCCCGCCGGCGTTCACGATGAAGTTGGCGTGGACGCTCGACACCTGCGCGCCGCCCAGCCGCATCCCTTTGAGGCCCGCACTCTCGATCAGCCTGCCGGCGGAGAGCCCTTCGGGATTGACGAAGACGCTCCCCGCGCTCGAGGCGCCCAGCGGCTGGCTCGCCTTGCGCTCCTTGAGGTAGCGCTCCATCTCGGCGCGGACCCGCGCAGGCTCGCCCTGGGTCACGGTCAGCGCCGCCTCGAGGATGATACCTCGTCCGACGAGCCCGCTGGACCGGTATCCCCACGCCGTCTCGCGCCCCTTGACCAGCGTGAGGCCCTGGCCGGGCACGTAGAGGGTCACCGTGTCGACCGTCTCGCCGACCGAACCGGCGCGCGTGCCAGCGTTCATGGCCAGCGCCCCGCCGACGGTCCCGGGGATCCCGACCGCCCAGGCAAGGCCGACGAGCCCCTCGCGGAAGGCGTCCTGCACGAGCACACCGAGCACCGTCGCCGCCCCCACGTTCAGCCGGCCGTCCTCGTAGGCGTGCCGCTTGAACTCCCGGCCGAGCACCAGGACGGCGCCGTCGTACCCGGAGTCGGACACCAGAAGGTTGCTGCCCTTGCCGACCACGGTCCAAGGCACGTCCTCCTCGGACAGGACGTCCACCGCCGTCTTGACGTCCGACAACGTGTCCAGCTGGGCGAAGATGGCCGCAGGGCCGCCGACCCGGAACGTCGTGTGCCGGGCCATGGGCTCGGCCGCCCTCACATCGCCCGTGAGAGCCGCGCGCAGCCGCTCGAGGGCCGACGGTACCGGCATCAGACGCCGCCTCGATCTTCGCCCGTACCGGAGGATGCCGTGCGCTCCAGGAGCGCCCTGACGATCTCCTGCCCCATGGTGGTCACGTCCCCGGCGCCCATCGTCATGACCAGGTCGCCCCGCTTGGCGCGTCCGGCCACGTACCCCGCGACGTCCGCGCGGTGGGGAAAGTAGGCCGCGCGCGTGCGCGGATGCGCCAGCAGCATCGCGTCGAGAACGCTCTTGCCCGAGACGCCGGGCACCGGGGCCTCCCCGGCGCTGTACACGTCCATGAGCACGACCCGGTCGGCATCACTGAAGGAGTCGCCGAACTCACGTGTGAACGCGGCCGTCCGCGTGTAGCGATGAGGCTGGAAGACGACCCACACTCGCGAGAAGCCGGCCTGCCGGGCGCCCTTGAGGGTGGCGCGCACCTCCGTGGGATGGTGCGCGTAGTCGTCGACCACGGTCACACCGGCGGCCTCCCCGATGTGCTCGAAGCGCCGCTTGACCCCCGAGAAGGCCGTGAGCGCCCGCGTCACGCCCTCCACGTCCAAGTCGAGTGCCCAGGCCGCCGCGAGTACCGCCGTGGCGTTCAGGGCCATGTGCACGCCCGGCATGCCGATCTCGGTCGACAGCTTCGTACCGCCTGGGAAGGTGACGTCGAAACGCACGCGTCCCGCGGCCGCATCGACGTCCGTCAGGCG
>CAZHMA010000171.1:0-3704 GCA_964533555.1 uncultured Eubacteriales bacterium
CCAGTGGCTCGCGGCGGTCCTGGGCGCGACCGTGGCCGGGGCCGGAGCGGCGCTGGCGCTCCTCGGATCAGGGAAGCCGGCCGAGGTCGATCTGGGATCGCAGGCCCAGCGCGCCGCATCCGACGCGCGGGCGTCGCGCGCGGACGCGGAAGGCGGTCGCGCGACGCTGCGCTCGGAGGAGGCCGCGTGGACCGCGTGGATCGACGCGGCCGGGCTCGGCGGCCGGGGGAGCGATCCTGTCGCCGTCCGCGCGCTGCTCGATGCGCTGGCGGTCCGTTCGGAGCTCGCGGCCGAGGCCGCGCGGCAGGTCGCGGAGGCCGCACGCGAACAGGTAGCGGCGGACGACTGGGCAAAGCGGCTTGCCGCCGTGACCGCGGCGTTCCTCGAGACGCCCCAGGAACCCGGTCCGCAGGAGGTGGCCGGCCTGGCCGCGCGCGCCCGCGACGCCGTCGCGGCGGCGCGCGACTCCGCAACGCGCCGGGAACGCGCGACCGAGGCGCTGGCCATCATCACCGCGGAGTCCGCCCGGGCGGTCGATCGACGCGGGGAGCATCTTGCCGAGCTGCAGGCGATCGCGGCTTCCCACGCCGTGGAGCCGGCCGACGTGCCCGGACAGCTCGAGATGCTGGCCTCCCGCAACGCCGAGGAGCTCGCGGCCGTGCGCAGTGAGAGCGAGGTGCGGACCGAGGAGCTCGCGACCCTGCGCGGACGTCTGGACGCGGGCGGCCGTGACGCGGCGATGGCGCTGGCGCGTCAACGCATGGAGGGGCTTCGCGCGCGTGCGCACGAGGCCGCCGATGAATACGTCGTCACCGCACTCGCCGTGAGGCTGTTGGACGGGGCGCGCGAACGCTACGAGCGCGAGCGCCAGCCGGAGGTCACGCGCATCGCCGGCCGTGTGTTCTCGGAGATGACCGCCGGCAGATACGGGGGCATCCGCGTGCCGCTCGACGGCTCGGGCATCGCCGTCACCACGGAGCGGGGCGTGCTCCGGCCGACGATCGAACTCTCGACCGGCACCGCGCAGCAGCTCTATCTGGCACTGCGTGTCGGATTCCTTGCCTCGCTCGAAGCGGGCAGGTCGCTGCCGGTCCTCATGGACGATGTCGTCGTCAACTTCGACGCCGAGCGCCGGGCCGGCGCGGCCGCGGCCATCGCGGAGCTGTCGCGGGAGCGCCAGGTCATCTTCTTCACGTGCCACGAGGAGACCGCCGACGCCCTCAGCGCGGCGTTCCCCGGATCCGCTCGCGTGTCTCTGGGCCGCTGCGAGCTGCGGGGCTAGCGGACCCGTCGCGGCGCCCTACGGTACGATCCGGGTCCCCGCCTTGCCCGCCAGCGCTTCCTCGAGGTCCTCGGCACGGCAGATGAGCGCCTCGCGGCCGGTCGTGCGCGCGAACCATGCGCTCGCGCCGACCTTCGGGCCGATGCTTCCCACGTTGCACTCGCCGCGCGCGATCATCGCGTCGGCTTCGTCCGCGGTCATGCGGTCGATGGCGCGCTGACCGGGTGTTCCCCAGCCGACGTAGACGGACGGCGCCTCCATGAGGATCACGAGCACGTCGGCGTCGATCTGGTGGGCGAGCATCGCGCTGGCCCAGTCCTTGTCGATCACCGCGTCGATCCCGTGGAGCTGCCCGTCGGCCGCCTCGCACACCGGCACGCCGCCCCCGCCGGCCGCGATAGCCACCATGCCGTCGCCCAGGATGCGTGCGACCACCGGGGCCTGCACGATCCGCAGAGGGCGCGGAGAGGGCACCACGCGGCGCCATCCGCATCCCGGTACTTCGGTGAACTTCCAGTCGGGTTCGAGCTCCTGAAGCCTGCGGACGTGCTCCTCGTCGTAGTACGGTCCGATCGGCTTCGTCGGATCGTTGAATGCCGGGTCGCGCGCGCCGACGACCGTCTCGGTGACGATGGTCGCCGTCGGGTTCGTCACGCCGTGCATCCACAGCGCGTTGGCGAGCGAGAGCTGCAGCATGAAGCCGAGCCCGCCCTCCGAGTCGGCGCCCGAGATATAGAGCGGCATCGGCGTCACCTGGTCGCGCGCGGCCTCGTTGCGCAGCACGATGTTGCCGACCACCGGGCCGTTCCCGTGGGTCAGCGCCACCTGGTGCCCGTCGGCGATGAGCCGCACGATGTGCGCCATCGCCTCGTCGGCGCGCTGCTGCTGCTTCTCGATCGAGCCGTCGTCGTCGCGTCGCAGCATGGCGTTGCCGCCGAGTGCGATAACCAGTCGAAGCGGGTCGCCGCCCGCGTGAACCATCATCATCGTGTGGGTCCTTCGCTTTGTGGCCCCGCCTCCGGCCGCTAGGGTCGGATGCGGTCCAGGAACGCCTGCAGCACGCCGGTGAGCGTGGGCTCGCCGCGGTCCTCGACGCCGTAGGTCACCCGCACGCTCTGCTGCGGGATCTTGATGAGCCGCGACAGGTCGATCGGCGTGGCCACGAGCACATAGTCGCACGGAACGGCCGCGACGCTGGCCTCCAGGTCGGCGAGCTGCTCGGGCGAGTACCCCATGGCGGGCAGGATCTCGGTCAGGTGGGTCCACGCCGCGAACGTGTCCTTGAGAGACCCCACGGCGAAGGGCCGCGGATCGACCAGGATGGCGCCGGCTTCCTTCGCCGCGATCGCGCCCGCGCCGTAGGGCATGCCGCCGTGCGTCACAGTCGGGCCGTCCTCGATGGCGAGCACGCGCTTGCCGGCCAGATCGACGCCGCCCGCGACCTTGATGACCGACGAGGTCTCTACGACCGTGGCGCGGGGGTTGTACTTTGCAGCCGCCTCACGCAGGCCGGCGACGTTCGCCGGGTCCGCGGTGTTCACCTTGTTGATCACGAGCACGTCGCCGCGCAGGAAGTTCGTCTCGCCCGGGTGGTAGAGGCGCTCGTGGCCGGGACGGTGCGGGTCCAGCGCCACGATCTCCAGGTCCGGCTTGATGAAGGGCATGTCGTTGTTGCCGCCGTCCCAGATGACGACGTCGGCCTCCTGCTCGGCCTTCGCGAGGATGTCGGCGTAGTCCACGCCGGCGTACACGACGGCGCCGACCTCGATGAGGTGCTCGTACTCCTCGCGCTCCTCGATGGTCGCGCCCAGGACGTCGAGGTCCTCGAGCGACGCATAGCGCTCGACGCGCATAGCGGTGAGGTCGCGGTAGGGCATTGGATGGCGGATGTCGACGCCCTTGATGCCCTTCGCGGCGAGCATCTCCCAGACCAGGCGCGAGATGCCGCTCTTGCCGACGCCCGTGCGCACGGCGCAGATGGAGATGACGGGCTTGTTCGACTTGATCATCGTCCGGTCCGGGCCCAGCAGCACGAAGTCGGCGCCGGCGGCCATCACGGTGGACGCCTTGTGCATGACGTCGATGTGCGCGATGTCCGAGTACGAGAAGATCACCTGCGCCACGCCGTGCTCCTTGATCAGCCGCGTGAGCTCCGACTCGGGGAAGATCGGGATCCCGGCGGGGTAGAGCTCGCCGGCGAGCGCCGCGGGATACGTGCGGCTGTCGATGCCCGGGATCTGCGTCGCGGTGAACGCGACCACCTCGACGCTCGGGTCCTGGCGGTACACGACCTGGAAGTTGTGGAAGTCGCGCCCCGCCGCGCCCATGATCACGATCTTCATTCGATCCATGACATCTCCTCAGTTTCGCATAGTACTGCCCGCATATCGTATATCCCCACGGTCAGCGTGGCGAGATGGAT
>CAZHMA010000172.1:0-3701 GCA_964533555.1 uncultured Eubacteriales bacterium
CGGCGGTCAGAGGGGATCCTTGCGAGACAGTGGACCTCCGGTTACGTGGTCTGGCTGACCGCGGACGGCGACAAGCTCGTGTTCACCAAGTCCACCGGCGCTCCCGCGCCCACCGCCAAGCCCGCCGCCAAGGCCGCTCGTGCCCGCACTGCTGCTCCGCGGCGTCCCGCGGGCGGTCGGGGCGGCGCCGCCGGCGGCGCCGCCGGCGCGTAGCGCAGCGCCACGATGGCCAGACCCCGCTCCGTATGGCGCTGCTCGCAGTGCGGGCACGTCGAGCCGAAGTGGGCGGGCCGCTGTCCGGGCTGCGAGCAGTTCGGCACGCTCATCGAGGAGACCACGTCCGCCGGGCGGGGTTCGGCTCCCGCTGTCGCGCCTCGTCCGGTCATGCTCTCGGAGGTGACCGCGGGGGCCGAAGGCCGGCTCGCCTCGGGCATCGGCGAGTTCGACCGGGTCCTCGGTGGCGGGCTCGTGCGCGGGTCGCTCGTGCTCCTCGGCGGCGAGCCGGGCATCGGCAAGTCCACCCTGCTGCTGCAGGTGTGCGACGCGCTCGCGCGCGGCGGTTTCGGCGTCATGTACGTCTGCGGCGAGGAGTCTCCGGCGCAGGTGAAGATGCGCGCCGACCGCCTCGGCTGCACGGGCGACATGGCGCTCCTGCCGGTGACGGACCTTGCCGCGATCGAGGCGGCCGCCCTGGCCGAGGGGTGCGACGTACTGGTCGTCGACTCGATCCAGACCGTCGCGGATGCCGACGTGACGGGCGGACCGGGCAGCGTCTCCCAGGTGCGCGAGTGCACGTCGCGCCTGATGCGCCTCTCGAAGGACCGCGGCGTGACCACGCTCATCGTCGGGCACGTCACCAAGGACGGCTCCATCGCGGGACCGCGCATCCTCGAGCACATGGTCGACACGGTGCTGTACTTCGAAGGCGATCGTGAGCACGCGTTCCGCGTGGTGCGCGCGGTGAAGAACCGCTTCGGGTCCGTCTCCGAGATCGGGGTGTTCGAGATGCTCGAGGAGGGGCTGTGCGGCGTTGCGAACCCGTCGGCGGCGCTCCTTGAGCACCGGCCGCGGGGGGTCGCCGGTTCGGCCGTGATGGCGTCGGTCGAAGGGTCCCGCCCTCTGCTCGTCGAGGTGCAGGCGCTCGTCAGCCCGACCTACCTGGCGATGCCGCGGCGGCTCGCCACGGGCATCGACGTCCAGCGCCTGCTCCAGGTACTGGCCGTCCTCGAGCGGCGTGCGGGCACCTCGTTCGCCCAGCACGATGTCTACGTGTCGGTAGCCGGGGGCGTGCGCATCTCCGAGCCGGCCGTCGACCTGCCGCTCGCGCTCGCGCTCATCTCCGCCCGGAAGGACGTCCCGTTGCCCGAAGGCCTCGCTTCCTTCGGCGAGATCGGTCTGGGCGGCGAGATACGCCCGGTCGGGCACGCGGCCGCGCGCATCGGGGAGTCCGCGGCGATGGGGCTGACACTGGTCGCGTGCGGCCCCGCGGCCAAGTCCAAGGCGCCGGACGGCGTGCGGATCCGGGCGCTCACGAGCGTGGTCGACGCGGTGTCCCTGGCAGGGGCGTGAGCGAAGCCACCCCAAGCACGTCTGGCGGGCGCCGACGCGGGAATGTCACAATCGAGACGAGCAGCACGTTCGAGGGGGTTTCTGGGAGCATGGCGGAGACAAGCGGCGAGGACGTCGTCCTGTGGGCGCTCGAACGGGTGGCCCCGGGCACTGAGCTGCGCGAGGCGCTGGACAACATCATCGCGGCCAGCGTCGGCGCCCTGCTCGTCATAGGCGACGCGCCCAATGTCGAGAAGCTCTGCAACGGCGGCTTCGCGCTGAACACCCCGTTCACGCCGCAGCGCCTCTTCGAACTCGCCAAGATGGACGGCGCGATCATCCTCGACGCGAAGTGCGAGACGATCGTTCGCGCCAACGTGCACCTCGTCCCCGATCCGGCGCTGCCCACGTCCGAGACGGGCATGCGCCATCGCACCGCCGAGCGGGTCAGCCGCCAGACCGGCGCGCTCGTCATCTCCGTCTCACAGCGCCGCGACCTGGTCTCGCTCTACATCGGCGGCGAGAAGGTGATCCTGGAGGCGATCGAGGTCGTCCTGGCGAAGGCCAACCAGGCCCTTCAGACCCTGCAGCGGTTCCGGATGCGGCTCGACGACACATCGTCGCGCTTGACCACCCTCGAGTTCGAGGATGCCGTCACCGTGGGAGACGTCGTCGGCGTGCTCCAGTCGCAGCTGATGGTCCAGCGCGTCGCGCGCGAGGTCGCCCGGCATGTGACTGAACTCGGCAGCGAGGGCCGCCTGGTCGGTCTGCAGGCGTCCGAACTCACCGCGGGCGTCGAGGAGGACCACCTCACGCTCCTGCGCGACTACGTGGTCGATCCCTCGCCGCGGCGCGCGTCCATCGTGCGGGCCGTGCTCGCCCAGTCGACCCGCGAGCAGATCGTGGACGAGGTGTCGCTCGCGCAGACGCTCGGCTTCACCCCGTCCGCCGATGTGCTCGAGTACCACCGCGGTCCGCGCGGCTACCGGGTCCTGCGGCGGATACCGATGCTGCCCGGTACGGTCGCCAACCGCCTCGTGGAGCGGTTCGGGACGCTCGCGGCGCTGCTGCAGGCCTCGGAGGCGCAGCTCGACGACGTCGACGGCGTCGGCGCCCGGCGCGCACGGGCCATTCGGGACGGCCTGCGCCGGCTGCGCGAGCACACCAGCCTCTAGCACCGGGCCGACCGTCGTGGCGGACCGTGCGCGGGCCTCGGCGCAGGGTAGGTCCCGACCCCGCTGTGGTAGAATCCGGGCAGGCAGCGGGTGTCGAACGACGCCCCTCGACCCGCCTGTCGCATGCGTCCGGGGCGTCTCCTGAGGGGAGGTGACGGCGCTGGCGGCCGGTTCGTGCCGCCGATCGGAGAGCGTCGGATCATGATCGTCCAGCTGAGCCGTTTCGTCTTCGCGACGATGGGCGCGCTGGCCGGCTTGGCAATCAAGGACGCCATCGACTGGACAAGCCAGATCGGGTTCCCAGAATCCCTTGTCATCATCCTCTTCGTCATACTGGGCTGCGCGATCGGTTTCATCCTCGGTGGGATCCTCGGCCGCGAGCTGACCAGGGCATACACCTATGTCGAGGAATACGCCGGACGCATGTCGGGTTCCGATCTCATGCTGGCCACCACCGGCCTGCTGATCGGCCTCCTCATCGCGCTGATCACGTCCACTCCCATTCGGACCATCGAGCCGGCGTGGATCGCGGTCAGCGGCACCGTCAGCATGTTCCTCATGTTCGGCTACTACGGCGTTCGCATCGCCATGGTGAAGCGCAGGGACTTCGCGCGCCTGTTCCCCCGGCTGGGCGCCGCCGACGACGGCGCGACCGTCCCGGCCAAGGTGCTCGACACGAGCGCGATCATCGACGGACGGTTCGCCGAGCTGGCGCGTGCCGGCTTCCTGTCGGGTCCCGTGAGGATCCCCGGGTTCGTCCTGGCGGAGCTGCAGACACTCGCCGACTCCGCCGACGACGGCAAGCGGGCTCGAGGACGGCGCGGGCTCGACCTGCTCGCGACGCTCAGCAGCGGACCGCACGCGGCGAGCGTGTTCGACGCCGACTACCCCGAGATCGCAGAGGTCGACTCCAAGCTCATCCGCCTCGCCCGGGATCTCGGCGCCGAACTGGTGACCGTCGACTACAACCTGTCGCAG
>CAZHMA010000173.1:0-3671 GCA_964533555.1 uncultured Eubacteriales bacterium
AGGGCGGCGACGTGGCCTTCCAGGAGGACGCGGGGGTCGGTCACGCCGACGTGTTCGCGGCCGTGACGGGCGACGACGACGACAACCTCGTGAGCTGCCAGCTCGCGAAGACCGCGTTCGGTGTGCCGCGCGCGGTCGCCCGGGTCAACAACCCGAAGAACGAGCACATCTTCAACGCTCTGGGCATCGAGGCCATCAGCTCCACCACGATCATCTCGCGGATGATCGAGGAGGAGTCCACGATCGGCGACATCCGCACCCTCGCGACGCTGCGCAAGGGCAACATGGCCGTCGTCGAGATCGAGCTGCCCACCGACCGGTGCGTGGTCTGCGACAAGCGCGTTGCGGACCTCAAGCTTCCGGTCGACTGCGTGCTGTTCGCCATCGTCCGCGGCGAGGAGGTCATGACCGTCCACGGCGACACGACGCTGCAGCCCGGCGACGTCGTCATGGCCTTCACGAACGTCGAGCACGAAGCCACCCTCAAGCGCGCGCTGACCGGGGAGTAGCTGCCGCGATGGCGAACGGAGACAAGATCAAGACGTACACGCAGTACGCACTCGGCATCCTGGCCGAGAGCGGCTGGATCCTGGCGATCACAGTCCTCGCGTTCCTGCTGGCCGTCCTGGCGAAGGCGATCTGGCGATGATCGTCCGACCGCGCAAGGACGACCACCTCGTCATCGGCAAGTACACCGGCAAGGTCATCGTCGGCGTCGGCCTGCTGATGGTCATCCCGCTGCTGGTCTCGCTGGGATTCGGCGAGTGGGACACCGCGGTCGACTTCGTCATCTCGATCTCGGCCTGTCTCGTGTTCGGGTTCGGCACGCAGTTCGTCTGCCGCACCGAGAAGGACATGAACTGGAGTCACGGGCTCGTGGTGGCTTCGGGTGCGTGGATCTGGGCCACCGCCCTCGGCGCACTGCCGCACTACCTGTCCGGTCACGCCGGCAGCTACCTCGACACCCTGTTCGACGTCATGAGCGGCTACACCACCACCGGTCTCTACCTGCTCCAGGACCTCGACCACGTCGCAAACGGCCTCAACATGTGGCGCCACCTGCTGACGTACGCGGGCGGCCAGGGCATCGTGGTCGTAGCGCTCACGTTCCTGTTCAAGGGCACGGCCGGCGCCTACAAGGTCTACGTCGGCGAAGGCAAGGACGAGCGTCTGCTGCCGAACGTGATCCAGACCGCGCGGGCCATCTGGCTCGTGTCGCTCACGTGGCTGGTCGTCGGGACGACGGCGCTCACCGCGACCGGCATCTGGCTCGGCCAGGGCCCCGTCCGCGCCTTCTTCCACGCGATGTGGGTGTTCATGGGCGCCTGGTCCACGGGCGGCTTCGCCCCGCAGAGCTACAACACGTTCTGGTTCCACTCGCTGACCTACGAGGTCATCTGCATCGTCATCATGATCGCCGGGTCGTTCAACTTCGCCCTGCACTGGGCGATGTGGAGCGGGGACCGCAAGGAGATCCGCAAGAACGTCGAGACCATCTCGATGTTCGTGACGCTCACGTTGACCACGATGATCGCGACGTTCTGGCTGGCGAAGGCCAATGTCTACCCCGACGCCATGTCGCTGTTCAGGAAGGTCTTCTACCAGATCGTCTCGGGACACACGACGACCGGCTTCTCCACGGTCTACGCACGCGCCTTCGTCACGCAGTGGGGCACGATCGGAATGGTCGTCACCACCATCGCGATGGCGATCGGCGCGTCGGCCTGCTCCACCGGTGGCGGCATCAAGGGCATCCGCATGGGCATCATGAGCAAGGCCTTCCTGCAGGACATCCGGAGGATGATCTCGCCGGAGTCCGCGCTCATCGCCCAGAAGTTCCACCACATCCGCGATGTCTGGCTCGATGACGGGCTCGTCCGCAGCGCGCTCACGATCTCCATCGCCTACGTGACGCTGTACGGTATCGGCACGGTGGTCGGAGTCCTCTACGGCTACCCCGTCGCCGAGGCTGCATTCGAGATGGTGTCGGCTGCGTCGAACACCGGACTGTCGGCGGGAGTGACGGCCCCGAGCATGCCCGACTTGCTGAAGATCACCTACTTCTTCGGGATGTGGCTTGGCCGCCTCGAGTTCATGAGCGTCTTCGCGCTCTTCGGCTACGCGTGGTCCATCGTGAGGGGCAAGTAGCATGCGCAGACTGGCGATAATGGCGGCTGCCGCCGTGCTCATCACGACCGTGCTGGCCGCTGCTCCCGCGTGGGCGTCGGACGCCCCGATGCCGCCGAACAAGCCGGACAGCACCGAGCTCATCAACCACATGAACGTCCCGGGTGATGTCTCGAAGGGGCTCTTCTGGAACGGCAAGACGGTCACGTTCCACGGCGAGGCCATCGGCGAGGTCATGGTGCGCGGCGACTACGCGTGGATCCACCTCAACGACGACGCCTACATGGTCAAGAACGTCGAGGAGGGCGCGAAGCTCGGCGGCTACAACTCCGGCATGGCGGTCTGGGTTCCTTCGGCGCTGACCAAGCCGATCGACACCTACGGCGACTATCAGCATGAGGGGTCGATCGTCGAGATCAAGGGCGTGTTCAACGGCGCCTGCAAGGAACACGGCGGCGACATGGACATCCACGCCACGTCGCTCACGGTCCTTCGCGAGGGGCACGCGGTCGCCGACCCGACACCCGCCTGGAAGGCGATACTCGCGGTCCTGCTCGCCGCCGCCGCGGGGGTCCTCTACTGGGCGGAGCGCAAGTACCGTCATATCGTGGCGCCGAACCGCGGCGTGTAGGCGCTCGCGCCTGTGCGGCCCCGGGCGCCATCCGGGACGGTTGCCCGCTGCCGAACGCCCGATGTACGATACGCGGCGCCCGGGTGCTTCTCGGGCTGACGGGAATGCGGGCGTAGCTCAGTTGGTAGAGCGAAAGCTTCCCAAGCTTTAGGTCGCGGGTTCGAGCCCCGTCGCCCGCTCCAATAGGACGCTTTCGAAGACCGCCCTTCCCGGGCGGTCTTCGCACGTCTTTGCAGGAATCCGGCTCCCGATGTCGAACACACGTTCTATCGAGCCGCTCCTCCCTCTCCGGCGCGAATGCCGGACCAGGAAGGGGCGGTTTCCATGTACGGACGGATGATGCTTGGTGCGGCCGCGGCCGCGGTCGTGATCATGGGGGGTCCCTCCGCGGCTCACGCGGGGACCTGGGAGTGGCCGGTCGACGGCCCGGTGCGCCTGGCATACGGAGCGTCTTGGATCGACGCGGCCGGCAGGACCTGCACGCACGGCGGCGCGGACATAGGCGCGGCCAGCGGTACACGCGTGCTCGCATGCGCCGGCGGGCGCGTGACGTTCGCGGGACGCGTCCCCGCGGCCGGTGGAGGCAGCACGCTGGCGGTGACCGTGGCCGCCGATGACGGTCTTTCGTTCACGTGCATGCCCATGGAGACCGTCGCGGTGACCACGGGAACGGAGATCGCGGCCGGCGCCGGACTCGGGGTGCTTGGCGCCTCGGGGGACGGCTCCACACCGGGCGCGCACGTGCATCTCTCGGTCCGGCGGGGTGGAGCGGCGATCGATCCGCTGTCGTTGCTGGGCGCCTCCGCTGCGCCGGCTCCCGCGCCGACCTCCCCGGACGTCGGGCCGTCCGTGCCCGGCAGCCCGGCTCGGGCCGACGCGCGAATGGGATACCGCCGCAGGCCAGGCGATCCTT
>CAZHMA010000174.1:0-3644 GCA_964533555.1 uncultured Eubacteriales bacterium
CCTGATGGGGGGAATCTGACCGTGGGCTACGGCCTGGGGGCTGCCGGGTCCCGGCGGCACTCGTTGCCCGCGCCGGAGTAGCGCGCGGTCGCATAGAGCAGGTCGCTCGCGCGGTTCAGGAAGGCGAGCACCTGAGCGTCGATGTCGCCGGCGCGCACGGCGGCGCGCTCCGCGCGGCGCATCACGGCGCGGGCGACGTGCAGCCGCGCCGAGCCCTCGTCGCACCCCGGGAGCACGAAGCCTTCGAAGCCGCCCGTCTTCGCCGTGAAGCGGTCGATGGCCGCCTCCAGCGCGGTGACGTCCTCGGCCGACACCGGCGCGGCCGACGAGCCCGCGACGACGGCGCCGCAATTGAGCAGCCGCTGCTGGACGAAGGCGAGCACGTCATCGACGTCGCTGCCGACGATGTCGACCCGGGCGAGCCCGACGAGCGAGTTCGCCTCGTCCAGCGCGCCCAGAAGCTCGATCCGCGGGTCGTCCTTGGCGACACGCCCGGCTCCGGGAAGGAACGTCGTGCCGTCGTCGCCGGTGCGCGTGTAGATGTCCGCCATGCTCGGGTCTCCGCCTCTTGTGTCGGGGCCCGGCGTGGGGCCGGGATGCTGGTATCGTACCCGCTTCAGGCGCGTTCGCGGATCCGCATGGCAAGATGCCCGAGCTCCCCGGGGTCATCGACCGGCTCTCCCGTCGCATCGACCACGTGGAAGACGTCGCGCACGAGGCCGGCCCGCGTGGTCGCCCGGGCCCACCGGATGTCGAGCCCGCACTCCGCGATCGCGCGAGCCAGGTCGTACAGCAGCCCGACGCGGTCGGGCGCCGTGACGAACACAGCGGTCGCGTACGCACCGGTCGGCTCGACGGACACGGTGGGCTCCCCGCCGCGCGCGCGGGCGTAGTGCCGCCTGCGCTCGGCCAGGCGGACGTCGAGGTCGAGATGCCCTTCGGCGGCCGCTACGAGAAAGCGCTCGAACGTGCTCCAGGTACCGGTGTCCACCTCGGCGAGCGTGTCCGGACGCACGACGAACGTGTCGAGGGCGATGCCGCCCGGGGCGGCGAAGGCGCCGGCCGAGAGGATGTCCAGACCGGCGAGCGCCAGCGCTCCGGCCACTGAGGCGAAGAGCCCCGGGTGGTCGGCGGCCGCGACGGTGACCCGCCAGGTGCGCTCCGCGGGACCGGGCGAGACGGCGGTCATGGGCGTCCCGCCACGCGCCGCCGCGACTTCGGCGACGAGGCGCGCGTGGGCGGCCACGTCCTCCGCTCGCTGGGATGCCAGGTAGCGGATGTGCGCCTCGCTGACGAACGAGGCCAGCTCAGCGTCCGTTCCGGCGCCGAGCAGGGCGACAGCGGCCGCGCGCACGGACTCCGCGCGCTCGACCATGCCCGCCCCTTCGACCTCGTCGGAAAGCGCGGGTCCGAGACGGTCGGCGAGTTCTCCGACGAGTGCGGCGTGCCACGGGCTCCAGGCACCGGGCCCGGTGGCCAGCGAGTCGGCCTCCGCGAGAGCGTACAGCGCCACGAGCAGATCGGGTCGTCCGATGCGTGCCGCGCATCTGAGCAGGACGTCCTCGTCGTGGATGTCCTCGGTGGCGGCGGTCTCCGGGAGCAGCAGGTGCTCGGCGACGATCCGCGCCGCGTCGGCGGTCTCCTCCGTCGTGAGCGCAAGGCGCGGCGCGATCGTCTCGAGCATCGCGGCCCCGCGGGCGGGGTGTCCCGGACCGGTCTGCACCTTGCCGAGGTCGTGCAGGAGGGCGGCCGCCAAGAGCGTGCGTCCGGCGCGCCGCCCGCGGCGGTCGGCGATATCGGCGGCGAGGGTCGCGCAGCGCAGACTGTGCGCGCCGACGGTGTAGAGGTGGCCGAGCGCGGGACGACGCAGGGCCATGAGGTCGGCGAAGCCCGGCACCGAGTCGTCGAGCCGACCCGACCATGCGGCATCCTCGAGTTGCGGGAGCGCGCCGGCGCCCCGGCCGATGAGCTCGAAGAGCCCGGGAGCGGCGAACGCGCCGGCGTCGGGGTGGTCGTAGGCGAGGGGCCGTCCGGCCGCGCGCGCACGCACGCGCAGGAGCAGGTGGTGGGTGTCCGCAAGCGCGGCATGAAGGCCGTCGGTCGCGACCCCGTCGTCCGCGAGGTCGAGGGCGAGCAGCGACGCCGCGCGTGCCGAGGCCATGTGCACGGCCCAGCGCGCCGCCGTCACCCGGTCGCCCGCGCGACACAGGCGACCAGCCTCGTCGGCGTCGAGCAGGCCGAGGCCGACCAGCGGCGCGGGGGACTCCGCGGGTGCGCCGGTCAGGACCGCGGCCAGCCACGCGAGCTCGTCGAGGTCGCGCTGGCCGCCGGCTCCGTCCTTGAGGTCGGGCTCAAGCAGGTAGGGAGACCCGGGCCGTTCGCGCGCCGCCAACTCGGCGACGAGGCGTCTCGCGCGCTTTCGCGCCCCGGTGGCGCTCTCGGCGAGCACCCGGGCCGACAACGCCTCGTCGCCGGCCAGGTGACGGCCCGTGAGCGTGGCGGTGAGCGAGTCGAGGTCGTCGCGCAGCGCCCGCACGTGGTCGCGCCGGGACCGGACCTGGTGCCCGACCTTGAGCCCCGAGTCCCACAGCGGGTAGAGCACGTGCTCCAGGGCGGGCTTCAGCTCGGCGGCGGGCGCGTCCGTCACGACGAGCAGGTCGAGGTCCGAGCCCGGCAGGAGGCGCCGCGCCCCCCACCCGCCCAGCGCCAGGACCGCCCACGGCGTGCGCAGACGCGCGAGGGCCGTCTCCGCCATCGCGGAAACGGCCCTGTCGGTGAGGTCGCTGAGCTCGCGGGCGGCCGCGGTCCCGGGCTTCGCCGCCTCGATCAGCGCGAGGCGATCGACCAGGTACGCCGCGACGACATCGGTGGGGGACACGCGCGATCCGTCGCAGCCGCCGCCCGCGGGCGGTCCTAGAGGGCCTCGGCGCCGCGCTCGCCGGTGCGGATGCGCACCGCGCTCTCGCAGTCGTAGATGAAGACCTTGCCGTCGCCGATCTTGCCGCTGCGCGCGGCCTCGACGATGGCGGCCTCGACCTTCGGCGCGATGTCGTCGGAGACGACCATCTCGATCTTGGTCTTCGGCACGAAGTCGATGGTGTACTCGCTGCCGCGATAGACCTCGGTGTGGCCCTTCTGGCGGCCGTAGCCCTTGACCTCATACGCGGTCATTCCCGTCACGCCCAGCGCGTGGAGCGCTTCCTTCACCTCGTCGAGCTTGTGCGGCTTGATGACCGCCTCGATCTTCTTCATCTCACGGGCTCCTTAGCGTCGGGATGCCTACAGTTCGTACCCGGTCTCCGCGTGCTCCGAGATGTCGAGACCGGCCGCCTCCACGTCCTCGCTCACGCGCAGGCCCATCGTCGCGTCGAGAAGTTTCAGGATGATGAAGGACACGATAAAACTGAACGCTATCGTAGCGGCCACGCCGACGAGCTGCTTCCACAGCAGCGACGCGTCGCCGGCCAGCAGGCCGTTGGCCCCGGCCGCGTTCACCGCGGTCGTGGCGAACACACCGGTCAGGAGCGCGCCGAGCGTGCCCCCCACACCGTGGACTCCCACCACGTCGAGCGCATCGTCGAAGCCGAAGCGCGTCTTGATGCGAAGGCCGAAGAAGCACGCCGCGCCGACGATCGTGCCGATGG
>CAZHMA010000175.1:0-3635 GCA_964533555.1 uncultured Eubacteriales bacterium
TGCCGACCGGCATCCGCGCGACGACGGTGTCGCCGTCCCGGATCGTCGCCATCATATCGTCCGTGACGTGGCCGATGACGTCGGCGTGCAGTTCCCAGTGGCGGAAGTGCGCGAGGACCTCGTCCAGGTGCTCCGCCTTCGGGATCACGAGCATCCGCTCCTGCGACTCCGACAACATCACCTCGTACGCGTTCATCCCCTGCGCGCGCCGCGGCACGAGCGAGATGTCGATGTCGATCCCGGTGCCCGCGCGGTTCGCCGCCTCCACGCTCGCCGAGGTGAGCCCCGCCGCGCCGAGGTCCTGCAGCCCCTCGATCCAGTCGCCGTGTTGCTCGGCCAGTTCGCAGCAGGCCTCCATCAGCAACTTCTCCATGAAGGGGTTGCCCACCTGGACGGCGGGACGGTGCTCGTCCGAGCCCTCGGAGAGCTCGACGGAGGCGAAGGTCGCGCCGTGGATGCCGTCGCGGCCGGTGTCCGCGCCCACGAGGACGAGCGGATTACCGACACCCCTCGCGGCCGCGGACAGCAGGTGCTCGCGCCGCCCGATGCCGATCGCCATCGCGTTCACCAACGGATTGCCGCTGTAGGAGGCGTCCATCTGTACTTCGCCACCCACCGTGGGGACGCCGACGCAGTTCCCGTAGCCGCCGATGCCCGCGACCACGCCTCGGAACAGCCGCCGGTTGTTGCGGTCGGTCAGCGGGCCGAAGCGGAGCGAGTCGAGCAGCGCGACCGGTCGCATCCCCATCGCGAAGATGTCGCGCAGGATGCCGCCGACACCCGTCGCCGCGCCTTCGTACGGTTCGAGGGCGCTCGGGTGGTTGTGCGACTCCATCTTGAACGCGACCGCCCAGCCGTCGCCCACGCTGATGACGCCGGCGTTCTCGCCGGGACCCTGCAACACGCGCTCACCGGTGGTCGGGAACATGCGCAGCGCCTTGCGCGAGTGCTTGTAGCTGCAGTGCTCGCTCCACATCAGCGAGTACATGTAGAGCTCGGTGACGGTCGGCGTGCGACCGAGGATGACGACGATCTTCTCGTACTCGTCGAGCTTCAGGCCCAGTTCTACGGCGAGCTTCGGAGCGAGTTCGGGCGCGAGGTCCTGGATCATGCTGTGGGCGCTCCTCAGAGGCGAGGCCGGCGGGTACGCCCGCATTATAGCCGACGGCCGGGGGCTTCGAGCCCGGCCGCGGACGGCGCAGCGGCCGAGGGCGCTACCTGAGCCGGATACTCACGATGGTGGGCGAGCTCGATGCCAGGAAGCCCGGTTGCGCAAGGACGGAGGCCTTGAACAGGTACACGCCCTTGGTCATGCCGCGCTTGAACGTGTACTTGTACAGCCACGCCGCGCCGCCGTCGCGCCCGTAGACGGTGCGATTGGACGAGTAGGACCAGTACGCCTTCCCCGGCTTCTTCACGAACACGACCATGTTGCGGCCGATCATCCCCGTGGGGGTCACCACGCCGGACAGGATCGGGATGCTCCCGATGCGCGCGCTCGCAGCGCTGGTGCGGATGCTCACGGAGGTGGCGACGGGATCGACGTCCGTCGGCGGCGGCACGTCCTCGCCCGCCTGCCACGCGTTGTACGCGACGTTGAGCCACGGGACGAACTGGGCGGTCGCCTGCTGCTGGCCGGCGGCGCTCGGGTGCGAGTCGCCGGTCGGGTAGTAGAGGTAGTTCGAGTATCCCGCCGCGTGCTCGATCGCGCCGTTGAAGACGCGGTGGTACCCGCCCGTGAGCACGGTGTAGTAGTCGTACGCGATGACGTTGTGGGCGGTGTAGCTTGCGAGCCAGCCGTCCGGCGAGACGAGCCAGTCGGCCAGCGCCCGAGCATTCGCGGCATCGGTCGGGTTCGTGTCCACCGAGCGCAGCGGCGGCGAGACGATGAGGACGAAGAGCTTGTCCTGGTGCGCGACGAAGTAGTCGAGCAAGTCGAGGTAGACGCCCTTGGCGTTACCGACCGTGAGGTCGGACATCCCGTTGCCCGCCAGCGGGTTGGCGCCGATCGCCGGGATCGCGTCGGCCGGCGAACCGCCGACACTCGAGTTCGGGAAGCACGACTTGAACATGACGATCCGGTTCTCGCCACCGGGGTCGGTCGCGAGGCGCGAATAGCCGGAATGCGTGGCGCTCTCCGCGTACAGTGCAGCGGTGTAGGTCGCCGCCGAGCCGCCGCGGAACCACGTCCACCAGTCGCCGGTGTCGGTGTGGTCTCCGATCGCGTCGGGGCCCCATCCGTAGTTGGTGTCCGACACGAAGTAGCCGGCATCGCGCAGGGCGACGCCCAGACCACCGTTGCCGTCCTCGAGCCAGGCCTGGCCGGTCGAGTGGTGGACGAAGATCAGCTTGACCGGCGTGCCGGGGGCGGACGCGTCGAGCGCCCACGCGCCGCTCGGCACGACGGACAGGAGCGAGGCGACGAGCATGGCCGCCGCGAGTCGCCGGAGACCGTTCACCGTGACCACCACCTTGCGCTGAAGGACGCTACGTAGCCGTGTATCGGCACGATCGCCGACGCGCTGCGCGACGTTCGTCACACTCCGGAGTCGGCGTTCCCGTCCGCGGGGGGCTTGGCGCCGCCGGCCTCGCGTTTCGGGAAGACGACGCGCAGCAGGTACGTGAAGCCGGCAACGACGGCGACCAGCAGGCCGGCGATCATGACGTCGCCCAGCCGCGGCGCGGCCTTGCGCACCGCGTCGACTTGGAAGGCCGGGTACGAGACGGCGTAGACGGCGCACAGCGCCACGTAGGTCCAGCGGGTCTCAGGGGTGCGCGCGAAGTCGGAGGCGCGCCGTCGCAGGGCGTCGACGATCACGTAGACCGCGAACACCCACGACAGGACGCCGACGGCAAGCAGCGCCCACATGAGCGGGCCGATCGCGACGACGTCCCCGTGCACTAGCCGGCCACCTCGGCGAGCCGGCGGGCGATGGCGGTGAAGAACGCCTGCCCGTCCGTGCCATCGACCGCGGGGTCGCAGACCCTCTCGGGGTGCGGCATGAGGCCGAAGACGTTACCGGCCTTGTTGCAGACGCCGGCGATGTCGTCGAGGGCGCCGTTGGGCGCGGAGCCGCCCGCGCTGCGCGAGCCGTCGGCCTCGCAGTAGCGCAGAACGATCTGCCCGTCTGCCTCCATGCGCGCAAGCGTCTCCGCGTCGCAGATGTAGTTGCCCCCGTTGTGGTTGATCGGGACCCGGACCAGCGTGCCTCCCGGAAGACCGAGCCACTCGCCCGCGCTGTCCTCGACGCCCAGCGTGACCGTCTCGCACCCGGCAGGAGGTGGGCCTCGCAGAGGATCTGGAAGCCGTTGCAGATGCCGATGACCGGCCCGCCCTTCTCGGCGAAGCGCGCTACCTCGGCCATGACCGGGCTGAAGCGGGCGACCGCGCCAGTGCGGATGTAGTCGCCGTAGGAGAAGCCGCCCGGCAGTACCATCGCGTCGAAGCCCGAGATGTCCGTGTCGCCGTGCCACACGAACGAGGCCTCGTGGCCTAGCAGCCGCACCGCATGGACGACGTCCTGCTCGCAGTTGGAGCCCGGGAAGATGACGACGCCGAACTTCACGGCCGCGTCACCAGTCCTTCTCGTCCGACTGGATGCGGTAGTCCTCGATGACCGGGTTGGCGAGCAGCT
>CAZHMA010000176.1:0-3590 GCA_964533555.1 uncultured Eubacteriales bacterium
GTGGGCAAGGACGGCAGGAAGGGCGTCTTGTCGGGGCCCTGGAACGGGAGGGCCGGGACGCGCGGGAAGACCTGGCCCGTGGCGATGGCGATATCGCTGACGGTGCCGATCTCGTCGCCCGCGGCGTCGAAGACCGGCCTGCCCAGGATGCGGGTCAGATAGATCATGGCTGCTCCCTCCCGAGAAGGGCGCGTGTCGCACGCGGCCTCGCGGGTCTACATGCGGGTCCCGTGAGGACCCCGCAACAAGCGGGAGCCTCAGGGACCTACGGACTTGATGGCGTCACTTAGGTCCTTCTTCGATCGGCTGCAGTGCACGACCACACGAAAAGACCCCTCCGTCTGCGGTCTCGACGAGGGGGTCTGCCACGTGCGCCTCCACGGCACACGCCCAACGGCGCATCGGTGGGACCGATCCGCCGCGCTCCGTCCCTCGTCTTCGGTTTGAGCACTGTCCGACGTGATGCCGGGAAGGTCCCGGCAAGCCACCTTATCCTTCGCCTTAAGCCGGCGAGGGCTGTTCTACCCATTGGCGTCTCTCGACATTTCCGGGCAGTGGCCTGTGTTCGGACAGGAGCCGCACCTAACGGATGGAGCTGCTGTCTTCGTGTTGTCAACGCGCCGGGAACCGCTTCCCCGGCGGGCACGGTCGATTGTAGGGCGCGGTATGCGTCAGACGCAACGCCCTTTATGCGGGTGCGCCGCCTGTCGCGGCCAGCCACGCTTCGGCCAGCTCGCGCCACCCGCTGCCGAAGGATGCTCGCGTCGCGGCCACGTTCGCGTGCTCGCGCGCGTGCGCGGCGAGCACAGGGTCGTCCAGCCCGTTGCGGACGCACACCATGAGGCCCACCGATCCGGCCATAGCGACATCCGCCGCCGAGTCACCGATCGCCATGGCCTCGCCGGGCGCGATACCGCGCTCCGCGAGGTCGGCAGCGATGGCGGCCGGCTTGGAGACGCCGGTCGGCACCAGGTGGTACGCGTGCACCTCGTCGACGCCGACGAGCGTGTGGCGAGGCGGGTGGATGATGCCGTTGTCCACGAGCGTGACCGGCAGGGGGAGCGCATCCAGGCACTCCTGGGCGCTGCCGAGCGGGACATTGCCGCGCAGCACGTGCGTGACCTCCCGGTCGAGGTGCCACGGGTCGTGGTACTCGATCAGGCCGGGGAACGTCGCCTGCAGGCACTTCAGCGCGCCCACGCGGACGATCGCCTCGTACGGCGTCTCGCCCGGCAGCGTGGCGCCTTCGGACCAGACGCCGGTGTCGTAGACCCTGCGGGCGCCGCGGTCGTAGCTGCGCACACAGCCGAGCTCCGCCAGGAAGTCGTCCCATCCGAGCAGCCGCGTGACCTCCATGAGCTGCTTCGCGTTCCGGCCGGAGCAGATGACCGCCTTGAGGCCCGCGCGGTTGACCGCGACGACCGCTGTCGCCGCATCCGGCGACGGCCGCCCTTCGCCGTCCTTGAGCAGCGACGCTCCCCGTCCAAGCAGGGTGCCGTCCAGGTCGGTGTAGAGGATCCGCACTCGCGCGAGCCGCTCCTGAAGGCCGGGCAGCTCGTCGATGAAGGGGACGGTCTCGGGCATGGTAGGTTCTCCGCCGCCGGTGTCGAATCATCCCTAGGGTAGCGCACCCGGTGGTCCATCACAGCGGCGGGAGGTGTCGAGGCAGTGTCAGAGATGCGGCAGGACCCGGTCACGGGGGTCTGGACGGTCCTCGAGCCGTCCCGCGCCGGACGCCCGAAGGACTTCTCCATCACCGCCGAAGAGACCGCGGACGCCACAGGATGCCCGTTCTGCGCGGGTCGCGAGGAGATGACCCCGCCGACGCGCTACGAGGCGGCGCTGGGCGGCAGTGACACATGGACCGTCCGCGCGGTCGAGAACGCCTTCCCAGCTCTCACCGCACCGGACGACATCGACGGGTCCGACGAGATCGACGCGCCCGGGCCCTATCGCGGGCAGACCGGCTTCGGCGTGCACGAGGTGATCGTCGAGACACCCGATCACGGAGTCGGGCTGGCGGACCTGTCGCCCGCGCACGCGGCTCTGCTGGTGGACGCGTACGCGGCCCGGCTGCGCCACTGGCGCGCCGACGGCCGCTTTGCGGCAGCGGTGCTCTTCCGAAACTGGGGACGGGCCGCCGGTGCGTCGCTGAGCCACGCGCACACGCAGTTCGCGGCGCTGCCGCGTGTTCCGGAGGCGCTCGTGCGGGAGCTGGGCAACTTCGCCGGGGCCGCGTCGGGCGCCGGTCACTGCCCGCTGTGCGAGGCCGCAGCAGCGGACAAGCACGACGGGCGGACCATATGGGACGACGGCGTGACGGCCGTCCAGTCCCCCTGGGCCGCGCCCATCCCGTACTTCATGCGCATCACCCCCCGAAGGTGCTTCGCAACGCTCGCGGACGCGACCAACGCCGAGCGCGCCAGCTTCGGCTCCGCTCTCGTCGCCGCCGCGCGCGCGGTCCGCGGGACGTTCGGAGAGGCGGCGTTCAACGTCGTGGTGCACGACGGTCCGTATGCCGCGCAGCGCGCGGTCTCCATGCCGTTCCACTGGCACGCCGAGGTCGTTCTGCGCACGTCGGACCAGGCCGGCTTCGAGTGGGGAAGCGGCACGTACATCAACGTGGTCGACCCGGACGAGGCCGCCGCCGCCCTGCGTGCAGGCCTCGCGGTCGAGGAGCGCACACACGCGGGGGCATGACCACCGCCGTGGACAGGGCCGCTCCTCGTGCGGCCGCTTCAAGCGGCACCCGCATTGCAGTAAGGTAGGTGCGCCCGCACCCGCGCGGGCGTGACGGAGGAACAAGAGATGTTGGACTCAGGCGCCGTTCAGGCCCCCTATCCCCAGTACCGATGCCCGGTCGACGGCGAGGACCTGCCGCTGACCGAGGCCCGTATCACGGTGACGTGCGAGCGCCACCGCCCGCACGAGGAACCGCCGTCGTTCAGCGTCCGTGACGCGACCGCCGACGACCGCCAGGCGATCGAGCTCATCTGCGACCGCGTCTGGGGCGAGACGGACATCGACTGCTTCGGGCGTACGTTCGACGTGCTCGCGGGCGAGAACCTCGTGGCGATCGCCGACGGCGAGCTGGCCGGGCTCATCTCGCTCTCCGTCGACGGCGGCGAGCAGGCCATCGTCATGCTGTCCGTCTATCCGCAGTACCAGGGCGCCGGCATAGGGTCCGCCCTCGTGCGCGAGGCGGTCACGCGCGCGTTCGACGCCGGTCTGCCGTTCATCAAGGTCGCGACCACCAACGACGACGTGCCCGCGTTCTACTTCTACCAGCGGCTCGGCTTCGTGGTGTACGAGATCGACTGCGGCACGGTGGTGGACCACCACGGCGAAGTGCTCTCGGGCTTCGCCGTGCCGCCTGGGACGTGGCTCGACAGCCGGGCCGAGGCGATCGACGCCGGCGAGATCGGGGTGCAGCTCTTCGACCGGCACGACTGGGAGGCTGCCTCGGAGCACCTCATCCATGCCTGGGGCGTGCTGTCCGCGGCGCCACCCGATCCAGAGGTGTCCGAGTACCGGATCGCGGTTCGGGCCGGCACCCAGCTCGTCCACTTGCCGACGTATCAGGGCCGCAC
>CAZHMA010000177.1:0-3529 GCA_964533555.1 uncultured Eubacteriales bacterium
CTCGTCCACGCCCTGCGCGATGTCCGGGCTCTGCTCGTGCACTGCGGTGACAACCCCGCACGTCTTCGCGTCGAACCCGTAGGCGGCGTCGGTGTAGCCGATCTCGGCGACGGTGTTGCGGACGATCGTGGGGATGTCGACGTAGCCGTGAGTGCGGATCTCGCCGCCGACGACGATGAGCCCGGTGGTCGTGAAGGTCTCGATCGCGCCGCGAGCGTACTCCGGGGCCGCCTTGGTGCCGACGTCGCTGACGTATCCCTCGGCGGCCAGCGCGTTCTCGGCGCCGACGATGGCGTCGAGGACGGCGTCCGAGATCGCGTCGCACATCTTGTCCGGGTGGCCCTCGGTGACCGACTCGGAAGTGAACACGTAGTCGCGTGCCATGCACTGCCTCCTGCTCGTTCGTGGCGCTTCCGCTTCGGGAAGGCCGCACCCATGCAAAGACCCTCGCCGGCTGACACGGACGAGGGCCTACGGGTACGCGCACGAGACGCGACACGGTATTCCCTCATCTGCCAGGCTGGCTTCTCTCTTCGCCTTGCCTGCCGCGATTTGGCACCTTCGCGTCGCTTTCACGCGGGTTGCCGGGGCTTGAACGGGCGCGGTCCCTGGGCCCTCTGCGCCGCTCCTGCCGGATCGGCGCCTCATGATGAGTCGATTGCAGACGATACCACCGCCACGGCGACCGCGCAAAGGGTCCGCCCGCGGCCCGAAGAGCGCGCTACCGCACCCGGACGCCGATCACCCGGGACTGCGAGCCGAGGCGCGCGACGTCGGCGTCGAAGCGCACGAAGAAGGAGTAGGTGCCGTGCAGATACGGCTTGTAGCGGTACCACCACCGGGCGCCGCCGCCTGCGACGGCCACGTACGCCAGCCTCGCGGAAGAGTACGACCACCGGCCGCTCCAGGGCCTCTTCACGTACACGACGCAGCGGTCCCCGACCTGGCCCGGTTCGAGCACGCCGGAGAGCACGAACGTCCTGCGGGCGTAGACCCAGGACCGGTCCGAGCCGATGGTGATGGTCGTCGGCTGACGGGTGATGGTCACGGGACCCGAGACCGTGTAGTCGGACGCACCGCCGGGACCCACCGCCTTCACCCGGTATGTCCACGTCGACCAGTAGCGCTCCACGGGCCCGACAGCGATGAGCGGGTCGTTCCAGGACGTCGTCCCCACGGGCACCGACTGCACGAGGTCGAACGTCCCTCCGTTGCGGGAACGCTCGACGCTGTACGAGGTGGTCTCGGTGCCGGCATGGGACCACGACACAAGGATCGACGAAGCGGGCCCCTGCTCGGCGTCGACGCGGGCCGGCGCGACGGGAGCCGAGAAGTCGTAGTAGCCGACGGCCGTGTCGGTGAGCGGAGACTCGTTGGCGGCCACGTCGAACGCCGAGACGGCGTAGTAGAAGTCCCCGAAGGCAGGCGGCACGTCCACGTACGTCAGCTGCGGACCGGTCCATATGATGTCGCTCGGCTGGAAGGCCGTCGAACCGGCCCTGCGATACACCGCGTAGTGGTCGAGGCCGGACAGCCCGTCCGACGAAGCGGACCACGTGAGAACGACGCCCATGTTGTGCACGACGGCACCCATGAACGAGCCGGGCTGCGATGGGGCCGTGCCGTCGACTCGCAGGGCCACACTGACACCCGGCGTCTCGGTCTCAGCGGTGCTGTTCGCGCTGTAGGCGTGCAGGATCGGCTCGCCCTCCGGCGCCGCGCCGATGATCCGGTCGACACCCGCGGCCACCGCGCCCGACTGCTCGCTCTGACCGTTCCACCACCAGAACACGGTACCGCTCTGGCTGGAGCGCAGAGCCACCACGGGCGCCACGTTGTACCACCCGGAAGCACCCGGCGCCGGTGGGTCGAGGCTGATCGAGGTCGTCGGTGCGACCGCCCACGCGCAGGCCGGGGCCACGAGCGCGACCACGCACGCCAACGCGACGATTCGTTCCGCGAGCCTTGGGTGCACGTGCACGGCAGGCCTCCTCCGGAGCTCCTGGCCGCTCCGCCGGCGTGTGCCGGACCCGGTCGGCGACCGCTGCAATCATACCAACCGGAGGCTTCACGGGGTACGATGAACGCCGCCGACACCGCGCCGCCACGGCGCTTGCGACCCTTGAGGAGTGAGACTTCGATCCCGTGAGCACACCCGTCCGCGTCCGCTTCGCGCCCAGCCCCACCGGTCATCTCCATATCGGCGGAGCCCGCACGGCCATCTACAACTGGGCCTACGCCCGACACACCGGCGGGACCTTCGTCCTGCGCATAGACGACACCGACCCCGAGCGCTCGACCGAGGCGAACACCCTCGCGATCCTGCGTGCGCTGCGCTGGCTGGGACTGGACTGGGACGAAGGCCCCGAGGCCGAAGGAGCCTTCGGGCCCTACTTCCAGACCCGGCGCTCCGCCACGTACACCGAGGCGCTCGACGCGCTGCGGGCCAGCGGCGGCGCGTATCCGTGCTTCTGCACACCCGACGAGCTGGAATCGAAGCGCGAGGCGTCGCGCATCGGCGGCGGCTACGCCGGCTACGACCGCACCTGCCGCCGGATCGCCCCCGAGGCCGCCCGCGCCCGGATCGAGGCCGGAGAGCCGCACGTGTGGCGTCTGGCGGTGCCGGAGGACCGCGAGGAGGTCGCGTTCGCCGACGCCATCCGCGGCGAGATGTCCTTCCCGGCCTCCGCGCTCGACGACTTCGTGCTCGTTCGCAGCGACGGCACCCCCACGTACAACTACGCGACCGTCGTCGACGACGCCCTCATGGAGATAACGCACGTGATCCGCGGCGACGACCACCTCTCCAACACGCCGAGGCAGATACTCGTCTTCGAGGCACTGGGGCACGACGTGCCGGTCTTCGCCCACCTGTCCATGATCCTCGGGGCCGACGGCAAGCGCCTGTCAAAGCGCCACGGCGCCGCATCCGTCGAGGCGTTCCGTGACGAAGGCTACCTGCCGGAGGCCGTCCACAACTACCTGACCCTCCTCGGCTGGTCGTTCGACGGCGAGACCACCGTGTTCTCCGCGGACCAGCTGGTCGAGAGCTTCGAGCTGTCCCGGGTCTCCAAGAACCCGGCCATCTTCGACCCGGAGAAGCTGGACTGGCTCAACGGTGTCTATATCCGCGAGATGGATGCCGCGGCGTTCGCGGACCGGATGCTCCCGTGGCTCGAGTCGGCCGGGCTCGACCCCGCCGCGCGCGGCCGTGACTGGCTGGAGCGGCTTGCCCCCCTGGTCGCGGAGCGGGTGAAGCGTCTGGACGAGGTCGCGGACATGGTGGGCTTCCTGTTCGTCGACGAGGTCAGCATCGACCCAGCCGCACGCGACAAGGCGCTGGCGGACCCGCGTATGTCCGAGGTGCTTCATGCCGTGCGCGCGGCCCTGCTGGCGCTCGCGACCTTCGACAGCGGGACCATCGAGCAGGCGCTCAGCTTCGTCAACTACTTCCTGCTCGCGTTCGGGGCGATCGCGCTACTGGTCGGCACGTTCATCATCTACAACACGTTTTCGATGATTGTCGCGC
>CAZHMA010000178.1:0-3458 GCA_964533555.1 uncultured Eubacteriales bacterium
CTCTTCTTCCTCGACTATGTGGCGGTGGGCAAGCTCGAATCGGACCGCATGTCGCGCATCGTCGGCGGGATCGCGGAGGGCTGCCGGCAGGCGGGCTGCGCACTGGTCGGCGGCGAGATGGCCGAACACCCCGGGACCATGGACGTGGACGATTACGACCTGTCCGGCTTCTGTGTCGGCGTGGTCGACCGCCCCAAGATGATCACCGGCGAGACCATCCTCCCCGGCGACGTCGTGCTGGGACTCGCGTCCAGCGGGGTGCACAGCAACGGCTTCTCGCTCGTGCGCCGCGCACTCGTCGAGGGCCGCGAGCACGAGCTCGGCCTGGCGCGCATCGAGCTGGGAGGCGCGACGCTGGCCGACGCGCTGATGACGCCGACGCGCATCTACGTGAAGCCGGTGCTCGAGGTGCTCGCGGCGGGCGCGCAGATCAAGGGCATGGCGCACATCACGGGCGGGGGCATCACGGAGAACCTCGACCGTTGCCTGCCCGGCAGCGTAGACGCCGTCGTCCACACGGGTGCCTGGAAGGTGCCGCCGATCTTCGGAGTCATCACCGAAGCGGCGCGGCTCGGCGATGACGAGATGCTGAAGACCTTCAACATGGGCATCGGCATGGGTCTCGTGGTCGACGCCAAGCATGCCGCCGACGTCGCCGCGCGCCTTCGCGCAGCGGGCGAGACCGTGTACGAGATCGCCGACATCGTCGCCGGGACCGGCACCGTCCGCTACGCCTAGGATCGCGCGGCGGCGCTGCGTGGCCGCGCGCCGGGCGGGACACGAGACGGCCCCGACTACTTCTGGACGATGACCTTGGTGCCGTTCGGCGCCCAGTCGTAGATGAAGGCCGCCTTCTCGTCGGCCAGCCGCACGCACCCGTGCGACTCCGGCAAGCCCAGACCGCCGATGTCGTTGCCCGCCCGGTCGTGCGGGATCGAGTGGAAGCCGATGTTGGTCCCCGTGTCGGCCTTCGTGAAGATCACGAAGTCGTTGAACGTGGAGCCGTCGCCCAGGTACATCGACGAGGGCTTCCGGCTGCTGACCTTGTACGTTCCGACCCGCGGATACGTGTGGCCGCTCGCGCACTGGAAGCGGTCGATCGGCCTGCCGTCGGCCGTGTACAGCGTGACCATCTGCTCGCTCTTGTCGAGGACGATGGTCTTCACGCCCGGCGCCGGCACGAGCGGTGCGGGCGGTGGCGGTCCGGCGGGCTTCGAGAGCTCGGCCGACAGGGCCTTCATGCGTGCTGCCGCGCCCTCGATGGTGATCGCGTGCGCCCGCACCGGCAGCACGGGGCGCGCGCCGAGCGTTCGCGGCGTGATCTCGGCCTCGGCGGACTTCGGCCATAGCGCCCACGCCACGGCGACCGTCGCGATGAGCGCCAGGGCGCCGATGAGCGCCACCGCGCGCCTGCGCGCGCGCATGCGCCTTTGGCGCTCGCGCTCGCGCCGCGCCGCACGCCGTGCCTCTACATCGGGCGGGTACGTACTCACTGCACGCTCCAAGTCGGCCACGTGCGGACTATAGTCGCCGAGCAAGCCCTGCGCCACCGGCCGCCACCGGCTGGGGTACCATGCGGGTGAGCGCAGGGACGCTCGCGCGTGGGGGCGACCGGTGAGGGGGACGCGGTGTCGGACGACAAGCACAAGCTTCGGGTCGGAGTGCTGATCTCGGGCGGCGGGACGAACCTGCAGGCCATCATCGACGCCGCGGAACTCGGCGAGCTCGATGCCGAGGTCGTGGTGGTCGTGAGCAGCCACGAGGAGGCCTACGGGCTGGAGCGGGCGCGCAAGGCGGGCATCCCCGCCATCTACATCGACCGGACCCGGTACGCGACCATCAAGGAGTACAACCACGCCATCTGTGATGCACTCGACCAGTACTGGGCCGAGGCGGTCGTCATGGCCGGCTACATGCGCCTGCTCGGCCGCGAGGTGCTGGAGAAGTTCCCGAACCGCGTGCTCAACATCCACCCGGCCCTGCTGCCGGCGTTTCCCGGCGCGGCCGGCATCCGGGAGGCCTACGAGTACGGCGTGAAGGTCACCGGCGTCACGGTGCACTTCGCCTCCGAGTACTTCGACGAAGGGCCGATCATCGCCCAGGAGGTCGTCCGTATCGAGGAGGACGACACCGTCGAGACCGTCGAGGCCAAGATCCACAGCGTCGAGCACCGCATCTACCCCGCGGCCCTGCAGCTGCTGGCCGAAGGCCGCGTCGCCATCGAGGGCCGCCGGGTCCGCATCATGCCGAAGGCGGGAGTGTGAGCACTCGCTTCCACGCGCCCGGAGCCCCGGGCGTCGCGCTTCGCGAGACGTGCCGGATCGTCGCGGGCCGGATACCGCTCTGGGGGTTCCACCGCGCGCGGCTCGAATCGGGTGGCTGCACGGGACCGTTCCTCGAGCACGTCGAGGAGGTCGCTGTCGAGACCGCCTCGCAGTGGGACGGCGGGGAGTCGCCGCGAGTCCGGCTCAGCCTGACCGTGTCCCCGGACGGTGAAGTCGCCGTCGACGCGAAGCGGAGGCTGTCGTCGCTCGACGTGCCGGGCGGGCCGATAGTCGAGCGCGTGGACGTCGGTGCGCCGCCATCGCTGCCCGCCGGTGGCTCGAAGCCCGCGAACCGCTCCTGGTGGGACGAGGCACAGCGGCGCGCCAAGATGGCGGGCGCGCAGCAGGCGATCACGGTGGGCCCCGACGATCTCATCATCGACGGCGGCACCGCGAGCGTCTGGATCGTCGAAGGCGCGGCCGTGTTCACGCCACCCGCGCCCCCGGCCGTGGCCGGCGTGGCGCGCGCGTTCCTCACGGCCGCGGCCGTCGAACCCCGCATCCGCATCGCGGTCGAGCCGATCCCGTGGGAGCGGTTCCTGGCTGCCGACGAGGCGTTTCTGACGAACGCCTTCGGCGGGGCGGTGCCCGTCCGCGAGCGCGGCGGACTCGTCTTCAACGCGGTCCGGGCGCTCTTCGACGAGATGTGGAGATCGGCGCTCTAGCGGCGTGTACCGGGCGGGCGGCGCGACTGGTCGGCATACGGCTCCGCCGGGATTAGCGCGTCGGCTACAATGGCACCGCCACGGCGCACCGCCGCCGTCCGCACCGCCGTTTTCGCCTATCCCGGGAGGCTTCCGCATCCGTATGGAACCCGTCACGATCCGCCGCGCGCTCGTGTCCGTGACCGACAAGACCGGCGTCGTGGACTTCTGTCGCGCGCTTGCCCACATGGGCGTCGAGATCGTCTCCACCGGGGGCACGGCCAAGGCGCTCGCCGACGGCGGCGTGCCGGTCGTCCCGATCGACGAACTCACGGGCTTTCCCGAGATGATGGACGGCCGCGTGAAGACCCTGCATCCGCGCGTCCATGGCGGTCTGCTGGCCCGCCGCGGCGTTCCGGCGCACGTGGCCGCGGCCGATGAGCACGGCATCGGCATGATCGACATGGTGGTGGTCAACCTCTACCCGTTC
>CAZHMA010000179.1:0-3409 GCA_964533555.1 uncultured Eubacteriales bacterium
GGCGCGAAGGGGTTGGGGCGAAGGTGCTCGCCGGGCACCCGTGCCGGAGCTCCAAGTACAAGACCGGCGGGCTGCGCTCCGGCTTTCCGTTGTCCTACGACTCGGATGCCCTCGAGGCGCTGCTGGCACTGGCCGCGGTCGGCGAGGAGCGGAGACCGGAGTACGCGGCCGCCCTCTCCGTCGTGTCCGACTCGGCCGACCCGCTGATGCGCTGGCTCATGCGCAACACCCACAACGGCAAGATGTACGCCGATGTTGAGAAGAAGGGCGCGCCGTCGAAGTGGGTCACACTGCGGGCGCTCCAGGTCCTGCGGCACTTCGGGGCGTGACGGACTCACCCCCGCAGCCCCGGGACGGTGATCCGCATGCCGAAGACGGCCCAGAGGAGCGCGGCGTCCACGAGCAGCGGCAGGACGGCCCACGGCGAGACCCACACGATCTGCAGCGCGATCGAGCACACGGCGCCGGCGGCGATCAGCCACGGGAACCACGACGCCGGCACGACCCAGTCGAGGAGCGCCGCGGCGGCCATCAGGAACAGGACCGCGGAACCGATGCCCAGCAGCGGCGTCAGCGTGGTGAGGGCGTCTCCGTGCAGCAGCGTGGGCGTGTCCAGCCCGAACGGCCAGATGAGCCGTCCGCCGACCCACCAGGGCGGCGCGGCCTGCCCCTTCGCGGCCGGCACGAGGGCCGTCAGGTTCAGCTGGGCACCGAGCAGCAGCGCGATAAGGACCGGGATCCACATGTCTGGCTCACTCTCCTTGTCTTGATGACCGTCAGCCGCGCGCGGCGGACGCGAGACCGGACTGCACGAGCGCCACGACGACCTTCGCCGCCATCAGCACCACCAGCGCGACGACCATGGCCGCGTCGGTGGGAAGGACCGACGGCCGGTACCCGGTCGCGAAGGCGACGGCCAGCGCGGCGAGCGCCGCGCCCAGGGCGCACCCCGCGAGCATGTACGGCGACAACCAGTCGCCGCCGGCTCGCTGCAGGACCGGACCGATGCCGAACGCCGTACAACCCAAGAACCCCACCACGAACGCGATCCAGAACGCCAACCTCATCATCTTCCTCACTCCTTCGACTCGCGATACTGCTTTGGTTTCGGGTTTCCACTAGGCCGCGAAAAGGGCCGCGCCTCCGCTCCGGAGGCTGTCCGGCCCCGGTCCGTCAGCCGATGAACCTCAGGGTGCGCTCCATGAGCTCGTCGTCCCGGTCGTAGCCCGGGTCGGCGTTCACCAGGAGCAGGTACTCCACGATCATCGCGGCCACCATCTTCTCGACCAGCGTGGCATCCCCGGCAGGGAACTCGCCCGCGTCCATGCCGGCCTGGACGAGCTCGCGCAGTAGGTCGCCGTTGGCCTTGCGGAAGGCGTCGGCCGCGACCTCGTACTCCTGCAGCCACTCGCCCTCGGTGGTCTCATCGATGTGCGCGCGAGCCGAATCGAGAACGAACCGCATGAGCATCTCCAGCTTCGCCGCGTAGGTGGGCTGGGTCGCCACCGCCGCCTTCAACTTCGCCCGCTCCCGGGTGGCCTGACCTTCCACGATGTGGGCGTAGATGTCCTGCTTGCTGTCGAAGTACACGTAGATCGTCTTCTTGGAGATGCGGAGCTCGCGGGCGACCTCGTCCAGCGTGGTCTTCGCGTAGCCGAAGCGCTCGACGTGCTTGGCGAAGACCTCGGCGATCCGCTCCTTGCTCGCGCTCATGCCCGCACCTCCTCTTCGACACCGGAAACTCTCTTAGTCCGCAGTTTCCATCATGGAAACCGAGTTGTCAAGCGGTTTCCGAAAAGAAGTGCGCGAGCGCGGGCGACGGCGCCGGGGCGGGCCGGTTCGGGCACGGCCGTGCCAGGAGTGCTAGGGTGTCGAACCACAGTCTCTGAGGCGGAATGGCAGATGGCAGCGATCCTTGAAGCGTGGCGCGCGGGGCTCCTCCGGCGCGACAACCTCATCGGCAACATCGTCGCCGGCGTCGTCGTCGGAGTCGTCGCCATACCGCTCGCGATGGCGTTCGCCATCGCCTCGGGGGCGAAGCCCGAGCAGGGCCTCTACACCGCTCTCGTCGCCGGCCTGATCGTCACGCTCTTCGGCGGAAGCCGCGTCCAGATCGCGGGGCCCACGGGCGCCTTCGCCGTCCTCCTGATCGGCATCACGGCGAAGTACGGCTTCGCCGGGCTCCAGATCGTCACGCTCATGGCGGGGATCATGCTCGTCGCCTTCGGACTCGCCAAGCTGGGCAGCGTGATCAAGTTCATCCCCGAGTCGGTCATCCTCGGCTTCACGGCCGGCATCGCGATCGTCATCTGGGTCGGCCAGTGGGCCAACTTCCTCGGACTGCCGAAGATCGAGGGCGAGTTGTTCCTGGACCGCCTCGTCGGACTGGTGTCAGCCCTGCCGCAGCTCCACCCGGCGACCGCCGTGCTCGGCGCGGTCTCGGTCGTGGTGATCGCGCTGTGGCCGCGCGTCCCGGTGCTGAGTGCCGTCCCGGGTCCGCTCGTTGCGCTCGTCGCAGGAGCGGCATATATGGCGATCGCCCACCCGGCGGGCGTTGCGACCATCGGCACGGCGTTCGGCGGGATCCCGCGGGGCCTGCCGCCGCTGACGTTGCCGCGCGTCTCGGCCGCCACGGTCATGCAGCTGGTCCAGCCGGCGTTCGCCATCGCCCTTCTGGGCGCGATCGAGTCACTGCTCTCCGCTACGGTGGCCGACGGGATGACCGGCACCCGGCACGATTCGAACCAGGAGCTCATCGGGCAGGGCGCCGCGAACGTGGCCGTCGCCTTCTTCGGCGGTTTCGCCGCGACCGGGGCCATCGCCCGCACGGCCACCAACGTCCGCCACGGCGGAAACAGCCCGGTCGCCGGGCTCGCGCACGCGGCGACGGTGATGCTCGTCCTGGTGGCGCTCGCCCCCTTGGCGGTCAACGTCCCCCTGGCGACCCTCGCGGCCATCCTCTTCGTGGTCGCCTTCAACATGAGCGACATCGGCCGCGTCGTGCGCACGGTGCGCCGCGCGCCGCGCTCGGACGTGGCGGTCATGCTCGTGACACTGCTGCTGACCGTCTTCGCGGACCTCGTGATCGCGGTCGAGGTCGGCGTCATCCTCTCCATGCTCAACTTCTTCAGACGCATGACAGCCGCGGTCACGGTCCGCACGGTCGAGGAGGACGAGCTCGGCCTGCATGTCGCCGGCGAGGAGACGCCCGAGGTGCCCGAGGGCGTCTTGGTCTACACCATCGACGGCCCGTTCTTCTTCGGCGCGGTCGAGCAGTTCGAGAGCGCGCTGCTGCACACCGGGACCGACCCGAAGGGCGTCGTGCTGAGCTTGGCCAGAGTCCCGTTCATCGACCTTAGTGGCCTTGCCGCCCTGCGCGAGGCCGTCGAGCGCCTCGAGAAGCGCGGTG
>CAZHMA010000180.1:0-3339 GCA_964533555.1 uncultured Eubacteriales bacterium
GTCATCACGCAGTACGGCGGGACGCTCATCGCGGACCTCGGCCTGCTCAAGATGGACTTCATGGGCCTTCGCACGCTGACCGTGCTCGCGAAGGCCCTGCGCGCCATCAAGGACGACAAGGGCATCGAGATCGACCTCGAGACGATCCCGATGGACGACAAGGAAACGTTCGCGCTGTACCAGCGGGCCGACGTGGACGGCGTGTTCCAGGTCGAGTCCGGCGGCATGCGCAACGTGCTGAAGCAGCTGAAGCCCACGTGCTTCGCCGACATCGTGGCCGTCGTCGCGCTGTATCGCCCGGGCCCGATGGACTCGATCCCCGACTTCATCGCGCGCAAGCACGGCAAGGCCCGCATCACGTACTACGACGACCGGCTGCGGCCGATCCTGGAGGAGACCTACGGCGCCATCGTCTACCAGGAGCAGGTCATGCGCATCTCCATGGAGATGTCGGGCTTCTCCGCCGCGAAGGCGGACAAGCTGCGCAAGGCCATGGGCAAGAAGATCGCGGAGGAGATGGCCAAGCTCAAGCCGGCGTTCAACGACGGCGCCGTGGAGCGAGGCTACGATCCCAAGGTCGTGAGCCGCCTCTGGGACGACATCGAGAAGTTCGCCCAGTACGCGTTCAACAAGAGCCACGCCGCCGCCTACGCGCTCATCAGCTACCAGACCGCCTACCTCAAGGCCCACTACCCGGGCGAATACATGGCCGCGGTGCTCTCGAGCTATGCCGGCAAGACCGAGGACATCGTCAAGTACGTCGCCTCGTGCAAGCGCAGCGGCATCGCGGTCCTGCCCCCCGACGTCAACTCCTCGGGCGCGGACTTCACCGCGGTGCCCGAGGGCATCCGCTTCGGCCTGGCCGGCGTGCGCAACGTCGGCGAGGGAGTGGTCGCGGCCATCGTGGACGAGCGCCGGGAGTCCGGCCCGTTCACGTCGCTCCAGGACTTCTGCGGGCGTGTCCAATCCCGGGCACTCAACAAGAAGGGCGTCGAATCGCTCGTGAAAGCCGGGGCCTTCGACTCGACCGGCTACACGCGCAAGCACCTCATGTCCATGCTCGACGACGCGGTCGAGGGAGCGGCCAAGCGCCAACGCGACCGCGAGAACGGCCAGATCGGGCTCTTCGAGATGGACGACGTCGACCACGGCTTCGATGAGTCGGCGCCGCCGCCCAACGGCGACGAGTGGGACAAGCGCATGCGGCTGGTGTACGAGAAGGAGATGCTCGGCATCTTCGTCTCGGACCACCCGCTGCGCGAGATCGCCGACGTCGTGAACAACGCCCGCACGCTGTCGCTGGGGGACGCGGAGACGTTCGCCGACGGGACGACCGGCTGGTTCGCCGGCATCCTCACCAAGGTGGACCGGATCGTGACCAAGAAGGGCAAGGTCATGATCGACTACACACTGGAGGACCTCGACGGGCTCATGAACGGGGCGCTCTTCGGCAACGTCTACCAGCGCTATGAGGGCCTGTTCGCCGAGGACGAGATCGTCCGGATCAAGGCGAAGGTCGAGTCGTCCGACCGCGGCACCAAGCTGACCACGATCGAGGTCCAGCGCCTGGATGACGAGGGCGCCTTCAGCCGTGCCCCCGGCGTGCTCATGGTCACGGCCGGCTATGCGCTGTCCGACGAGACCACGCTGTCGCGCTTCAAGGACACGCTCGCGCGTCACCCAGGGCCCGACTCCGTCCAGGTCGAGGTGAACGGCAACGGCGCCCGCAAGGTGCTGCAGCTGCCGGACACCTACCGCGTCGACAAGACCGACGTGCGCCTGCACTCCGAGCTCCGCGAGCTGCTGGGGACCGAGGCGATCAAGGAACTCTAGACACCGGCGTCGGCTTCGCGGCGCCGGGTCCCGGCCCTCGAAGCGGGCGCCGTCGCGCGGGGCTTGCGCCCCGTGCATCCCCTATGGTACTTTGCCACTACAGCACTCTACTATACTAAAGTATCGCAGGTAGAAGGCCCGTCGGGCGGAGGCAAGCCCTCGAAGCGACGGCGACGTCGTGGCCGGATGATAAGGACGAACGTGATGAGACCCGCGACCCCCAGAGGTTTTCGCGACGTGCTCTTCGAGGAGGCGGCGGAGCGCCGGGCGGTGTCCGACGCCATCGGCGCGGCGTTCGAGCGCTGGGGATTCCGAGGAGTCGAGACGCCCGCCGTGGAGGAGTACCGCACGCTCGAGGCGGGCGCGGGCGACTCGCTCGAAGGCACGGCGTTCCGCCTGTTCGACGTGGATGGGACGCTGCTCGCGCTCAGGCCGGAGATGACCCTTCCGATCGCCCGGCTCGTGGCGACCCGCCTTGCCGGGTCGCCGGGACCGTACCGGATCCGCTATGCCGCCGACGTGTACCGCGAGCAGGCGTCGCTGCGGGGCGAGGCGCGCCAGTTCACCCAGACCGGCGTCGAGCTCGTGGGCGTGAACGGGCCCGCGTCCGACGCCGAGGTGGTCTCGGTGCTCGTCGAGGCGCTCGCTGCGACCGGGATGACGGAGTTCACGGTCGGGATAGGCACCGTGGCGGTGCTGCGCGCGCTGCTCGACGCCGCGGGAGGCGATGCGGCGTGGCGTGACGAGGTCATGGCGGCCGCGCACAAGGGCGACCTTGTCGGCCTGGAGCGCCTCACGCGTCGCGAAGGCCTCGCGCCGGCCGCAGCCGAAGCCCTGCGGGTGGTGCCGAGGATCGGCGGGGGCGCGGAGGCCGTCGAGCGCTGCCGCGCGGCCGTCGCGCCCGCGGGATGCGGAAGCGCGCTCGACGGGCTGGCGGAGACGTGGCGGCTGCTCGAGGCGACCGGCATGGCGTCGCGGGTGCGGATCGACTTCGGCATCATGCGTTCGTTCGACTACTACACCGGCCTCATCGTCGAGGCGTACGCGCCCGGGCTCGGCCTGCCGCTCGGCGGCGGCGGGCGCTACGACGACGTGCTCGCGGCCTTCGGCGCACCGATGCCCGCGGCGGGCTTCGCCCTGTCGCTCGAGCGCGTCCGCATCGCGCTGCAGGAGCAGGGCGTCGCCCCCGAGACCCGCGGGCTCGATGCGGTGATCGGGGGCTCGGACGCCGCGGACGTCCTGCGCGCGGTCGCACGCAGGCGCGCGACCGGGGCCCTCGTGCGCTCGGGCCTGACCGGGACGAACGTGATGGACGTGCGCGTCGTGCTGGTCGTGTAGAAGTTACCAACGCTTGTAACGGTTACAACACCTGCGCAGATGGCTTGACCTGCGCAAGTCCTGCCGGTGCGGGCGGATGCGGTGGCCGCCATCGCGCCGCGACTTTTGGCGCGCGAGATGCAATGATGATTGGACAGCAGTGCCGCCAAGGGGCTGGGACTGAAGAGG
>CAZHMA010000181.1:0-3319 GCA_964533555.1 uncultured Eubacteriales bacterium
CCGAGCATGATGCGGCGGATGGTCTCCGGGCCGAACCCCTCGGCACGCGAGCGCAGGTAGAGATCCATGACGTCCTCCGCGCCCGCCGCGCGGTGGCCGTAGCGGATGCCGTCGAATCGCGCCAGGTTGGACGAGGCCTCGGCCGGGCCGATGATGTAGTAGGCCGGCAGTCCGTACTGGCACGAGGGCAGATCGACCTCGCCCACCTCGGCGCCGAGGCCGGCGAGCTGGTCGACCGTGGCGATGACCGCGCTCCGCACGGCCGGATCGCAGCCTTCAAGGTCGAGCAGGTCCCTGACGACGCCGACGCGCAGCCCCTTGACGCCGTCACGCATCGTCGCGGTGAAGTCCTCGGGCTCCCTGTCCACGGAGGTGGCGTCGAGCGGGTCCTTCCCGCAGATGGCGTTGAGGACGAGCGCGCACTCCTCGACCGTCTTCGAGAACGGACCGATCTGGTCGAGCGACGAGGCGAAGGCCACGATGCCGGAACGCGAGACGCGCCCGTACGTCGGCTTCATCGCCACGGTCCCCGTGAGCGAACCCGGCTGGCGGATCGAGCCGCCGGTGTCGGATCCGAGGCTGAGGACCGCCATCCCGGCGGCCACGGCCGCCGCGCTGCCGCCCGAAGAACCGCCCGGCACACGGTCGAGGTCCCACGGGTTGTGCGTCGGGCCGAAGGCGGAGTTCTCGGTCGACGAGCCGAACGCGAACTCGTCCATGTTGCACTTGCCGACCGGCAGGACCCCCGCCACGAGCATGCGGTGAACGGCGGTGCAGTCGTACACGGACTCGTAGTCCTCGAGGATGCGTGACGAGCACGTGGTGTTCGTGCCGCGAAGGTTCATGTTGTCCTTGAACGCGGCAGGCACGCCCGCGAGCGGCGGAAGCTCCTCACCGGCCGCCGCCATGGCGTCGATCCGCGCCGCCGCGGCGTAAGCCAGTCCCGGCGTGATCTGGTTGAACGCGTGCACGTCGCCCTCGACCGCCGAGACCCGGGCGAGCGACGCCTCGACCATCTCCTCGGCGCTGAACTGCCGTGCGGCGATGCCGTCGCGGATCTGGAGGGCCGTGAGGCGTGAGAGGTCCTGCATCGCCGCCCCTAGCCCTTGAACTTCGGGATGAGGAACGCGCCGTCCTGCTGCTCCGGCGCGTTGAGCAGTGCGTCCTCGCGCGGAAGGCACGGTCGCACGACGTCCGGCCGCGTCACGTTGAACACGGCGGCCGCGTGGGTCGTCGGCTCCACCCCGTCGAGGTCCAGCGCCTGGATCCGGTCGATCTGGACGAGTATGTCGTTCAGCTCCGCGCCCAACGCCGTGATCTGCTCATCGCTCAGGCCGAGCCTGGCGAGCATCGCGACGTGTCGGACCTGCTCTTCGGATATGGACATGCAGGTGGCCCCTCCGGGATCCGTGGCCCTTGCGCCGCGGCGCGGCGCGTCCTTCTCGGCGACGAACATCATACCCGAGCCGACGCCCACGCTTCAGGGGCGCACTCGCGCGGAGTCAGGCGAGATACGGCGCGAGCAGGCCGTTGACGAGGTCGTCGGCCATGCCGGTCGTCGCCGCCATGTACTCCTCGGCCTTCATGTCGCCGGCCCCGCCGAGAAGGCGCCTCGAGACCGCCAGGGACGTTATGCCGTGCAGCGCCGCCCAGGCGATGTTGCCGAACCCCTCGGGGTCGTCGATGCCCTTGAGCTGACCGGCCTCCAAGGCTGCCGCGACAAGCGGGCCGCCGCGGGTGAGACCGGGGACGAGCCGCGGCGCCTCGGCAGCCGTGACACCGATGTCCTCGATCCGCCACTCGAGCATCAGCTTGTAGAGGCCGGGGTGCATGAGGCCCCAGACGACGTGGGCCCGGCAGCGCTGGCGGAACTTGTCCAGCGGCGTGGGCCCCACCATGGACAGGTCGGAGAAGTCCGCCCAGTCCGCGAAGCCTCGAACCAGCACCTCGCGCAGGATGTCGCGTTTGTCCTTGAAGTACAGATAGAGCGTCGTCGAGCTGTAGCCCACCTTCTGGGCCACCTCACGCATCGTCACGCACTCGGGACCGCAGTCCTCGACGATCCGCTGGGCGGCAACGAGGATCTCGTCGCGCAGCTTGGGGTTCGCCGGCCTCGCGCACATCGTCGTCCCGTTCCCTTCGGCAGTCTTCCGGCACCGGTGTCAGTCCTTTGTGTACAACCATAAGTTATTAGTGTTCCGAGAAGTCGTCAAGCGCGCCTGCGCTGCGCCTGTGCTCGCAACCTCAGGAATGAATTCCTCGAAATCCCCCCTTGACGGGGTTTCTTTACTGTCGTAACTTATCACTCGTAAGTGATGGACGTTATGTTAACGGTCGTCACACCGAAAGACGGATGCGGGAGCCCCGGGGGGGGCGCTCCCCCGGGGACGGGGCCCGCATCCACCGGGCGAAGGGAAGAACTGAGAATGGGGATCGTACGCAGCGTGTTCCGCAGGAAGGCCCGGGCCTTCCTCACCATCTTCGGCATCACCATCGGCGTGCTCGCGCTCGTCGTCATGGGCGCGATGGCCGAGAAGCTCAACCTGCTCGTGGACGGCGGCATCAAGTACTACGGCGACAAGATCACCGTGACCGACGCCGGCAACGGCGGGACCTTCGGCGGGCCGCTCTCGGTCCGCAAGGTCCGCGAGATCGAGCGGGTCGATGGCGTGGCCCGCGCGACCGCGAGCCTCGGCATGATGCTCGACAAGGACCAGGCCGCCAGTGTCGGCGTGCCGCCGATGATCATGGGCTCCGACGGCAGGTCGGCCGGCTACGAGAAGTTCGTGATCACCTACGCGGACGGTCGCGAGCTCAAGACCGGTGAACTCGGTACCTGCACGCTGGGCAGCGACATGGCCAAGAAGCTCGACGCGGGCGTGGGAGACACCGTGAAGCTTCGCGGCAAGTCGTTCAAGGTCGTCGGCATCTCCGATCCGACGCTCACGGCACCCGACCAGTGCGCGTACGTGAACCTGGCCGACGCGCAGGACCTCTTCATGCAGGACCTGCCGGCCGCGGTCCGCAGGCCCATCCACCCGCGCGACCCGTGCACCTCGATCGCGGTGTACCCCAAGGCGGGCGTGGACGCCGAGGCGCTCGCGCTGCGCATCGGCCGCAAGGACAGCACCATCAAGGCGGCCGGCCCCAAGGCGTTCGAGGAGACCGTCGGCCAGCAGATGTCCATGTTCAACAGCATCATCTTCGGCGTGGCGATGGTCTCCCTGCTGATCGGCGGCCTGTCCGTGGTGAACACGATGACCATGGCGGTCTCCGAGCGCACCCGCGAGATCGGCATCCGCAAGGCCATCGGCGCCTC
>CAZHMA010000182.1:0-3254 GCA_964533555.1 uncultured Eubacteriales bacterium
GCTGGTGCACGTGCCGGCGTGGGGCGAGTACCACACGCTGGGCTCCACGGTGGACGACGCGGTCGGCGAGGCCTTCGACAAGGTCGCGAAGGCCCTCGGGCTCGGGTACCCCGGCGGGCCGGTGCTGTCCAAGCTGGCCGCGCGGGGCGATCCCGCGGCGATCCGGTTCCCGCGGGCCATGATCCACTCGGGGGACTATGACTTCTCGCTGTCGGGACTCAAGACGGCCGTGGTGAACCACCTGGCGAACGAGCGGGCGGCGGGTCGCGATATCGACGTACCGGATCTTGCGGCGTCGTTCCAGGCGGCGGTCATCGACGTGCAGGTGTCCAAGGCCGTGAGGGCCGCGCGGGAGTGCGGCGTCAGGACCTTCTGCCTGGGCGGCGGTGTGGCCGCGAACACCGCGCTGCGCGAGGCGCTGGGCACGGCGCTCGCGGCGCAGGGTGTACGGCTCTCCGTTCCGCCGTTCGAGCTCTGCACGGACAACGCCGCGATGATCGCCGCCGCGGGCCACTTCCGCCTGTGGCGCGGGGAGACGCTCGGCCCGTCCGCCGAGGCTGTCCCGAACCTCAGACTCGACTGATCGGCGGCGCCCGCATGCCCGGCGGCCGTGGGTGCGCGGCGGTCCGGCGTTGCGGCGGTGCGGTCACATGACCCTGTAGACCTGACTCGCGGCCTCGTATTACCATTCAGCCATGCGCGACGCCGCGATCAAGGCTCCGGCTGTGCGCGCGCCATGACGGAGGGGGAGTGCCAGACGTGTCCAGATTCCAGTTTCGGCGTTCGATAGCGGTCGGCCTCGCGGTCGTCCTGCTGGCAGCGATGCTGCCCGGAGCGGCCCTGGCGGCCGACGATCCGAACCACGCACCGCTCGGTGCACAGGGAGGCGTGACCGCTCAGGCGAACGTCGCCAGGGACGCCTACGAGCCCGACAACTCGCCGGCAGAGGCCAAGCCCATGCCGGCAGCGAGCTACCATACCTGGCACCCGCTGGCAGACGGCGCGAACGATCCCGACTGGATGTACTTCACAGTCGAGACCACCGGCACGCCCGTCCTGCTCGAGACGTGGACGCCGTCCACGCCCAACAACTTCACCGACCCGATGATCAAGGTCTACGACGTTGCGGGTTCGCTCGAGGCCACGACCAACATCTGGGCCGACGACGGTCAGCTGGTCAGCAGCGACGATCACCTCAGCGGGTCGCTCGACGCCGGCCTGGTTTTCATAGCCCCCCATCCCGGCAAGTACTTCGTCCGGGTGCAGTCGGACGACATCGGCAGTGGCCAGTGGGGCGAGTACTGGCTCTTCGGCTACAAGGGGATCGGCCGCCGGCTGACCGGCGCCGACCGCTACGACACCACGGTCAACGTCTCGAAGCTGCTGTGGGGCGTGACCTCGAACATCGAGGGCGGCTGGAGGCGCAACGCGTACAACGGCATCGTCATCGCCAACGGTAAGGCGCCGGCCGACGCGTTGGCCGCCGGTATCCTCGCCGCGATGACCGACTCGCCCCTGCTTCTGACGAGTGGCAAGACCTCCATGACCGCGGCGACGAGAGCCGAGTTCGACCGCCTCGCGCTCACCGGCTACTACACCGGCGGCATGAGCAAGTCCGGCTTCGGCCCCGGCGGCGTCCCCTTCGGCAAGACGCCGATCTATGCGGTCGGCGGCTCGGGCTCATTGGGCGACGCCTTCGTGCGCTCGCTGGGCGCGAACCAGTACATCGGTGACGTGAAGCGCATCACCGGCTCCGACCGCTACGTGCTCGTGGCCAACGTGATGCAGACGATCATGGACATCCACGCCTCCATGAAGACGAGGGCCCTGTCACCCGTCGAGGCGGTCACTCGCACGGCCGTCATCGTCAACGGCACCGTTCCCTCCGACATGGCCGCCGCCGCACCTGTCGCCTCGTCGCTGTGTGCGTCGTATCTGCTCACCAAGAAGAACGGCGTGCCGCAGGCCACGATCGACGCCATCACCAAGGCCGGCGTGAACAAGATCGTCGTCGTCGGCGGTATGGGCAGCATATCGGCGGGCGTGTACGCGCGCCTGCGCACGCTCGTCGCAAGCGATGCGAACATCGTCCGCGTGGACGGTCCGGACCGGTATGCGGTCAACCTAGCGCTCGTGCGTTACATGATCGACAACGCCGACCAGGTGAACACCAGCCGGATGGTCGTCATCTCCGGTGAGTCGGTCGGGGACGCGTTCGCCGCGGTCCCGCTGTCCGCCGACATGGGCTTCGCCCCCGTCCTGTTCACGCCGTCGAACCGCCTGTCCAACGGCGTCAAGTGGTACATCGAGACCTACAAGCCCCTCACGGCCGTCAGCTACATGATCGGCGGCGAGGGCAGCATCAACCGCGCCACGTACAACCTGTGGAACAGCTTCGGCCAGCCGTTCCCGACGATCCCGTACAGCTTCCCCGTGCCGAACTAGTCCTCTCCGCCAGCACTCCGAGCGGCGCCCGGTGGTCGTGAAGACCGCCGGGCGCCGCTGCGTCGGCAGGTCTCGGGCGGATCGCGGTCCGGGCATGGACCGTCGGGCCGAGCATGGATATGAGTGCCGGCATATCAGATGTGGGGCTTCTCGGTGCGTCGGGACTTGCGCTGGGGATGTCCCCTCGGTAGAATCTCGTCTGGCGTTAGCACTCGTCGGGTGGGACTGCTAGTTTCGCTCTTCGGGGGGTATGAACGTCAGCAGCAACAAGGCGGGGCGCGGAGATGTGCGCGCCCCGCGGCATCGGACGTATCGAGACCAGATGGAGGGCAGGGCATGAAACTGAAGCCGTTGGGCGACCGCGTGGTCGTCAAGGCCAGCGAGGCCGAGCAGCAGACCAAGTCGGGGCTGTTCATCCCCGAGACCGCGAAGGAAAAGCCCCAGAAGGGCACCGTCATGGCCGTTGGCGAGGGACGTTGGGACGAGGATGGCAAGAAGCGCATCCCGCTGGACGTCAAGGCCGGCGACGTCGTGATCTACGGCAAGTACGGCGCGACCGAGATCAAGGTCGACGGCGAGGAGCTCCTCATCCTCTCGGACCGCGACATCTACGCGATCGTCGAGGGCTAGGCTCACACACCGCGCGCCCCGCCCGAGGGCGAAGGGCGCGTCGTCTCAATCCATAAGGAGGGACCCCGAAGTATGGCCAAGGAGATCAAGTTCGACGAGGAAGCACGGCGCGGCCTCGAGGCCGGCGTCAACAAGCTGGCTGACGCGGTCAAGGTCACGCTCGGCCCGAAGGGCCGCTA
>CAZHMA010000183.1:0-3219 GCA_964533555.1 uncultured Eubacteriales bacterium
CCGTGCGCCAGGTTGATCGAGATGATCGCGGGCAGCAGCTGCGGGGTCAGACCGACCGCGAGAGCCAAGGAGAAGAGCAGCGAGTCCACGACCGGTTTGTGCAGGTAGACGTTGGCGGCGAAGATCACGAGCACCAGCAGCAGCGTGACTTCCATGAGGAAGAAGCCGAACCGCCGGATACCGTGCTCGAAATCGGTCTCGGTGGGCGACGTCTCGAGGCGGGACGACACCTTGCCGAACTCCGTCGCCTCTCCCGTGCGCAGGACGAGCGCGTGCGCGGTCCCGGACACCACGTGCGTGCCCATGTACAGCGCGTTGGTGCGCTTCGCCAGGGCGGTTTCGGCCGGGGTGGCGCCGAGATCCTTCTCCACCGGGAAGGTCTCGCCGGTGAGCGCGGATTCGTCGACGTACAGGTCGCGCGATTCGAGCACGAGCGCGTCGGCGGGGATGGTGTCGCCCGCATCCAGCGACATGACGTCGCCGAAGACCACATCCGCGACGGGGACCTCGACCTCGGTGGCGTCTCGCACGACGCACGTCTTGACGGCCACGATCGCCAGCAGCTTGTCGACGGCGTCGACGGCGCCGCGCTCCTGCCACCATGAGAGCAGGCCGGAGACGAGGACGATGGCGAGGATGATCACCGCGTCGGTCGGGTCGCCGAGGAACGCTGAGAGCGTGGCCGCCACGAGCAGGATCAGGATGATGGGGCTTCGGAACTGGCGGACGAGCAGGAGCAGGTCGCTGGGGCGGTGGTGCGGACCGACCCGGTTCGGCCCCAGGCGGGCCAGGCGCGCCGCGGCCTCCGAGGACGTGAGGCCCTCGATCGAGGAGCCGGCCTCCTTCAGCGCAGCGTCGGGCTCGAGACTCCAGAAGGCCGTCGTCCTCAGGGGCGGGTCGGTCACCGCGTCTCCGCATCCGGTGGTCCCGCGCCGCGACGCGGGTGGCCAGCACTACGTGACGAGGTTACCCTCACCAGGACGGCGGTAACAGCGAGGGGACTTTCGGTGACCGGTCTTGAACGAACGATGCGCGCGCTGTCGGGCGCGGTGACCACGCCACCGGCGTGCGGTGCGACGTTCCTGCCCGCCGAAGTGCTGCCGCGTTCGCGCGCCGGAGACGATAACGCCGGTGCGCTGGCCGGGGCGTTCGCGGACGCGCGGCTCGACTTCGCGTTCGTCTCGTCATGGGAGCCGTGGGCGGGGGAGTTTGCGGCCCTGCTGCACGCCGAAGCGATCGCGGTGCTGTGGGCGGTCCCCGGTGTGTTCTCTTCCGCGCTGCGGTCGGTCGGCTACTCCGACGGTCTGCGGCTGCTCGGCCGCGACCCGGACGCTCTCGCGCCGGCGCTCGCCGAGGCCGAACGCGCCATGCTCGCGGCCGTGGCGGACGGCGTGGCCGGCGGGGCCGATGTGATCGTGGTCGCCGACGACCTGTGCGGTGCGACCGGTCCGCTCGCGTCGCCGGCGTACTTGTCCGAGCAGGTCATGCCGAGGCTGGCACATGCTGTCACGGCCGCTCGCGCGGCACGGCTGCGCTGCGTGCTGCACTCCGATGGCGACGTGTCGGTTCTGATAGACGCCATCGCCGGCGCCGGGTTCGGCGCGGTCCATGTGGCGGGTGTGAGCGACGAGGCGTTCGTGCGGATCCTCGGCGATGCGCGTTCGCGCAAGCTCGTGGTGGTGGGAGGGCTCGGCGTGCAGGCGCTCTCCCAGGGGGTCGCCGGCGGCGTGCGGGCGGGCACGCGGCTCGCTACACTGGCCCGGTCGGGTCCGCTGCTGGTGGCCGACGACGGCGGCATGAGCACGCCGAAGGAGTATTCCGCTCTGCTCGCCGCCTACTCCGCGGCGCGGGGCAGGCTCTAGGAAGGACCGCCCGGAGATGTCGAACGCGTTCAGAGACTATGAGGTGCACGGCCCGGCGGAGCCCCGGCGCGTGCGCGCGGCGGCGCTCGTCGACCTGGGCGTCGGTGCGTTTCTCGCTATCCTCGCATGGCCGTTCCCGGTCATGCGCATCGTGCTCACGGACGCGACGGGATCGATCGCGCTCGGGTGGGTGGCGCACGTGGCGCTCCTGCTCGCCTTCATGGCGGTCGCCGACGGGCTGTATTCCGCCGTCATCACCCGGCTCATGACGAGGACCGTCGGCATGTACCTGCAGGACCTGGGGTACCGCGAAGTGATCACGGGGTGGGGGCGCGCGTTCGCGGCGGCGGCGATATGGGTGTCCGCGGGGGTGGCTGGGCTGTTCGGCGTCGTCGGCCCCGCCGGGGCGGCGGAGCTGCTCAGCACGACCCGCTCGACCGGACAGAGCCTCTGAGCGAGAAGGATTCCCCCGACGGCCGACGAACTCACGAGGCAGCGGGCGGGGGTCCGCATCGTATCGGAGGGGGAGCCACCATGGATCGAAGGTCGTGTCTTGCCGCGTCGTGCGTCGTCTTGGCCCTGGTTCTTGCGATGCCGGCTGTCGGGGGAGCTGCGGACCCCGAGAATTCTCAGGACCGCATCCATGAAGCCGGCGCCGCCTGGTTCTTCACAGGCCCGGCGGGCCGGCCTGCCACCGTGCAGGTCTATTGCGGGCAGTCGCGCGGTTTGTCGTACTCGAGCTGGTGGAGAAGCCGGTGGTCGAGCGACGGGCTTCGCTATTTCGCGGAGGAGCAGTCGGGCGGGTATGGGCAACCGCTGTCGGACTACTACTACATGCAGATGACCGGCGAAGTACCCGGACTCGATCCGCAGATGGACAGGGGTCTCACGACCGCGTACGTATCGACTCCGGTCGAAGTGCGGGTGCAGGAGTGGGTGGGCTCGTGGCCCGAGGATGAGCTCGGCAACCCGATCACGCCTACACGCGACTACACCACCACGGTATTCGTGGATCTCTCCTGGACGGGTGTCGGCGATCTGTGGGCGGGCTCAGGCGTGACCCACTGGAGGATGCCCCTGGAGGACACGAACCGTCCCGGCTACATCCTCAACGCGAGGGGGAACTACCTCAGCCGTGACGCCGATGTGGCGGGCTCCGTGGAACTTCTCCCGTCGGACAAGATCAATAAATCCGTCAATGAATTTAGCAATTCGCACGCGAGCGGCCATGCCGAAGCCCTCACGAGTATCGCGGAACGCGTGGCAAGCGTCGTTTCCGCGAATGCTACCTATAAAACAGAGATCCTCGGTACGTGCGCTGCCGCAAATCCGATCACCGACGCGTGCGTGACTGGAA
>CAZHMA010000184.1:0-3208 GCA_964533555.1 uncultured Eubacteriales bacterium
GACGCTGGTGACTGGACCTGCGGACTGGGCATCGCTCACCGACGGGACCGGTGGATCGCACATGTCCTACACGGGTCCGCCGATGCGCGTCGAGTGACGCGGTACGTCTCGAATGCGTCCTGAAACGGCGCCTTGGCCCCTGGCGGGGTCGGGGCGCCGTCGCGTTGGCGGCGCTCTCCGTCAAGTCGGTCTTGCGCGGGCCGCCCCCGTGAGAGCATTCTCATCGCATATCTCCGCAGGCGAGGCGCGGGGAGTGCGACTTGGCGGGACGATGGGGAGGGCGCAAGATGAGGGAATCTCGAGTTCGATCGATCGTGGGGCTCGCCGCGATGGCGGCCCTTGTGTGCCTGCTGATCCTGCCGGCGGTGGCGTACGCCGATCCCGTGGCGCCTGACAGCTACGAGCCCGACGACTCGCCCGCGCAGGCTGTCACGATCTCGACGAACGGGGTGAAGCAGGAGCACTCGCTCTACCCGGCCTACGACATCGACTGGCAGCAGTTCACGGCCGTCGCCGGACATCGGTACCTGATCCAGACCGGGCCGGGCGCTCCGGAGCCGACGACGAACCGTGACTTCTACATCCGCCTGTACGCGGCCGACGGCACGACGGAACTCGCCTACAACGACGACGCCGGCCCGGACAACTACTCCTACCTCTACTGGACCGCCACCACGAGCGGCACGCTCTACGTCAAGAACCACGCCTATGGCTACTACGACTACATCGGCTTCTATGCGATCCGCGTGACCGACCTCACGTCCTCCGGGGCGCGCATCGCCGGGACCGTTCGCGCCGCCGGCGCACCCGCACCGGGCGCGACCATCTGGGTGACGTCCGAGGGCGATCCCTGGCTCACGGCACTCGATTCCGGCTTCAAGAACTACGACTCGGGCAAGACGCTCGCGGACGGCACCTACAACATGGGCGTCGTCGAGGGCACCCAGACCGTGTCGTTCGGCGGGGACCGGTACTTCACCCAGTGGTACGACGGCGTTTCCACGGAGGCCTCCGCGACGCAGTTCTTCGTGGCCTTCGGCGCGACGCGGACCGGAGTGGACGCGAACCTGGCGCTCAAGCCGACCGTCGAGCGCGTGGCGGGCTACTGCACGGTCGTGAGCGTCAACACCACCGGCACGCTCGGGAACGACGACAGCGAGGATCCCGCGGTCAGCACGACGGGCCGATACGTCGCGTTCGAGTCCTACGCCTCGAACCTCTGGGCCGGGGACTTCAGCGGCGAGTGGAGCGATCAGATCTACGTGCGCGATCGAGCGACCGGCGTGACCACGCGCGAGAGCCGCGCGGCCGATGGCGCCATCGCGGACAGCCAGTGCTGGCAGCCCGACATCAGTGGTGACGGCCGCTACGTGGTGTTCGCGTCGGACGCCGGCAACCTCCCTGGAGCACCGGACGACGGCACGGACCGCATATTCCTGCGTGACCGCGCGTCGGGCGAGACGACGTGCGTCTCAGTCCGTCCGGACGGCGTTCCGACCACTTCAGACTCCGACGACCCGTCGATCAGCGAGGACGGGCGCTACGTCGCCTACGATTCCTACGACGACGGGCTCGTCGCGAACGACAACAACAGCTTGCGCGACGTCTTCGTCTGGGACCGCACCACCGGCACGACCGTGCGCGCGAGCGTCGACGCCGAGGGTGTCGAGGGTGACCGCGGGAGCCGCACTGCGTCGATCAACGGCAACGGCCGCTATGTCGCGTTCATGACAGGGAACGCGTGGGCGCCCGGCGACGTAGAGAGCGGCAAGACCGCGGAAGTCGACGTCTACGTCAAGGACTTGGTATCCGGATCCGTGGTCCGCGCGAGCGAGCCGGCCACCGACACGGGGATCGGCATGTCGCTGGACCCGTCCATCAGCAGGGACGGCCGGCGTGTGGCGTTCGAGTCCGAGGCTTCATGGCTCGTCGCCGACGACACGAACGGTGAGCACGACATCTTCCTGCGCGATCTCGACACGAGCAGCACGGTGTGCGTGAGTCGCACGATCTCGGGCGCCCAGTCCAACGACAGCAGCTGGGACCCCGCGATCAGCGGCGACGGCCGCACCGTGGTCTTCGCGTCCAGCGCGTCGAACCTTGTCGCGAACGACAACAACGAGTCCGACGACGTGTTCGTGCGCGACTACACGCGCGGCAAGTTCGGCATGGTCAGCATCTCAGCCGACAACATGCCGGGCGGCGACGACAGCGACTACGGCGCTGCCATCAGCGACGACGGCGGTGTCATCGCCTTCGGCAGCAATGCGTCGAACCTCGTCGCCGACGACACGAACGGCAGCACCGACGTGTTCGCCGCGGCGTACCCGTACGTGCCGCCGGCGCCCCCCGTGGCCGCACCGACCCACAGCCTCTCGCGCCCGTGGACCCGCTACGCGGTCCGCCGCGGCGTGTCGTTCGAGGTGTGGGGTTGGATCAGGCCGCAGCATGCCACCACGAGGCGCGGGCTCGTCGCGATCAAGGCGTATCGCCTCGAGCGCGGCAGGTGGGTGCTCAAGAAGACCTTCACGGCGGCGACCCTGAACCGCAGCTACTGGAGGCTTTCCACGAAGTACGCGCAGCGCATCAGGCTGACCCTCAAGGGGAGTTACAAGATCGTGGCGACGCACCCCAACGGGGACGGCACGACGTCGGTATCGCTGCCACGGTTCATGTTCATCCGCTAGCGAACCGCTACAGCGTCATTCCGGGCGGCGCCCGGGCCCATCCCGGGTCCGGGCGCCGCCTTGCGAGGCACGGTGGCGTGGTCGGGTGAGGGGCCGCATGCTACCATCGGAATGCTAGGGGTGGGCCGGGCCGCACGGAGGATGAAGCGTGGCGCTGGAGGGCAATCTCAAGGACTTCTCGCTGGCGGACATGTTCCGCCTGCTCGCCTCCGGGCGTAAGTCCGGCACGCTGTTCCTCGAGCGGCCCGACGCCCAGGGCAAGGTGTGCTTCGACAAGGGCCGCGTGTTCTTCGCCTCGTCGAACTGGAACCGTGAATCGCTGGGGCGGCGCCTCGTGAAGTCCGGCGTCATCTCCGAGAAGCAGCTGCGCCAGGCGCTCGGTCTTCAGAAGATCCAGAAGAAGGAGAAGGCGGGCCGCCGGCTCGGCCAGATCCTCGTCGACGAGGGCTACCTCGACTCCAAGGTGCTCGAGAACTTCATCCAGGACCAGATCAACGACACGCTCTTCGACCTGTTCCGCT
>CAZHMA010000185.1:0-3158 GCA_964533555.1 uncultured Eubacteriales bacterium
CCCTGGGCCTGTCGGTCGCGTACTTCGGTCGGACCGGGTCCGGGGATCCCATGGGCCGTCTCGTGAGCGATGTCGAGACGCTCAACTCGTTTCTGTCGACCACCTTCCGGCGTGTGTTCGGAGCGGCGCTCGGCGTCTTGGCGACGCTGGTCGGCATGTTCTGGGTGGATTGGCGCCTCGCGCTGGCCACGCTCACGGTGGTTCCCGTCCTCTGGCTGACGACCCGGGCGTTCTCCGCCGTAGCGCGCCGGGCGTACCGGCGCACGCGGGAAGCCATAGGGGACGTCTCGTCATCGCTGACGGAGGAGCTCGCCGGCATCCGCGTCGCACAGGCGTTCGCGCGCACCGCGGCCAACCGGGAGTCGTTCTCGGGGCGCAATGCGGCGAACCGCGACGCGAACATCACCGCCTCCGCGATCTCCGCCGCGTTCTCGCCGGCGCTCAGCGTGATCTCAACCCTCTCCGTCGCGTCCGTGGCCGTCCTGGGCGGTTGGCTCTCCGCCCGCGGGATCGTGACCATCGGGGTCGTCGTGGCCTTCTTCTCGTACGCGCGCAACTTCTTCAACGGCGTGAACCAGCTCTCGTCGATCTACGCCGACACGCAGTCCGCGCTCGCGGGCGCGGAGCGGGTGTTCGGGCTCCTGGACACCCCCGCCGACGTGGCCGACGCACCCGACGCGACGTCGCTGGCGGAGGTCGAGGGAAGGGTCGAGTTCCGCGGTGTCCGCTTCGCCTACGCGCAGGGGCCGGACGTCCTGCACGACATCGATCTGTGCGTCGACCCCGGCACCACGCTGGCGATCGTCGGTCCCACGGGCGCCGGGAAGTCGACTCTGGTGAACCTGATCGCTCGCTTCTACGACCCGACGGCCGGCGCCGTCCTGGTGGACGGGCACGACCTGCGCCGTGTCGCGACACACTCGCTGCGAAGCCGCCTCGGCGTCGTGCTCCAGGAGCCGTTCCTCTTCGCCGGCACGGTCGCCGACAACATCCGCTACGGACGGCTCGCGGCCTCCGACGAGGACGTCCGCCGGGCTGCCGAGCTGGCCCGCGCGTCCACTTTCACCGACAGGCTGCCCGAAGGGCTGGACACCGAGGTCGGCGAACGCGGCGCCCTGCTGTCGACGGGGCAGCGGCAGCTCATCGCCTTCGCCCGTGCGATCCTCGCCGACCCGCGCATCCTCATCCTCGATGAGGCCACGTCCTCGGTGGACACGCGCACGGAAGTCCTCATCCAAGACGCCCTCCGCGACATCCTGAAGGGCCGAACGGCCTTCGTGATCGCCCACAGGCTCTCCACGGTTCGCGACGCAGACAGGATCGTCGTCGTGGACAACGGCCGCATCGTCGAAAGCGGCACGTACGCTGAGCTGTTGGCCACCGACGGGGCGTTCGCTCGACTGCATCGGGCCCAGTTCGCCGAGTAGCGGGGTCTTGTGAGGCCGACTTAGTGTCTTGGAGGCCTCACAAGACCCCGCTACTCGGCTCCCGAACGCCCGAAACCCCATCAAGTCAAGGTCTAGGGTTTCCGCACGTCGTCTACCTGCGGTTTTCTCTCAAACCCTCCACCATTACTTCATGTTGATTTGTATAGGACTTATCGTATACTCGTCTTGTCCTATAAGCCCATGAGGGCGGGTGGATGGCGCTCGAGCACGCCATATTGGGGTTCCTCAGCCGGGATGACATGACCGGCTACGACCTGAAGACCCGCTGCTTCGATGAAGCCGCGGGCCATGTCTGGACGGCCGACCAGGCGCAGGTCTACCGCACGCTCGAGCAGCTGGCGGCGCGCGGGCTCGTCAGATCGCGTCTCGTGCCACAGCGCGGCAAACCCGACCGCAGGGTCTACTCACTCACCAACAGGGGCCGTACGGCCCTCTCAGAGTGGCTTTTGCGACCGGAGACCCCCGCGCCCGTGCGCGATCCCTTCCTGCTGCACCTGTTCTTCGCCCCCGACCTGCCGGACGACGACATCGTCGGGCAGCTGGCCCGGGCCCGGGACGTCTACCAGCGTCGCCTGGACGAGCTGCGCGGACCCGCCCGCGAAGACCTGGACGCATGGGCCAGACGCACCGGCCGCCGCCGTGATGCTGAGCTGCGCCGGATGACGCTCGCCGCGAGCACGGCCGCCGCGCGCAGCGCCATCGACTGGATCGACGACTCCATCGAGGCGGTGCGGCGGGGCCTGCCCGCTTCACCGAGCGAGGCCAAGACCGGATCCTGACGAGGGGACTGGCATGAGGATGGTCGTGCTGGACGCGAGCGCCATCGGGGGCGGCCCGGTCACCCGGGCGGTCGAGTGCGCGGCCCGCGAGTGTGCCCGTACCGGCGCGCAGGTCACCCCGGTACGTCTCTACACCCTCTTCAGCACCTGTTGCGCGTCGTGCGGGGACTGCCGCGCCACGGGCCGCTGTGCGAGACGACACCGGCTCATCGAGACTGCCTCCGCCGAGCTGGCGGCGGCCGAGACGCTGCTCGTCGGCGTCGCATCCAGCGCCTCTCAGCGCGACCCCCGTGCGGAGGCGCTGCTCAGGCGGCTCGTCGGGTCGTTCGGCGGCGTGTACGACAGCCGCCACGGGGAGAGCACGCCGGGCGATCGTCCCATCCGCAAGCGCGCCGGCCTCGTGTCATCCGCGCCGCCCCTGCTCGGCATCGCGGCACGCCTCGGGACCCTTCCCTACGGGCTAGCGGGCGTGTGGCGTGTGCTGGACAGGGCGGGCGTCGAGGTCGTGGGGACCGCGGCGGTGGCCCGGCGATGGTCGGGGCCCGCGTCGTGGGACGTCACGCGCGAGCGCGCCGTGCTCCTGGGGCGTGCGCTCGCAGCCAGGCCTGCCGCGGAGCCGGCTATCCGTCCCGCGCCCGTCGCACCGCCCTTGCCCGCCGCGGTTCGCGTCAGGCCACAGGTCGCCTAGGGCGGGCCACCCCCGTCAGCCGAGCAGCAGGTCCATGACCCTGCGCCCCGGGTCGAGCAGGAGCCCCGTGGCCGACGCCGCGGTCTCGTCGAAGCGCACTGCACCGTTCGCGGGCACGCCCGGCCCGGCGACGACGAACGGGACCGGCTCGCCGACGTGGGTGCGAAGCGCGATGGGCGTCGGGTGGTCGGGCATGCACAGGATGCGCAGGCCGTCTCCGAAGTCCCGCGCGCGTCGCACGAT
>CAZHMA010000186.1:0-3147 GCA_964533555.1 uncultured Eubacteriales bacterium
ATACCCGGCAGGACGTCCCTGACTCTGGCCAGGTAGACGTTGCCCACCACGGAGCGTTTCGCGCGTTCTATGTAGTACTCGACGAGCTTGCCGTCCTCGAGCACGGCGACGCGTGTCTCGGACGGGTCGTGGGAGATGAGCATCTCCCGCACGATATCGGCCACCTGCGCTCCTCAATGGGCGCGTACTGCTACGCGTCCTCCCCTTCCGGGCGGAGGCCGGTGCGCGTCACGGTCGTGACGGCGCCTTCGGTCGATGTGCGGCGAAGCGCTTCGGCGATCAGGGCCTCGGGGCGCAGCGTGCCCGACGCGGTCATCCGCGTCGTCAGCCGCACGAGTGCGCCTCCGGGATACTCCCCGACGGTCGCCTCCTTCGGGAGGTGGACCGCCAAGTCGAAAACCTTGTCTTTGCCCTTGTGCTGAAGCGTCAAGCTGCCTTCGGCCTTGATGGCCTCGATGCCCTGCCGTACACGGTCCAGACCCATGTCCGGACCGACAACCACGACCTCGTAGTCCGCGAGCGTGAGTGCCGCCGTCAGCGACGGCACCGACTCGCCGACGTACCTCGCCGACACCGGCGCGAGGTCCTCGGGGCTCGATGCCCTGAGCGCCGCGAGTGCATCCTGCGGCGGTACCAGGCGTGTGAGCCACACGTCGTAGCCTTCGGCCGTTCCTGCGGTCCCTACCGGCAGTGCCGGTCCGAAGGCCACCTTCATCCGGGGGTTGAACCCCTGCGTCACAGCATACGCCAGTCCGGCGCGTCGTACAGCGCGCTCGCACGCGCGTGTCACTTCGAGATGCGACAGGAAGCGCAGACGACCCGTCTTGCCGTAGGTCACGCGCAGCCGGAACGTCATGTCAGCCACGGGAACCACCGGCCAGCACGATGTCGACGCCGAGACCCGGGCACACGCCGCAGTCGGTGCAGCCTTCGAAGGTGCAGTCGGGCGTCTTCTCGCCCGCCATGGCCGCGGCGCGCTCGTCGAGCAGCCACCGCCGGTCGAGGCCGGCGGAGATGTGGTCCCACGGCAGAGGTGCCTCCACGTCGCGCTGAGCGGTAGCGAGCTCCGCGGCGTCCACGCCCTCCGCGGCGAAGGCGTCGAGCCACCGCTGCAGCGAGAAGCGCTCCGTCCACGCGTCGAAGGCACCGCCGCCTCGCCAGACCGCCTCGATCACGCGGCCGACCTCGCGGCCCCCGCGCGCGAGCGCTCCTTCGAGGAAGCTCACGTCAGAGTCATGCCAGTGCAGGTCCACGCCCTTGCGCGGCACGGCCTCCCGAAGGACGCCCTGGCGGCGCCGGACCTCCTCGAGCGGCAGCTGGCCCTCCCACTGGAAGGGGGTCATGGCCTTCGGAACGAACACCGTGACCGACACGGAGATGCGAAGTCCCCCGCGCTGGGCGGGCGGCGTGGCCTCCCGGGCCGTGTCCAGCACCTTGTACACGAGCGAGCCGATCCCGCGGATGTCCTCGTCGGTCTCCGTGGGCAGGCCGATCATGAAGTAGAGCTTCACGCGCCGCCAGCCGGCGCCGAACGCCGCGCGCACGGTGTCGATCAGGTCGGCCTCGCTCACACCCTTGTTGATGACGTCGCGCAGACGCTGCGTCCCGGCCTCGGGCGCGAAGGTCAGGCCGCCCTTCTTGCCTCCCTGCGATGAGAGCCGCGCCATCTCTACGCCGAACGAGTCGACGCGAAGTGAGGGCAGCGAGATCGCCACGCCGGTTCCGGCCACAGCGCCGCCGAGCCGACGAAGGACCTCCTCGATGCGGCTGTGGTCGGTCGTCGAGAGCGACGTGAGGGACACGTCCTCATGCCCCGTGCAGCGCAGCTGGGCCACGGCGTCGCGCACGATCTCGTCCGCGGTCCGCTCGCGCACGGGGCGGTAGACCATGCCCGCCTGGCAGAAGCGGCAGCCGCGCGAGCATCCGCGCAGCACCTCCACGCTCGCCCGGTCGTGGATCACGTCCATGAAGGGAACGATGGCGCAGTCGGGCGTGCGGTGCGCGGACAGGTCGGCGAGCACGCGCTTCTCGACGACCGCCGGCGCCCGGGTGCCCTCGCGCGGGTGCGCGGGCGCGCCCGCTGTCGCGGGCGTGTACAGCGAAGGGACGTATACGCCGGGGACGGTGGCCAGACGCTCCAGCGTGTCGGTGCGCGACAGTCCATCGGCCTTCGCGGCGCGGTGCACCGCCACGATGTCGGCGATGGCGTCCTCACCCTCGCCGATCAGGATCGCGTCGAAGAAGTCCGCCACCGGCTCGGGGTTGTACACGCACGGCCCGCCGCCCACTACGAGCGGGTCGCCCTCGACGCGGTCGACCGAGCGCAGCGCGAGCCCCGCCAGGTCGATCGCCTCGAGCACGTTGGTGTACGTGAGCTCGTACGGCAGCGTGATGCCGAGCAGGTCGCACTCAGCGACGGGCGCGCACGACTCGAGGGTGAAGAGCGGCACGCCCGCCTCGCGCATGGCGGCGCCCATATCCATCCACGGCACGAAGGCCCGCTCCGCCGCGACGCCGTCCATGCCGTTCAGCCGGTCGTAAAGGATCGCGATGGCCTGGTTGGCCATGCCGAGCTCATAGGTGTCCGGATACAGCAGGACCGCGCGGTAGGCGGCGTCATGCGCGTGGCGCGCGCCCCACTCACGGTCGATGTAGCGTGCAGGCCGCTCGACGCGCGCGAGGAGCGGCTCCACGCGCGGCCAGAGGTCCGTCACGAGGTGGTTTCCGCTTCAGCCGGAGCGGGCACGACGGGGCCGGCCGCGGGCGCGGGTTCGGCGGGCACGAGCTCCAACCGGGGCAGCTCGATGTAGTCATCCGCCGCCGGCAGGGCGTGGCGCTGGCGGCGCGGCAGGCGTTCCTTCGCGGAGCGCACCGTCTTCTCGGCGGAGAGCTTCAGCCCTGCCAGCATCTGCGGCACGTCGGCACCGCGCTCGAAGTACGCTATCGCGGCGTTGCCCATCGCGACCGTGCCGGTGTAGCCGATGCCGGCCTTGACGACCCAGCCGAAACCCGGCACCAACGTGAGGGCCTGCCGGGCGAACGCCCGGAAGACCAGCCCGCCGCCGACGACCGCGGCCAACTCCTTGATTCGCTCGGTTCCGAGCTGCCGTCCGTACCCCGCCGCGATCCGCAGCAGCACCCTGCCCC
>CAZHMA010000187.1:0-3125 GCA_964533555.1 uncultured Eubacteriales bacterium
ATGGCGCAGAGCGCGTCGATCTCGGACTGCGGGCCGGCGAACGCCTCGATCGCGGCGTCCTGGACGGCGGTGAAGACGCCGGAGTCGATGTTGCTCTTCACGGTGCCCAGCGCCTTGATGGCCTGCGCGTTGCCGCACGCGAACGCGACACGCCATCCGGTCATGTTGTAGGCCTTCGAGCACGAGAACAGCTCGATGGCGACGTCCTTGGCGCCGGGGCGCTCAAGCAGGCTCGGCGGCCGGTAGCCGTCGTAGCCGATCTCGGAGTAGGCGTTGTCGTGGACGAGCAGAAGGTCGTGCTCACGCGCGAATGCGATGGCACGGTCGAAGTACGCCTCGTTCGCGATGGCCGAGGTCGGGTTGTTCGGGTAGCTCAGGAACATCATCTTGGCGCGCTTGAGCACGTCGGCCGGCGTGGACTCGAAGTCCGCCAGGAAGCCGTTCTCTTCGGTCATGGGCATCCAGTAGGTCTCGCCGCCCACCATGACGCCGCCGGTGTAGTAGACGGGATAGCCGGCGCCGGGCACCAGCGTGACGTCGCCGGGATCGACAAAGGCAACGAACAGGTGCGCGATACCTTCCTTCGAGCCGATCATGGCGAGCGTCTCGGTGTCGGGATCGACCTCCACGCCGAACCGGCGCTGCATCCACTCGGAGCAGGCCTTGCGATACGACGGCGCGCCGGCATAGCTCGGGTACTGGTGGTTCTTCGGCACGTGGATCGCGCGGCCCATGGCCTCGACGATGCGCTCAGGCGTCGGGCGGTCCGGGTCACCGATGCCCAGCGAGATCACGTCGATGCCCTGCGCGCGCTTCAGATTGGCCTTGCGGTCGATCTCGGCGAACAGGTACGGCGGCAGCTTGGCGATGCGGTCAGCGGTCCTCACGAAGCCCTCTTCCTGTTGTGGCGGTACGCGTCGCGCCCTCTCAAGGGGCGCGGGTTGCGGCTATGGTAGCAGACGTCTTGCGAGCGCGTGGTCGTGCCTGCGAGCGCCCCCGGATGCGGCGAGGCGAGCACCCTACGCTTCGTCCGGCAGTTCGATGACGCCGGTGAAGACCTGCTCGGCCGGTCCGGTCATGTAGACGTGGCCGTCCGTCCCCCATCCGATGACGAGCTCGCCTCCGGGCAGCTCGATGGTCCCCGTGCGGCCGCAGCGGCACGAGAGGGTGGCCGCCACCAGCGTCGCGCACGCGCCGGTGCCGCACGCCAGGGTCTCGCCGACGCCGCGCTCCCACACGCGCAGACGGACGCGGTCCTCGCCGTTCACGGCCTCCGCGAACTCGACGTTGGTCCTGTTCGGGAACGCCGGGTGGTTCTCGATGAGCGGGCCGACGGTCTCGACGGGCGCGCTGTCGACGTCGTCGACCCACACGATCGCGTGCGGGTTGCCCATCGATAGGGCCGTGACCCTGAACGGGCCCGCCTCGGTCTCGATGAGGCAGTCCATCACCGCGGACCCCGTGAAGGTCGTTGGTATGAGCGCGGGGTCGAGGACCGGCTCGCCCATGTCCACGCGCGCGACGGTCATCATCCCGCTCTCATCGCGTTCGATATCGATGCGCTTGGGCCCGCCGAGCGTCTGGACGGTCAGCGAGTCGCCCGTCACCAGGCCCCGGTCGGCGAGCCATTTGGCGAAGCAGCGCACGCCGTTGCCGCACATCTCCGCGGTGGTCCCGTCGCCGTTGTAGTACAGCATGAAGAAGTCGCACGACGGGTCCGTCGCCGGGCGGACGAGGATCAGCCCGTCGGCTCCGACCCCGAAGTGGCGGTCGCAGATCCAGCGCACGGCGTCGGGGTCGAAGTCCCACGACTCGGTCCGATCGTCGACGACGACGAAGTCGTTGCCGAGACCGTGCATCTTCGTGAACGTGAGTTCCAAGGTCGGACAGCTCCTGTCGTCAGCCGGGCACGACCGATTGTAACAGCGCGGATGCGGCATCCGACGCCTCGGCCGGTGACATTCCGGTGACGTCGAGCCAGTGCACCCGCGGGTCGGCACGGAACCATGTGAGCTGGCGCTTTGCGTACCGGCGCGTCGCCTGGGCGATCTTCTCCGTCGCCGAGTCGATGTCCTCGCGCCCTTCGACCACGCCGACCAGCTCCTTGTAGCCGATGGCCTGCGCGGACGTGAGCGCTTCCCGGTGGCCGGCGGCGAGCAGCCGCTCGACCTCCTCGAGCAGGCCCGCCTCGAGCATGCGCAGCACGCGGGCGTCGATGCGCGCGTACAGCTCCGCGCGGTCCATGGTCAAGGCGATCTGGACGGACGTGTAGACGGAGCGGCGTTCCGCGAACAGGGCGTGCTTGTCGGCGTAGGAGGCGCCGTCCTCCTCGAGCATCTCGAGCGCCCGGACGACGCGGCGCGTGTTGTTGCGGTGGATGAGTGCCGCCGCTTCGGGGTCGCGTTCGGCCAGATAGGCGTGCAGGCCCTCCGGTCCGAGTTCGGCCGCGAGCTGCTCGAGGCGCTCCCTGGTGCGGGACGCCGGCTGGCCGCTCGGGAAGACCATGTCGTCGAGCGCCGCGCGGACGTAGAGCCCGCTGCCCCCCACGACAACCGGAACGGCATGCTTGCGAAGCAGGGCGTCAATGGCCTCCCTGGCCGCCGTCTGGTAGAGCGCGACCGAGTACGGCTCGCCGATGTCGGCCACGTCCACGCAGTGGTAGGGCACGCGCCGCTGGTCGACGGGCTGCTTCGCCGTGCCGATGTCCATCCCGCGGTAGACCTGCATCGAGTCCGCCGAAACGATCTCGCCGCCCAGGCGGACCGCAAGCTCCTCGCCGACCGCCGTCTTCCCGACGCCCGTGGGCCCGACCACGGCGATGACGGGTCCCGGAAGCGCCGGCGCGGCCTTACGCATGCCGGTCGACCTTGAAGCGTTCGATCCGGGCGGTCTCGCTGGGCGCGATGCCGCCCTTCCGCCGTGCGATGTCGACCTGCTGGTCCACGGTGTCCACGCCCTCCAGGTCGGGCAGGAGAAGGCCTCGCCGCCAGTCGCAGCTGACGATCACGCCGTAGACCGCCGGATCCAGGTCCTCGAGGCCGGCCGGTTCGGGTGCGTGAAGGACGTCGACCTTGATGTCGAGGTCGTCGAGCTCGTCGGCCTCCACGGGCGGGAAGCGCGGGTCG
>CAZHMA010000188.1:0-3108 GCA_964533555.1 uncultured Eubacteriales bacterium
TGGATGAGGTAGACCTTCTCGGCGAACTTCGTGAGGAAGAGCGCCTCCTCGACGGCCGCGTCCCCTCCGCCGATCACCGCCACGACCTTGTCGCGGAAGAACGCCCCGTCGCACGTCGCGCACCACGACACGCCGCGGCCCGTGTACTCGGCCTCGCCCGGTATCTGGAGCTTGCGGGGAACGGAGCCCGTCGCCAGGATGACGGTCCTTGCGGCCACGTCCTCGCCGTCTTCGAGCGACAGGATGAAGCCGCCGCCCTCGGGGCGCAGGGACTCGATGCGCACGAAGGTGCGGAACTGCGCCCCGAACTTCTCGGCGTGCGCGTGCATGAGCTCACCGATCCGGGAGCCGTTGAGCCCCTCGGGCATGCCGGGGTAGTTCTCGATCCAGTCGGTGGTGATGATAGCGCCGCCTGGGAGCTGGCTCTCGAACACGACGGTGGACGCGCGCGCCCGGGCGCCGTACAGGGCGGCGGCGAGCCCGGCCGGGCCTCCGCCGATGATCGCGATGTCGACTACCTCACTCACAGGGTGCCTCCGTTGAGCTTCACGGGCGTTCCCGCCGCCTGGGCGGCCTTGACCACCGCGTCCAGTTCGGTGCGCGCACGCCCCAGGGTGTTCATCAGGCTCGGGCTGTTCTCGGTCAGGCGGACGACCTTCTCGAACTGGTTGGCCGCCTTCTGGTACTGCTTCGGCTTCGTGTTCATGTAGAAGATGCCCAGGTTGAAGTTGGCATTGATGTGGTTCGGGTCCTGTCGCAGGACCGCGGTGGCCTCCTGGATGGCCTGATCGACGCGGCCCGCGCGATAGTACGCGGTCGAGAGGTCGTTGCGCGTGTCCACGTCGGTCGGCGCGAGTTCCCGCAGCGCCTCGTAGTGCTTGATCGCATACGGGAGCATCGCGACGTTCGTCTCCGACATCTGGTCGTAGAGGATGGCGACCGAGCGCTGGGTGTCGGCGTCCTTCGGGTTGCTGTCCAGCTTGTACAGCAGGGTCAGCAGCTGCTGCTCCTCGAGGGGCATCTGGTCGACGAACTCCTTCGGAAGCGCCGCGACCCCCGTCGACGCCCGCGACGTCGCGAACGGGCTGAAGGCGACCAGGTACACGACCGCGGCGAAGACCGCGACGGCCAGCGCCAGGATGGAGAGCGGTACCCGATAGCGCTGGAACGGGCGGATGATGAAGCGGCGCCCGAAACTGTCGTCGGTCTCGACCCGCTCGACGGTCAGGCCGAACGACTGCGCCTTCAGCAGCATGTTCAGGTCGTTCGTGACGAGGGTCAGCGGATCCGCCCCGTCCGCGCGCGCCTGGAGCGCGATCGCGAGGATGCGGTCGTCGGCGTTGCGCGCGGCAAGTCCTTCGGGCAGTCCGCTCTCGGCGCGCAGCGACACGACGCGCAGCCTGCCGCCGCCGGGCAGATCGACGCCGTCCTGGAGGTTGCCGCTCTCCGACAACTCGAACAGCAGCCGGCTGATCTCCCGCCCCTTGTAGCGCAGCTCGGCGTCGACGCGGGCCGTCTTGAGCTTGTCGATCTCGGACAGGACGGTGTCCGGGATGACCACCTCGGCATCCGGGAACTCCCCGATGGCCTCCGGGTGGGAGAGCAGTACGTTCGTGTCCACTACGACGGTGCGCACGTGCGCATCACCGACCTGTCCTGTCGTCTATGTATGGCTGAGTCCCCCGCGAGGCGCGAGCCTCGATGGCGACTAGTGTATACCGCGGCGGCGACCGAAGCGCTTCGCTCAGCCGGTCTCGGTCGCTCTCTGGTCGATCGAGTACGGCGTCGACAGCGGCTGCCGCGAGAAGAGCGCCTTGACCGGGCCGATGACCCATGTGCCCGCGATCCTGATGCGGGTGACGACTGTCGCGCTCTGTGGGGACTGCGCGTAGCCGAGCACTTCAAGTCCGGCCTCGGCCGCCATGGCCTGCACGGTGGGCCATGCGGAGTTGGCCGACGGATCCTTCTTGGCGATCCGCGCCGCTTCGAAGGCCATCGCACGGGTGCGGTCGTCGATCCGGTACATCGCCTGGAGGTAGCGCCCTCCGTCGTTGACCAGGGTGAGCGCTATCGCCACGATCACCGCGCGCTTGATCCAGACGTTCATGATGGACTCCCGGTCGTAGGGGGTGTGCGCCGGCGTGTCCGGCCGGCCGCCTGCCGGATCCGCGCGATGGCGGAGCGGCCCTTCCTGCGTATGTAGTAGAGCAGACCGAGCAAGACCAATACCACGGTGCCGATGATCACCAGGCGGTCGATGTAGGACGCTCGCACCACGGAGGTGCCGCTCGACAACACCAGCGTGCCGGCCGCGAGTTCGAAGCCCACGCCGCCCGAGATCGACGAACCCATGTCGACCGGGATCGACAGGATCGTCTCGCCCGGCGGGGCCAGGAACTCGAGCGTGCGGCCCCTCGGAAGGCTGACCTTGTCCGGTTCGGCACGCAGCGTCAGGCGGAGCGGCTGGCGCGAGTTGTTCGAGACGCTCACCGGCACGCGGCCGGTGCTGCCCGACAGCGTGACGTTCGGGATCGCGAGCGTCGCTTTCGAGAGGACGTCCCAGGCGCGCTTGTCCGCGGCGGCTGCGAACGCCGCGCCGCGCTCGAGGTCGCGGCCTGTGGACGGGCCGGCCCAGCCCGCGCTCTGGGCGATCATGACGTCCGTCACGCACGTGTTCGCGTTCGCGTCGCCTTCGCCGACCGCCGCCGCGAGCGCGAGAGCGCGCTCGCGAGCCACCCTGACGGGCTCCCAGTAGCCCTCGGGCGCCGCGGGGCTGCCCGACAGCACCGCGCGCTGCGGCAGCACGACGGGGTCGCCCGTCGCCATGCCGGCCGCCGTCGGCGTGTCCACGAACCGTATCCACCCCATGCGGGAGATCGCGGCGAGAAGCGCCTGCAGCTCGCCGACCGTGGCCGTCGTCCCGGGTCCGACCTCCACGACGGCGACCACCGGCTGCCCCTTGCGGTCCTGGGCGGTGAGTCGGGCGAAGAGCGCGTCGATGACCGCGCCGCGCGCCGACGAGGGGCCCGACAGGAGCTGCGACGTGCGGGTGTCGATCACGAGGGCGGTGAGCGTGGTATCGGTGACGGGGTGCGGGCCGGGGGTGGC
>CAZHMA010000189.1:0-3019 GCA_964533555.1 uncultured Eubacteriales bacterium
GCTCGCGACGAAGGGAGCCTTGCCGAAGACCGAGCATGAAGCCCGCGACGTACTTGCCGGTCGGTGACTCCATGACAGGCAGCCAGCGGAGGCGCCGTCGTATGTCGCGGGCGACCGTGCGCGTGGCCTTGCGGTACGACTCCAGGGCGGCCACGGGCTCGTTCTCGGCCACCGCAAGACCGGCCTGGTAGCCGGTCTCCAGCGCGTAGCTGATGCCTTCGCCCGACGTGGGGGACATGAAGCCCCCGGCCTCACCCGCCAGCAGCACGCGGCCGGCGCCGGGGATCGTGTCGTTCGGTGTGCGGATGTAGAGCGCCGCAGCCGCCTCTCGCTTCACGCTCTCACCGAGTTGCGGCATGGTCTTGCGCAGGGTGTCGAGCACCAGGTCCTGCTTCTCCCAAGGACGCTTGGACTTGGGGTAGAAGACCGAGCCGATGGCTGCGTAGTCGCCCTTCGGCACCACGTAGGTGTAGGCGAACTCGTCGCCGATGTTGCGCATGTAGACGCAGTCGAAGAACGGTTCGATCTCGCCCTTGAGGACGACGTAGTCCTGCAGCGTCACGTACGTGGTGACGGCTCCGATCCCCAGCGCGCGGCGGACGGCCGACCGGCCCCCGTCCGCTCCGATCAGGTTCCTGCACGAGACCGCCATCGGGCCGTCGGACGTCTTCATGGTCACGAAGACGCCGTCGTCGTCCTGTTCGAACGACTCGACCGAGCAGGAGCCCACGACTTCGACGTCGGACGGGATGATCGTCTTGAGCAGCCAGTCGTCGAAGCCGGCGCGATCCACGTTGACGAACCTCAGGGACGTGGCTTTGCGGATGCCGCGGTCCCAATCCACGTAGCGGAAGTGCACGTGCCGCGGCCCGCGGACGATGTCGTCGGGCAGCGTGCCGAAGCGGCCGACGAAGGCCTGGCTCACCTCGTGCAGCATGCCGCCGCAGCTCTTGTCCCGTGGGAACTCGGAGCTGTCGACGAGCAGCACATCGCCGCGGCGGGAAGCCTCGTAGGCCGCCATGATCCCCGCGGGACCGGCGCCGACGACGACGGTGTCGTAGTTCCTCTTGAGTGGCGTGCCCACACGTGTCCTCTCGAGTCGTGCGCGACGGTGGTGTCCGGCCACGGCGCGACGAAAGGTACCCCCCTCGAACCGTGTTCGCCGCCGACGGCCGTTTCCCTGCCTCGGGCGTCTCGGAGCGACGAGGGACGACGGCATGGTCCGTGCTAGTATTGCCGGACCGTTCCGAGGAGAAGAGGGGCTCGTGGCCAAGTGCTGGGAACTGCGGGGTTGTGATGCCGAGATGGAGGCCGACTGCGTTCACGCGGAGTCGCCGGACGAACGATGCCCCTCGCGCTGCAGCTTCTCGCAGTGCTACCGCCCGACCGCGGGCGTGACCTCGGATCCCGCGCTGGTGTTCGACGCCACGGTCGAGCGCACCGCCGCCGTCCGGGAAGTGTGCCTGTACTGCTCCTTCTTCCTCACGAACGGACCGCGGGTAAGCTGATCGGTGTCGTGGCACTGCGTTTCCGGGCGGGGGCGTGACGGGTATCTCCTCGGGTACCGGGAACCACCGGTATCCCACGCTGGAGGCGAGCCATGTACATGCCGACAGGCCGCACGCACAAGCGGCACATGTTCAAGCCGAACCCGATGTTCTTCGTGTTCGTACTGGTCGAGTCACTCTTCTGGGCGCTGGCGGCGACCTGCGTCATGTCGGCGCTGCACCGGATCGCGAGCGCACTCAAGTTGACCGCTCGCGTGAAGGCGCTCGAGGAATGCGGCGACGCGTTCACGGAGGAGGAGCGCGAGCGGCTCGTCCACAAGATCAAGGTCCGCTCGCTCGGCCGCATCTGATGACCGCCCGTGCGTGAGATCGGATCCGCCGCTGCCGCGGGCGAGCGCGCCCGGGTTGCCGCTCGGCTGCTCGCGTTCGGCGAGGAGTTGGCGGCCGCCGGCGCTGCCCAGGTCGACGGCACGTTCACCGATATCGCCGAGGCCGACGCGCTTGTGAAGTCGTCGCCGGCCGCGTTCCTCATCGGCGTGCTGTTCACGCAGGGGATACCGGCCGAGCGCGCGTGGGCGGGGCCGTGGAACCTTCGACAGCGGCTCGGCCATCTCGACCTGCCGCGTCTTGCCGGGGAGCGCGCCTCGGTCGATGCCGCGGTATGCGCTCGACCTGCCCTTCACCGGTTCAAGCACACCATCGCGGGCTGGATCTCTGACATGGCCGAGAGGCTTCTGGAGTGCTACCGGGGAGACCCGTCGAACATCTGGCGGTCCGGGAGCAGCTTCGCCGAGGTGTCGGAGCGTCTGTCGGCCTTCCGCGGCATCGGTCGCAAGAAGGCGGCCATGGCGGTCGAGATCCTCACTCGGCACTTCGGCGTGGAGCTGACCGGGGCGGAGTCCGGCACGGTCGCCTACGACGTGCACGTGCGCCGCGTGTTCCTGCGCAGCGGGCTCGTGGTCGCGGACACTCCGGAGGCGGTCGCGGCCGCCGCACGCGACGCGTGTCCCGAGTCGCCCGGGAGGCTCGACTTGCCGGCGTGGCTCATCGGCCGGCAGTGGTGCCGGCCCCGATCGCCCCGGTGCGAGCGGTGCCGTATCGGCGATGTCTGCCCGCGCAGGGTGGAGTGCGCCGTCGAGGGCGTCGGGGCCAGGAGGCGCGGCTAGTCCGCGTCCAGACGCTTGAACAGCAGCCCCGACAGCAGCTTCGGGTAGAAGTACGTCGACTTCTGGGGCATCGTCTCGCCGGCCGTCGCGACCGCGGCGACCTGGTCCATCCGCGTCGCGTTCACGATGAAGACGGCGTCGTGCTCGCCGGCGGCCTTCAGCGCCTCGTGCGCGTCCTTGGAGAACCTCAGCCGATCGAGCGTAGCGGGGCGGTCCGGGTGGATGTCGAGGAGCGGCGACAGGATCAGCTCCTGCAGGACCGCCACGTCGAGCGATCTCCACGCGTCCGAGGACCCGGCCGGGAACGCGGTCCCGTGGTCCACGTCCGCGCGCAGGCGCTCGACG
>CAZHMA010000190.1:0-2985 GCA_964533555.1 uncultured Eubacteriales bacterium
CGAGACGCTTCTGGAAAGCGAGCTCTTCGGCTATGAGAAGGGCGCGTTCACCGGTGCGGTGGCCGGCAAGCCCGGCCGCTTCGAGATGGCCAACGGCGGGACGCTCTTCCTGGACGAGGTCGGCGACATCTCGATGGGCGTGCAGGTCAAGCTGCTGCGCGTCCTGCAGGAGCGCCGGTTCGAGCGACTGGGCGGCACGCGCAGCATCGACGTGGACGTCCGCGTGGTGGCGGCCACCAACCGCGACCTGCAGCAGCTCATCGCCGACGGGCAGTTCCGCGAGGACCTGTTCTACCGGCTCAACGTGGTGCCGGTGACCCTGCCGCCGCTGCGCAAGCGCCAGGGCGACATCCCGCTGCTCATCGCCCACTTCCTGGACAAGTACAGCGCGGGCACGCGCGTGTTCACGCCCGAGGCGACCCGCATGCTCATGGACCACACATGGCCCGGCAACATCCGCGAGCTGGAGAACACGATCGAGCTGATCGTCATCCTGGCGAGTGGCGACGAGATCGGCGTGGAGGACCTCCCGTCGGAGGTCCGCATCGGGGCGGTGTCGGCCACCATGACGCCGGTGTTCATCCTGCCGGAGGAGGGCTGCGACCTCGAGGAGGTCGAGATGGAGCTCATCCGCCAGGCATTGGACCGCAGCGGCGGCAACACCGCGAAGGCGGCCAAGCTGGTCGGGCTGACGCCCAGGACGCTCGAAGCGCGCATGCAGCGGCTCGGCATCTGAGGGGAAGGATCCGCCCTGCGGCCTTGGCACATGCCTTGCACTTCCGACGCCTGTCCGGCGCGCATGTCGCGCGCCACAACGACGGGAGTCGGCGAAGGTGTCGAGCGAGGTCCGGAAGCTGGTTGCGGTGATCGTCGGCGGCATGGCCCTGGTTGCCGGGGCCCTCGCCTTGATCACGCTGCTCAACGAGGGGATGTCGCTGGCGGGCTGCACGGCCGCGACGCCGCTCGGCTGGACGGTCCCGCTCGTGTCGATCCTCGTCATCGCAGCCGCCGCGTGGTACCTGCTCGCTCAGACCGAGAAGGACCCGGGCAGCGCGAAGGAGTTCCGCTCCGCCGTGTGCCCCTCGTGCGGCCGCAATGTGCTCGAGGACTGGCGGATGTGCCCGTACTGCGGTTCGGGCATGCCCGGCACAGGGCCCGAGGCGGATACCACAGACTAGGCGCGCCGGCGCCTTCATCTTCGACCTACGGAGTGAGACGGTGACGTTCGCGTCCTACCTGCTGCTCGGCCTCGCCACCAGCCTGCACTGCGTCGCCATGTGCGGCAGCTTCGTGCTGACGTACTCGGTCAGCGCCGATGCGCCCGGCGGGTGGCTCCGCAAGCTCACGCCCCACCTTGCCTACCAGGCCTCGAAGATCGTGAGCTACATGGCCGTCGCGGCGGTCCTCGGCGCGGTCTCGCTGGCCGCGGGCAAGGCGCTCGACATCGCGGGGATACGCAACTGGATCATGCTCGTCGCGGGCGTCTACATGGTCCTGCTGGGCCTGGGGATGACCGGCTGGGTCCCGTTCCTGCGCCGCCTGAGCCCCCGCCCGCCGAAGTTCCTGGCGCGGTGGCTGTCACGCAACCGGAAGCGCGCGCTCTCCGACAAGGCGGAGGGCGAATCGCACCTGGTCACCCCGATCACGTTCGGCCTGCTGACCGGCCTCATGCCGTGCGCGCCGCTCATCGCCGCCCAGATCGGTGCGATGTCGTCGGGATCGCCGGTGTCGGGCATGACCCTCATGCTCGCGTTCGGGCTCGGTACCGCGCCGCTGATGATCGCCTTCGGCCTGGCCTCCAGCCTGGCTTCCGGAGCGATGCGTGAGCGCATGCAGTACGTGGCGGCGGCCGCGGTCATCATCTTCGGACTCGTCATCTTCAACCGCGGCCTCATGGCCGTCGGTTCCCCCGTGACGTTCGACAGCGTGAAGCAGGCGGTGCTCGGCGGTCCGCAGGCGGGCACGCAGGCGTGGCGCGAGGTGGGCGGAGCCGTCGAGTACGACCTCGTGATCGAGAACGTGAAGTTCGTGCCCGACGTCGTGCAGCTGCCCGCCGACCGTCCCGTGCGCCTGGTCGTCGACCGCCGCGAGGACAACGCGTGTTCCGACCAGATCGCCGTGCCCCAACTGGGCATCCTGGCGAACCTCAAACCGAACGCCAAGACGGTGGTCGACCTGCCGGCGACGAAGGCCGGGACGTACACACTCACCTGCGGCATGGCGATGATGTCGGGGACGATCGTCTTCGGTGCGGGGTCGGCCGGGAGCGGCGACGCGGGATGGATCGCCGTAGTGGTGCTGGTGCTGCTGGCTGTCGCCGCGGCGGTCGTGCTCAGTCTGCGCAGGCGGGCGGACGCCGTGCGCGGCGCCGGGGAGCGGACCGAAGCGGCCACCCTGCTCGGCTTCAGCGCGACCGAGGCGATCGTCGTCGTGGCGGCCGTGGTTCTGGCGGTGCTGGCGGGTCTCTACGCCGGAGGCGCATTCGCACCACGTTGATAGGGTATGGGGTATCGGCACGCGGCTCGCTCATGGACCCGTGCGTGACATGAAGGCGGCACCGGTTCGCGCGATGCGGAGCCGGGGCACCAGCGAGAAGGAGTGGTCGGCATGGCCGAGACCAGCGTTTCACTGAAGACGACCGGCATGCACTGCGGTTCGTGCGCGATGCTCATCCAGATGACCGTCGAGGACCTGCCGGGCGTGAAGTCGGCCAAGACCGAGTACTCCACGGGTCTCACCGACGTCACCTTCGACACCGACGTACTGGGCACCGACGCGATCATCACGGCGATCGAGGGCGCCGGGTACGGCGCCGAGCTCGCCTCCTGACGGGCACTTCCCACGAGAGGATCCACCGATGCAAGGGATGGACATCAAGACCGCGCGCACGCTGCGCTACATACTTGTCGCCGCCGTCGTTATCGCCGCGTTCCTGTCCAGCTACAGCTTCGCGCTGGCCCGCGGCCGTTCGGCGCAGGCCCCCGT
>CAZHMA010000191.1:0-2827 GCA_964533555.1 uncultured Eubacteriales bacterium
TCCCGCTCGTTCCCGGCGTGGAGCCGCCCAAGGAGCTCTTCGAGCTGGACCGCCGAAGGATCTTCGGCCTGGTCACCGGTGCGGACCTGCTCGTGGACATCCGCGGCAAGCGCTTCGCCGACATCGGCGCGTACGCGCAGGACTACTTCGACCGCGAGCACATCGAGCAGGAGCTGGACGACGCCCGCAACCTCATGCGCAGGCTCGGCTGCATCATCGTCTCGACCCAGGGCCGCGCCGTCGAAGAGACCGCCCAGGAGATCCTGGAGTACTACTCCGAGGCGTTCGCGCGCCACGACGGCCGCGCGGGTGAGCCCTACCAGGCGCCCGAGGTGCTCCCGCCCGGCGCGCACCTTCGCGGGCGCCGGCACGTGCCGCACGAAGGGGACTGAGCTCCGCCGCGTCCCCCGGCCGAGTCGGCTCCCGGTCAGGTCCGTTCATTTCCGGTTCAGGTCATCCATTCATGCTTCGGGGTGATCGGCGCTTTCGCATGCACACTCGCAGGGCTATACTTGGGATAGCCAACGAGGAGGCGCGCCGATGATCACCAAGATCCAGAAGTGGGGCAACAGCCAGGGGCTGCGCGTGAGCAAGGAACTCCTCTCGGAGGCAGGGATATCGGTGGGGGACGCTGTGGACGTCGGCGTCGCCGACGGCACGCTTGTCGTGACCCCCGTCCGGCGCGTCCGCGGCTGCGTCGAGCTGTCCGAGCTCGTCGCGCGCATTCCGGCCGGATACACCCCGGAGGAACTCGACTGGGGCCCGCCCCAGGGCGGTGAGGTCTGGTGAGTGCGTCCCGCGCGCCGCGCAAGGGCGACTACGTCACCGTGTCCTGCGACCCAAGGTCCGGGCACGAGCAGCGAGGCCGGCGACCCGCGCTCGTGGTGAGCAACGATCTGTTCAACGAGCGTACGGGCATGGCCCTGGTCTGCCCCATCACGAACACCCGGCGCGACTTCCCGTTCCACGTTCCTCTCCCCGAAGGGGGCCCAGTCACCGGGTTCGTCATGGTGGAGCAGGTGAAGTCGATCGATTTCCGCGCCCGCGACGCGAAGCGGATCGCCGAGGCGCCGACGGCGGTGCTCGACGCGGCACTCGCGCTGCTCGACGCCGTCATCTTCTGAGGCAGAACGGCCTCCCGGATCCACGACGGATCGAGCCGGATCCGCGCAGAGGGCGCGAAGTCCCAGGACCGCCAAGGGCGCGTCCCGGTGCCGTTTCCCGACTGCCGCACCGCCGCGCCGTCATGTACGATATGCGTCACACGCGCGCGCCCGCGCCCCCGCAACGATGGGGCCGCGACCGTGTCGCGATCAGGGGTGTTTCCACGTGGGCCGCATAAGGCGCACCGGATACAAAGGAGTGGGGAATTGGCCGACGTCAAGCGCGTGTACGCCTTCGAAGAGGGCGACGCCACGATGAAGTTCCAGCTCGGCGGCAAGGGCGCCAACCTGGCCGAGATGACGAAGCTGGGGCTGCCGGTACCACACGGGTTCACCATCACCTGCCAGGCGTGCATGGAGTACTACAACGCCACGCCGCCGGGCTTCCCTCCGGGGCTCATCGACGAGATCTCGCACTACGTGAGCGAGCTCGAGACCAAGATGGGCAAGCGCCTGGGCGATCCGTCCGACCCGCTGCTCGTCTCCGTGCGCAGCGGCAGCCCGTTCTCCATGCCCGGCATGATGGACACGGTCCTCAACCTCGGCCTGAACGACGTGTCGATCCAGGGCCTCATCGCTCAGACGGGCAATCCGCGCTTCGCGTGGGACAGCTACCGCCGCTTCATCCAGATGTTCTCGAAGGTCGTCCTGGACGTCGAGGGCCTGGAGTTCGAGAACGCCATCACGGCCATGAAGAACGCCCGCGACGTCGCCAACGACACCGACCTGAGCGCCGAGGACCTCGAGCAGCTCGTGGCGAAGTTCAAGGAGATCGTGGCGCGCCACGTCATCCCGGCGGAGTTCCCGAAGCTCGTGAACGGCGACGGCCGCGTCGAGTTCCCGCAGGACGCCACGACCCAGCTGCACCTGGCCATCGAGGCCGTCTTCCGCAGCTGGATGAACGACCGCGCCGTCCTCTACCGCAAGATGGAGAAGATCCCGGACGATCTGGGCACGGCCGTCAACGTCCAGTCGATGGTGTTCGGCAACAAGGGCGAGGGCTCGGCCACGGGCGTGGCGTTCACGCGCAACCCGGCCGACGGCACGAACGAGTACTACGGTGACTTCCTGACCAACGCCCAGGGCGAGGACGTCGTGGCGGGCATCCGCAACACGAGCCCGCTCGCGGAGCTGCCCGAAGTGTTCCCCGAGGCGGGCGCCGAGCTGTGGCGCGTCTTCGAGACGCTGCAGAACCACTACCGCGACATGTGCGACATCGAGTTCACCATCGAGCAGGGCAAGCTGTGGATGCTGCAGACCCGCGTGGGCAAGCGCACCGCGCGCGCCGCGCTCAAGATCGCCGTCGACATGGTCGGCGAAGGGCTCATCACCCGCGAGGAGGCCGTCCAGCGCGTTGACGCCATGCAGCTGGACCAGCTGCTGCACCCGCAGTTCGACGCCAAGGCCACCTACGACGTGCTCGCCAAGGGCCTGAACGCCAGCCCGGGCGCGGCGGTGGGCGAGATCGTGTTCTCGGCCGACGCGGCGGTCGACGCGGTCGAGGCCGGGCGCAAGGTCATCCTGGTCCGCTGGGAGACCACGCCGGACGACCTGCACGGCATGGTCGCGGCGCAGGGCATCCTCACGAGCCACGGCGGCAAGACCAGCCACGCGGCCGTCGTCGCCCGCGGCATGGGCAAGCCGTGCGTGTGCGGCGCCGAGGC
>CAZHMA010000192.1:0-2810 GCA_964533555.1 uncultured Eubacteriales bacterium
ACCGCCGCCGAGACGAGCGCGAGCGGCCACGCGAGCGCCAGCGCCGCGCCGGCGCGGCCGTCCGCGGCGAACGATGCGAACAGCTCCATCGCCGCCGTGTCGACGCCGAATGCGGCCGGCACGGCCTCATCGCCCAGTGACAGCACCGCCGCGACCCCTCCGGCCGCCAGCATCGCCGGCGCCGCGAGCGGCAGAAGCACGCGCCTCAGAGCCGCCGCATCGCTGCCCTGGACCCGGGCCGCGTCGACCAGGAAGGGGTCGATCGCGCTCACGCCCGCGAGTGCCGCGACCGTGGCCAGCGGCAGGTACGCGCTGGTCTGTGCGAGCGCCGCGGCCGGCAGGCCGGTGAGCGGGTTCGCGCCCAGCGACAGCAGCCGCCGCACCATCTCCCCCGCCACGTTCCATGCGGCGGCATGCGCGACGGCGGGCACGAAGGCCCCCGCCAGGGCCATACCCACGACCGGCACCCATCGTCGGCCGGGTGCTGTGAGCGTCCATACGGCGAAACCGCCCGCCACCGCGGTCACGAGTACGAACACGATGGTCGACAGGCGCGCGCTGGTGAGCAGAAGGCCGAGGCGCCGGGCGGAGAGCGCGCTCGCCGCGACCCCGGGCTCGGAGAGCGCCGCGGGCAGGAGCACGGCGATCGGCAAGAGGCACAGCGCGCCGAGCAGCACGCCCCCGACGAGTCCCGCTGCGCGCCAGGGTCTCACTTGAGGAAGAGCTCCTTCATGTCGGCCGCGCTGGGTCCGAGCTGGGCATAGGCCTTCGCCCAGTCGATGTCGGCGAAGCGCACGGGCGAGGAGCTGACGCGCGGATCGGGAGCTCCCCGCACGGGGAACTGGATCCAGCCGGCCTCGACCATCCGCTTCTCAGTGGCGGCCGACAGCAGGTAGTCGATCAGCCGTCGCCCGTTGGCGTCGTTCGGCGCTCCGGCGACGAGGCCCACCGTGTCGGGGACGCGGATCGCCCCGACTCCGCCCGGCCCCTGGTCGGTAACCCGGATACGCATGCCCGCGTCCTTCCCGCCCGCTCCCAGTGCGTCGTCCGTGTCCGTGAGCCCCCAGTCCAGCTCGCCGGTGACGACCCGGTCGCGGACGTCGCCATTGCCCTCGAGCACGCGCACACCGCGCCGGACCGCGGCGTCGTAGTAGTCGTAGGCGGTCTCGGGGTCCCATGAGGCGTAGAGCACCGCGGCCTGCGTGGACGCCGTGCCGAAGACCGGACTCGCCATCGCGATACGCGGCTTGGCGTAGGCGGTGTCGGGCGGTGTGGTCAGGTCCCGGATGGAGGTCGGGGTGGTTCCCTTGAAGGCCGGCGAGACGAGGAGCACCCTCGCCCGACCGCCGAAGCCCGTCCACAGACCCTTCGGGTCCCTCAGGTTGTCCGGGACGGCGTCGGCAGCCGGGGACACGTACGGCGCGAGCACGCCGCCTTCGGCGAGCTTCAGCGTCTGGACGATCTCGCCCGACCACCACACGTCCGCGCGGGGCCGGGTCTTCTCGGCGATGAGGCGGTTGACGAGGCCCGTGGTCTTGGCGGCCTCCGCGTCGTAGACCGCGCGCACCTTGACGCCGGTGTCCTTCTCGAACGCGAGCAGGACCGGTTCCGCGTAGACCTGGTCGACCGAGGTGTAGACGATGACCTCGCCGCCGTCGGAGCGATGCCGGGTACAGCCGGAGGCGAACGCGGCCAGAAGCGCGCAGACCAGGACCCCTGACACTCCGAGCCCTATCGCCCGAGCACGAGGCATGCGATCCCCTTCGCCGCCGGTGACGCGTACCGCGATTGTGCGGCAAGCGGCGCTGCGCCGACAACGAGCAGATCGGCCGAGCCGGGCGGCTACTCCCCCGCCCAGACCGCCCCGAAGACCTCGTTGCCGAGCAGCCAGCCGCGCTCGGTCGTCCGCCAGTGGTCGGCGCGGAGCTCGACCAGCCCGGCCCCGGCGAGACGGCCCAGGACGGCGTCGAGCCCGGCGGCCGTGACGAGGCCCGCAGGCACGCCCGCGCTCAGCCGAAGACCGAGCATCACGTCCTCACGCGCGGCCGCGGCGGCGTCGAGGCACTCCTCCTCGCCGGGCCGGGCGAGAGGCGCACGCAGGTAGGCCGCGGTGTCGGGCGCGTGGGCGAACCTCACGCGGACCGGGCGCTCCGGGCCCTGCGCCGGATCGTCGATCTTCCATCCCTCGGCGCAGGCCACGGTCTCGAACGCGGCGTACGGCAGCATCGAGTGAGCACCCGGACCGATGCCGATGTAGGGGCCGCCGGTCCAGTACACGCTGTTGTGGCGCGACTCGTGACCGGGATAGGCGTAGTTGGCCACCTCGTAGCGGTCCAACGCGTGATAGGCCATGTGCTCCCGGGCCAGCAGCATCATGTCGGCGGCGAGATCCGCGTCCGGCTCGGGCAGGCGCCCCTCGGCGACGGCCTCGGCCAGCGGCGTTCCCGGCTCGATCGACAGCGGGTAGACCGACACGTGCAGGGCGCCGGTCGCGGCCGCGCGGTCGAGTGTCTCGCGCGATGACGCGATGTCCTGACCTGGCACCCCGCAGATGAGGTCGATCGAGAACTCAGCGCCCGAGCGCCGGAGCACCGCGACCGCTTCGGCTGCCTTCGCTGCGTCATGGCATCGTCCGAGCGTGCGAAGCACCGCGTCGTCGAAGCTCTGCACGCCGAGCGAGAAGCGGTTCACCCCGGCCTCGATGAGCGCTGCGACCAGCTCCGCCGAGGTCGTCTCCGGGTTCGTCTCGACGGTGATCTCGGCGCCCGGCCGCAGGCGCGCCGTCCCGGTCAGGCCGCGGACCAGGCGGA
>CAZHMA010000193.1:0-2774 GCA_964533555.1 uncultured Eubacteriales bacterium
TTCGCCGCCTTCGATCTCGGTGTCGCGACCCGGGACCACGGGGTCCGCCGAGCGAGCGGCGCTGATGAGCTCCGCGGTCCGCATGCCCGTGCCCGAGGGCGCGTCGATCTTGCGGTCGTGGTGCAGCTCGATGATCTCGACGTGCGGCATGAAGCGCGCCGCCTCCTGCGCGAAGCGCATCATGAGCACCGCGCCCACGGCGAAGTTCGGCGCGACGAACAGGCATGCCTCGGAGGGCGTCTCGGCGACGACCTCGCGCCAGTGACCTTCGCTCACTCCGGTCGTGCCGACCACGCAGTGCACGCCTGCGGCCAACGCCGCGCGCACGTTGCCCTCGACCACGCTGGGCGCTGTGAAGTCCACGAGCACGCGCCCGGGGACGAGCACGCCCGCCAGGTCGCCCACGCACGTGACGGTGCCGCCCGCGCCGTCGTCCACGGCGGTTCCCGCGGCCCCCGGATCCACCGCGGCCACGACCTGCATGCCCTCAGCGGCGGAGACCGCCTTGACGACCTCGCGGCCCATCCTGCCCGCGGCCCCGGTGACGATGACGTCGATCATGTGACTGCCCCTCCCCTGCGCGTGCGCACATCCATATGAAGCAACGGTGAAAGCCTAGCCCAACAGGTGCTCCACTGCCTCACGCTCGAACGGCGCGATCATGGCGAGGACGCTCGGTCCGGCGATCGTGGCAGCCGCCACGCGTGACAGGTCGGCCTGCTCCACCGCGTCGATGCGCTCGATGATGTCGTCCAGCGACAGCAGCTCGCCGTGCGTGACCTCGCTCTTGCCCAGTCGCGACATGCGGGCGCTCGTGCTCTCGGAACCCAGGACGACGGAGCCCTTCATGGCCTCCTTGGCGCGGAAGATCTCGTCGGGCGTGGCGCCGCCGCTGATGAAGCGCTCGACCTCGCTCTTGATGAGGCCGACCACCTGCTCGGCGTTCTCCGGCCTCGTGCCGGCGTAGACGGTGTACTGGCCGGTGTCGAGGTACTGCATGTGATACGAGCCCACCGCGTAGGCCAGGCCGCGCTTCTCGCGGATCTCCTGGAACAGCCGCGAGGACATGCCGCCGCCCAGGATGGTGTCCATGACGCCCACGGCGAAGCGGTCCGCGTCGCGCGAGCGCAGGCCGGTGGTGCCCCAACAGATGTGCGCCTGCTCGACGTCCTTCGTGATGAGCTCGAAGCGGGGCGTCACGGTCGCAGGCAGCTCGCCGCGGTCCGCCCGGTCGCCCTTCGGCACCGCGAGCAGCTTCTCCACCATGGCGACGAGCGCCGCGTGCTCGATGTTGCCGGCCGCGGCCACGACGATGTTGCCGGTGCTGTAGCGGCGCCCGGTGTAGGTGTTCACGTCCTTCGGCAGGAAGCCGCCCACGGTCTCCTTGGAGCCCAGGACCGGCCGGCCGATGGCGTGGTCGGCGAAGAGCGTGCGGGCGAAGAGGTCGTGGACCTTGTCGTCCGGGGTGTCCTCCGAACGGGAGATCTCCTCGAGGACCACCTCGCGCTCGGACAGGACGGCGGGCTCCTCCATGAGCGAGTGCGACACCATGTCCGCCAGGATCCCGAAGGCCTCGGCCGCGTGCTGGTCGATGACCTGGCAGTAGTAGGTGGTGTACTCCTTGTCGGTGCCCGCGTTGAAGCGCGCGCCGATGCGGTCGAACGCCTCGGATATCTCAGACGCGCTGCGCGTGGGCGTGCCCTTGAACATCATGTGCTCGACGAAGTGGCTGACGCCCGCCTCGCCGGGCAGCTCGTCGCGGCTGCCGGCGGCCACCCAGATGCCGATGGCGGCCGATCTGACGGCGTCCATCTTCTCCGAGAGCACGGTGATGCCGCTGGTGGTGACGCTGCGTTCGTAGAACATGCGCGCCTTCTTCCGGTCGGTGCGACGTGTGAATGGTGAGAGATGCAGCTCCGGCCCGGCGAAGACCGGCGCTCTCGAGTCTCCCCGAAAAGCCGGTCCGCCGGGCCGGAGCGTTACGCTCTTGTGACGCGGGTGGTGCTAGTGGCGCCGGCGCGGACCGCGATCTCCGCCACCGCCGCCGGGACGATCGCCGCGGGGCCTGTCGCCCTGGGGACGGTCAGCCTGCGGGCGGTCACCGGCGGGCTTACCGGAGCTGGGGGGAGCCTCCGGCTTGTCCAGGCGGTCGAGGCTGACCTTGCCGCGGTCGTCGATGTCGATGATCTCGACCTCGAGCTCGTCGCCGACGTTCAGCACGTCCTCGACCTTGTCCACGCGGCCCTTCGCGACCCGCGAGATGTGCAGCAGGCCGTCCTTGCCCGGGAACAGCTCGACGAAGGCGCCGAACGCCTGCACGCCGACCACGCGACCGTGGTACTTCTCGCCGATCTCCGGCTCCTTGGTGATCATCTGGATGCGGCGGACCGCCTCCTCGCCACCCTGGTCACGGCTGGCGATGTAGATGGTGCCGTCGTCGTTGACGTCGATGTCAGCACCGGTGGCCTCGATGATCGAGCGGATCATCTTGCCGCCTGGGCCGATGATGTCGCGGATCTTGTCGGTCGGGATCTTAATGGTGATGACGCGCGGCGCGAACTCGGAGAGCTCAGCGCGCGGCTCGGCGATGGACTCGAGCATCTTGCCCAGGATGAAGCTGCGGCCTTCCCTGGCCTGCATGAGCGCCTTGCGGAGGATCTCGACGGACAGGCCCTTGGCCTTGTTGTCCATCTGCATGGCGGTGATGCCGTTGGGCGTGCCCGCGACCTTGAAGTCCATGTCGCCGAGGAAGTCCTCGAGGCCCTGGATGTCGG
>CAZHMA010000194.1:0-2701 GCA_964533555.1 uncultured Eubacteriales bacterium
ACCCGGTCGAGGCGCCCTACATCTGGAAGCTGCGCCGCGTGCTCCACTCGCTGGACTCCGGTCCCGCCATCGAGCTGCTCATAGACCGCCTCAAGAAGACCGGCAGCAACCGCGAGTTCCTGGCGGCCATCTCCAAGGTCAAGGGCGGCAACGGCGACTAGGTGCGCTGCGCTCTTCGTATCGCGTGATCGGAAGGCCCCGGGCGTCGCGTCCGGGGCCTTCTTCGTCGACCGGCCCAGTGGGACCCGCATTGCGGATCCCGCTCCGTTGTCTGGATCGCGCGCAGGGTGGTATATTCGAAACATTCGGAACATATCGAACTTCTGAGGGGACGGCCGCACATGGCGCTTCGCGACACGCTGACCGGTGACCAGCGCACCTACATCGAGAAGGTCGGCTTCTTCTACGAGGCGTATGGTCTTCCGCGGACCGTGGGCCGCATCCTGGGCCTCCTGCTCATCGCCGATCCGCAGGAGCAGTCGCTGGACGAGATCACCGATGCGCTGTCGGTCGCCAAGAGCTCGGTCAGCACCGGCGCGCGGTTCCTGATCCAGGCCGGCCTGGTCGAGCGGGCGGCGGTCGAGGGCGATCGCAAGAGCTTCTACCGCGTGAGGCCCGGCGCCTGGGCGAAGGCCCTGCGTGACCGGCTCGCGTCGAACACGGCGTATCAGCGCCTGGCGGAGGACGGGCTGCGCGTGGTGGGCGGGAACAACGAGGCCGCCAGCCGCAACCTGCGCGAGATGGCCGACCTCTACGAGTACTTCGGCCGTGAGAGCGCGGCCGCGCTGGACAGGTGGGACGAGCAGCACAGCTAGGGGGGCGCTCATCGGGGGCGACCCCATGGAGCGGAGGTGGCTGTCATGGCAGTCGGGGAAGGCACCGGACGCGTGAGCCCGGTCATCCTGACCAGGTTCGCCGTGCGTGAGACGATGGGCCTGGCCATGGCCGGCGTGGCCCTGTTCTGGGCCGCGGGCACCGTGGCCTGGCCGATGGGGTGGGTCGTGTTCGGCGTGTACGCCGCGTGGGTCGCGGGGATGGCCGCCGTACTCATCATCCTGCAGCCGGAGCTGGTGGCCGAGCGGCTGGGGCCGAAGAAGGGCGGCAAGTCCTGGGACTTCGTCATCCTGGCCCTGCTCGGGATGGCGAACCTGGCGCGGTTGATCGTCGCCGGGCTGGATCGCCGCTACGGCTGGACCGGCGCCGATACGTTTCCGCTCGCGGTCATGATCGGCGCGGCCGTGGTGGCCGCTGTCGGCTACGCGGCGTTCGTGTGGGCGACCGCGTCCAACGCGTACTTCAGCCAGCAGGTCCGCATCCAGGAGGACCGGGGCCAGGCGGTCGCGACCGGCGGGCCGTATCGCATCGTCCGTCATCCCGGATACTCGGGCGCGCTGCTGTTCGAACTGTTCTCGCCGCTGGCGCTCGGGTCGCTGTGGGCCATCATCCCGAGCGTCCTCGGGGCGACCGCGCTCGTCGTCCGCACGGTGCTGGAGGACCGCACGCTCCGCGTGGAGCTGCCCGGCTACACCGAGTACGCGCAGCGCACCCGGTATCGGCTGGTGCCCGGAATCTGGTAGGGCGCGGGGCGCCCCTCAGACCGAGCCCTCGCTTGACCGCGCCTCCCGAGAGTCATACCGTGAGTACGAACACAGTATGACTCGAAGGGGGCACCCGTGGTCGCGAAGGTCACCGTCTCGCTGGCCGAAGACCTGCTCGCCGCTCTCGACACGGAGGCCGCCTCGCGCGGCGTCTCGCGCAGCGCGGTCGTGGCGGACGCGCTCGAGGTGCTCCTGGGCGCGCGCTCGCGTGCCCGCGCGGTGCAGGAGCGCGGGGAGCGCATCGCCGGGGCCATCGAAGGGATGCGCGTCATGGCCGAGCGCAACCCCGCGCTGGACGGACGTGTGGCTGTAGAGGCGCTGCGCGACGTGCGCGGGGGCGGCGGCGCGGGGCGACGGGCGGGCGCGCGATGAACCCGCAGGTGCTCGTCCTCGACGCCTCGGTCGGCGCGCTGTGGTTCCGCAGCGACCCGGGGTCCCCGGCGGCGTACCGGCTCCTGGAGCGGCAGGCCGAAGGCACGGTCGACCTGGTCGTCCCCACCAACTTCGTGCACGAGGTGCTCGCATGCGTTCGCCGCGACTTCGGCGTGGGCGGTCCGGTCACGGCGTTCGCGCTCCTGCAGGGCTCGGACATCGCCGTGGCGCCGCTGACCGCGGAGATCGTGCGCGAGGCTGCGGCCGCGAGCGACGCGCTTGGCTGCTCGTTCTACGAGGCGCTGGCGCCGGCCGTGGCCACCGTGCTGGACGCGGACCTGGTGAGCGCCGACGAGCGCGCGCACGGGCGGTACCCGGGCGTGCGGCTGATCGGCTGAAGCAGCCTGGGCCCTTCGGGAAATGAAGAAGGCCCCGCCGAAGCGGGGCCTTCTGTGCATGCTTCGTGTGACGGCCTCGACTACCGGCTCTGGCCCGCCGCGCGATAGCGTCCGGACCCGCCGCGGCGGCCCTGACGGCGCTGGCCTTGCGGCGCCGGGTTCTTGCGGGGCGTCTCGTTGGTGCGCAGGGGGTCCGGCACGAGCCGGGCGCTGCTGTAGTTGAAGCCCTCGATGTCGGCGCCGCGGACGATGATGGCGCCGATGGTCTTCTCGATGTCGCGAAGGTTGTCGTGCTCCTCCTCTAATCGGTCGAGCCACGTCCCCTGCTGTGGT
>CAZHMA010000195.1:0-2661 GCA_964533555.1 uncultured Eubacteriales bacterium
CCAGCGTCACCGCCAGCAGGACCACCGCGATGATGAGCCAGAACGTGTAGTTCGTGAGCGTGAATGCCGCCGGGTTGAAGCTGTTGCCGATGGTGAGCTTCTCCCCCTGCAGCGGCAGCACCGAAAGCTCGTGGGTGAGCTTCGCGATGGCCGCGGTCAGCGGATCGGCGGCGGCGCCTTCTGCGCCTGCGGGCAATACGGGTGCCGACACTGCTGCGGTCTCCCTCCCTAGCTGGTACGGGCGAAACGACGCGTGGCCGCCGTGACCTTGAAGGCCTCGTAGCCGAGCGTCGCAAGGAACGTGGTCACGAGCGTCACCGCGAACGGCACGAAGCCTTCGCGGGCGAGGAAGAAGTAGGCCGCCATCGCGGCGATGACCGCGATCATGCGGGCGGTCGAGACGAGCGCCAGCTTCGCGAAGCCCAGCATCGGGTCCTCGGGCGTGACGAGACGGGCGCTGACGCGCGAGACGAGCACGGAGCCGACGCCGAACGCCGCGCCCAGAAGGACGGCGATGGCGGGCTGGGCCAGGATCGGCCAGGCGGTCGCGACTGAGGCGGCCAGCGGAGTGGTTCCTTCCCTCGTGAGCATGTCTCGCGCATACCGAGACCCGCGACGGACCTTTGCGGGTACCCGGGAGCGGGGTCGCTCGAATACGAGGGTGCACACGTCGAAGAAGAGCCGTCGACGCGGCACGTGGTGGAAACCCTCACAAACGGCCCTCGGACCCGGGGGAGTCCTCGGAAGCGTCGCCAGTGTATACCAAGCCCCGAGGGTGGACAACACGACTTCCGGAAGGTCGGTGAGCGGCGCATCGAGACCCTGTCGGGCCGCCCGTGACGGGACGGTCCGGGCTGATCGGCGGGCCCCTCGTCAGGCCTCGTCAGGCCTCGTCGTCATCGTCCTCGTCGTCCTCGAGGACGTCCTCGAGGTCCTCGTCGCCGTGTGCGCGCGCGGCGTCGAAGAGGCCCAGCCACTTCGCCATGAAGCCGGACAGCACGGCCAGGACCACGAAGACGAGCAGCTTGTAGAGCGTGGGCACGAAGCGCATCGCATAGCCGCCCACCGCCAGCGCCGCCGACCAGATGTAGATGAAGAGCACCGTCTGCCGCTGGTTGAAGCCCCGGTGCAGGAGGCGGTGGTGGATGTGACCGTCGTCGGCCTCCTGGATGGGGCGGCCCGAGCGGGCGCGGCGGATGATCGCCGAGAACGTATCGAACACGGGCACGCCGATGACGAGCAGCGGCACGACGAGCGTGATGGCCGCGACCGACTTCATGACGCCGTGCAGCGACATGGTCGCGAGCGCGAAGCCCAGGAACATGGCGCCCGAGTCGCCCATGAAGATCGACGCCGGGTGGAAGTTGTAGCGCAGGAAGCCCACGCAGGCGCCGATGAGCGCGGCGGCCAACGCCGCCGCGACGAGCTCGTTCATCTCCACGGCGAGCACGAGGAACGAGATGGCCGCGATGCCGCTGATGCCGGCGGCCAGGCCGTCCAGCCCGTCGATGAGGTTGATGACGTTGGCGAAGCCCACGATCCACAGGAGCGTCACCGGGATCCCGAGCAGACCGAGCTGCTGGAGCCCGCCCTGGAACGGGTTGCCGATGTACTCGACGCGCAGACCCGCGGCGATGGGCAGGGCCGCCGCCGCGACCTGCCCGAGGAGCTTGACCACCGGTCGCATGCCGCGGATGTCATCGACAAGTCCCACGGCGAAGATCACGAGCATGCCCGCGAACGTGCCCCACAGCGGCATGCCGCCGCGCATCAGCACGGGCGCCCAGCCGGCGAAGCGCTCCCCGACCAGCTGCACGGCCATCGCCGCGGCGAAGCCGCCCACGAGCGCGACGCCGCCAAGCCGGGGGATCGCCATGGCGTGCACCTTGCGGGTGCCCGGCTTGTCGGTGAGCCCCAGGCGTACGGCGGCGCGACGAACGAGCGGGGTCAGCAGGTACGTGACGCCCAAGGCCACGGCGACGAGCGCCAGGTAGTGCAGCGCACTCATGAGAAGCCGCGCCTTCCTACTCGGCCGGGTAGCGCCTGCGCGCGACCCCGGCCTCGTCGAGCAGCTCTTCGGACAGCGGGTCGGGATAGGCGTCGCCGTACACGATCTCGGTCACGCCGGCGTTGATGAGCATCTTGGCGCACAGCACGCACGGCTGGTGCGTCGTGTAGATCGACGAGCCGTCCATCGCCACCCCGTGCAGCGCGGCCTGTATGATCGCGTTCTGCTCCGCGTGGATGCCCCGGCACAGCTCGTGGTTGACCCCCGAGGCGATGCCGAGCCGCTCGCGCAGGCAGCCGACCTCCTCGCAGTGCCGAAGCCCCTTCGGCGTGCCGTTGTATCCCGTCGCGAGCATCCGCCGGTCCTTCACGATCACCGCTCCGCAGTGACGGCGCGTACAGGTCGAGCGCTCAGAGACCTGGCGGGCGATGGTCATGAAGTACTCGTCCCAGGAGGGACGGTCCTCGAGCTTGTAGGTCACGTGTCGGTCCTTACTTCGTGCCGAAGAGGCGGTCGCCGGCGTCGCCGAGGCCCGGGAGGATGTAGCCGTGGTCGTTGAGGTGGCTGTCGAGCGCGCAGATGTAGATCTGGACGTCCTCGCACGCCGCGTTGACGGCCGCGATGCCCTCGGGCGCGGCGATGAGGCACAGTAG
>CAZHMA010000196.1:0-2636 GCA_964533555.1 uncultured Eubacteriales bacterium
GCGCCCGCGGCGCCATCGGACGTCGTCGAGCTGCGCATGCGCGCGCCCCTCTACAGCAACTCGATGGGATCCGGGTTCTTCGGCCAGGTGACCGTGCGCATCGAGCAGGGCTGGATGTCGGTCACAGGCATGCGCACTCCCGACCGCAGCGGCCTCGTCGTCGGCGGCGTGTTGCTGCTGGCGATGGGCTTCGCGAGCCTGCTCCTCGGCCTTGTGATCGCGTCGAATGCTTCCGGCAACAGCGACATGGGTGCGGCCTTCTGCTTCATGGGCTTCGGCCTTCTGATGCTGCTCATCGGTGTCGCGATGTACTTCATCGGCAGGTCCCGCGCCATCCGCACCGGCCAGATGGGCACGCTTCAGTTCCAGCTGTCGGAGGCGGGAGGGCGCAAGAAGGTCGTCTACGACACCAACGTCGGATGCCTGCTGATGCTCGTGGCCACGCCGGTCATCGGGCTGATCGTCATGCTCGCGATGGGCCGGAACCTGGTGCACCTCAACGTGCCCAACGACCGCGCCGCCAGCCCGCGGCGCCAGGAGCTGATCCTCAAGGCGCTCACCTCCGGCGACGGGGCCATCATGGACCGCGCCCTGCGGGGGTAGCGCCGCCGGAGAACGCGCCGTCTCTAGGCGAGCAGGACGCGAAGCGCCTGCTCCGTGTCCGGGTCCGCGCGGAGACCGCCCATGGCCAGATTGACCTGCATCGTCGCGTCGGCAAGATCCATGAGCCCTGGGCTGACCTCGTAGCGCTTCTCCCTCGCGAGCCAGTGGAGGAGCGGGCCAAGGTGCCACAGCGACGAGTTGCCCTCGTGCGCGGGGGCGGGAGCGGTCGACGGGCAGCTCAGGATCAACTTGCGGATGTTCTGCCGCGAGCAGCCGAACATGGCGGCGACCTCGGCGACGCCGACGAGATCCGGCGTGACCTCGACGAGAGTGGCGCCGGGGATCCCCTGCCGCACGTCCCGGATGGCGCTCAAGACCGCCTCGCGGGCCGAAGCCGCGGTTCGAGTGAAGTCGAGCCCGATGCGGCCGGGCTGGCCGATGCCTATGAGGGCGTCATCGCAGCCGTGCCCGTAGAGCGCATCCGCCAACTCGTCCATGTCGGCGTCACAGGACGGCAAGGTGAAGCGGAGCGTGAACTCATACTTGGCCACGGGTCTCGCCGCCCTCCTTCTCCTCCGCCGGGCCGGTGCACCCGTCGACACGCCTGACGATCATGTGCGCGTGGTCCTCGGGACTCCTGGGAGTCGACGCGACGCTGAGCTGGCAGAACTCGCCGCACCGGCAGTCCGGGTTGTTGTGTGGACAGTACAGCCGACCCCAGGCATGCGCGCTCTTCCCGGATGCTTCGACCCGCCAGCCCAAGCGCTCCGCATGCCGGAGGGCGGCCTCGATGTGCTTGTTCGGGTGTCGCTTCCGCGCCAACGACCGTTGCCACCCCCCCGGACTCTAGTCGACCGGTGTGTGGTTGTCAACTGACAACCACACAACACGCTCCGCCGTCCTCACCCATCCACCGTGCGCGCACGGGCTTGCCGGATCCCGACCCGAATCCAACTCCACCACTGTCGTCAGTGAAGCGCCGCCAAGACATCCCTCTGGTTCCATCTGGAAAACGTCAGACCCTGCCGATACAGTGGGATGTAAGGAGCCGCGCCGGACCACCGCGCGCGGACACGGGGGCATTCGGACACTAGGGGGGACCATGCGCTTGCGCTCTGGCTTCGCGCTGCTGCTTGCAGCGACTCTGCTCGCATCGACCGCGTCACCGGCCTTGGCTTCGACGGCCAAGGCACCTGCCACGCCCAGGGCGACTCGCCTGGGGACCGCATCGTTCGACAACATCCCCACTGCCTCGCTCAGGACGCTGCCTTTCACGGAGAGCAGCCTTTCGCTCGACGCGACAACGAACTTCGACGACGTGTTCGCGGTCTACCTCAACGCCGGCGAGACCATCTACGCGCACCTGACGAGCAGCCCGTCGAACAACTACGACATGTACCTCTTCCCGCCGGGCACGACCACGGTCTACAACGCGAGCCTGAGCGTCGACTGGGCCGAGGGCGCGGCCACCGACGAGACCATCCTCTACACCGCCCGCCAGAGCGGCTACTTCTACATCGACATCTACGCGAACGCCGGCACCGGCCCATACACGCTGACCGCCTCCATCGCGCCTCCCGATCCCGACGGAGATGTCCCTGGGCTGCCGGTCACCATGCCGCTCGGCACGTCGGACAGCGTCAACCAGTGGAACGATGTCGACGACGTCTACAGCTTCTACGCGAACGCGGGGCAGACGATCTCCGCCACGCTCGCGTCCCCGGCCGACGTGGACTTCGATCTCTACCTGTTCCGCCCCGGAACGACCACCATCGCGGACGAGACCAAGGTGCTGACCCGCTCGGCGACGACCGGTACCGCCAACGAGTCGCTCACGTGGGTCGCGCCGGTGTCGGGCACCTACTACCTGGACGTCTACTGCATGCCGAAGGGCGGCATGGACGACTACCAGCTGACCGCGACGGTGGCCGACACCCCGACGTCGGTCAACATCAGGACCAGCGCCACCACGACCTACATCGGAAAGACGCCGATCCTGACCGGCACCGTGACTCCCACCGGCATGGTCGGGG
>CAZHMA010000197.1:0-2605 GCA_964533555.1 uncultured Eubacteriales bacterium
GCTGTTCGTCTACGTGTTCGGCGGCGCGATCCACGCCGGATCGGGTTCGTACGTGGACTACCTGCTGCCCGGCATCCTGCTCATCACGATCGCATCGGGTATCGCATACACCGCGTATCGGCTCTTCATGGACATGCAGAGCGGCATCTTCGAGCGCTTCCACTCGATGCCGATCGCACGATCGTCCGTGCTGTGGGCGCACGTACTGACCTCGGTCGTCGCCAACATGATCTCGATCGTGGTGGTCGTGCTGGTCGCGCTGGTCATGGGCTTCCGCTCGGGTGCGGGCTTGCCGGCATGGCTCGCGGTCGCGGGCATCCTGATCCTGTTCACGCTGGCCCTCACGTGGCTCGCCGTGATCGCCGGTCTCTCGGCGAAGACCGTGGACGGCGCGGGCGCGTTCGCCTACCCGCTGCTCTTCCTGCCGTTCATCAGCTCGGCGTTCGTTCCCACGGCCACGATGCCCGGCCCGGTGCGCGTCTTCGCCGAGAACCAGCCGGTGACGTCCATCGTCAACGCGATCCGCGACCTCCTGGCGCGGCAGCCGGTCGGCAACGGGATATGGGCCGCCCTTGCCTGGTGCGTCGGCCTGCTCGCGGTCGCGTACGTCGTCGCCATGACCATCTACCGCCGCAGGGTCGCGTAAGCGCGCGCACCCGGCGGCCGCGGCTTGGCGCCAGGCCGGAGCCATTCGATCGAAGCGCTCGTTTGCACGGCGCCGGCGGTGGAGACAAACGGCCTAGTGCACACCGAAGGGAGCGCCCCTATGCCTCAGTACGGGATGATCGTGTACGCGCCGGCGCCGGCCGACCCCGCGGCCTACCCGGAGGAGTACCTGGCCGCGCTGGCCGAGTACCCGGCGCAGGCCAAGGCCCTGGGCGGCAAGGTGCTGGGCGGCTCCTTCTTCCCGAAGCAGCGCGGGTTCGCGTTCGACCCCAGCACGGACGCGATGACCGTTCAGGGCGACGAGGTCCGCAGCGGAACGCTGACAGGGTCCGACATGGTGGTGTCGGCCTTCTACGTCGTGGCGGCGCCGAGCATCGACGTGGCCGTGCAGATCGCCAGGCTCAACCCCGCGGCCCGAACCGGCGGCGTCGAAGTCAGGCCGCTGTTCGTGCCGAAGGGACAGGCGCAGGACGACTGAGTACAGGCGGCGTCCATATCCTTCAGCAGTCGAACGCCCGCCAGCAGATGTCGTTTCGCAGCCGCTGATCGTCGAGGACCAGCTCCCGGATCCGGTCCGGCAGCTGCTCGCGCTGCCACGCGCACTCCAGCCGACCGGCCCTGTCGCCGTCACCCTCAGGTGCGGCCGCACGCACTGCCTTGATCGCGTAGGCTGCGGCACCGAGCTCATGCGCGGCGACATGCGACACCGCCACCGCCTGGCCGGCGGCGAACGCCGCGTAGCGAGGGGCACCGCTCAACACCCTGGCCGCGGCATTGGCGCCGGCCGCCGCGCGCGCCTGAGACATCGTCATCTCGCCGCGTGCCCACGCGCGGGTGCTCTCGATCGTCCGGCGCGGCCGCGGGTCCGAGGGCTGCACCGATTCGAAAAGAGGCAGGACATGTTCAGCACACGCGGCCGCCCACATGGCCAGGAGCCGATGGTCTGCGTCGGTGAGCGTCCCGCCGCGACGGATGGTGATGAAGCGGGGGTCGCGGACCTTGGGGAGAATCACGGCTCATCCGTTCTCTGCGCACTGCGGAGGAATCCGGCGAACGCTATCGTCGGGCAGGCGTCACTGCCGGGGCATCCACTGCGTCTTCCAGAGACCGTCGACCTTGAGCACGGGCCACCACTCGCCGGGCTCATCGACTGCCACCGGGTAGGGCTCACCGCCGGGTGGGGTCGTGGTCGCTCGGAATGCGACGCGGACGAACGCGGCCTCTCTGGCGGTCACCCTGACCTCGAGAACCCGGAAGTCCGCGTACGACTCCTTGGCCTCGATCGCCGCGCGTTTGGCGGCCTCGAAGTCCACTGCCTGGTTGGTGTAGAGCGAGTACATCCGCTCCCAGTCCCCCTTGTTCTGTGCGGCGATCAGCGCAAGGACGGCCTCGCCGGGCGAGCGGCCCGCGTCGTCGACCACGGACAGGGACGGGTCATGTGACGGCAGCTCCGCTCCGCTCGACGCCTCCGCGCTCTCAGCGGCCGGCTGGGCTTCCTGCGCGACCGGCTTGGCATCAGGGACTCCCGACGAACACCCGGCAAGCAGCAAGCCGACCAGACACAACACGATCCCCAGTCGCATCGATCCTCCGGTTCTCTCGGACGTTGCTGCGCGTCGCCTGCAAGGCACCGCGACACCCCGACCACAGACTACCGCACCGGACGCGTTGTCGGCATCGACCCTGAGGCGGCGGAACACTAGACTGTCCTTCGATGAAGGAGGCGTGCGGCCCATGGAGATCGGACCGGATCCGGACTGGATACCGTGCACCTACGAGAGCTGCGAGCACATCAGCGGCCCCTTCTATCACGGCACCGCGGCGGCGTTGGAGCCCGGAACGCTGCTCGGGCCCGGCTTCGAATCCAACTATCAGACGGGGCGGGTCTCCAACAACATCTACTTCACCGCGCTACCCACACCGGCGGCAGGCTTGGCGG
>CAZHMA010000198.1:0-2602 GCA_964533555.1 uncultured Eubacteriales bacterium
GGACCTCGAGTCGGTCGGGGAGGCCGCGGACGGCGCCGAGGCCGTCGAGCTGACCGGGCAGCTCCACCCCGACGTGGTCCTCATGGACATCCGCATGCCGGGGATGGACGGGCTCGCCGCGACCCGCGAGATCGCCGCGGCCCACGACGGGCCCCGCGTGCTGATACTGACGACCTTCGACATCGACGAGTACGTCTTCGAGGCCCTGCGTTCCGGCGCCAGCGGCTTCCTGCTCAAGGACACGGACCCCGCCGAGCTCCTGCAGGCCGTGCGGATCATCGCGTCGGGGGAGGCCCTGCTCGCTCCCAGCGTCACGCGCCGGCTCATCGAGGAGTTCGCCACGCGGCCCGACCCGCACCGCACCCCGCCGGAGGCCCTCGACGTTCTCACCGAGCGCGAGCGCGAGGTGCTCGGCCTCGTCGCCCGGGGACTCAGCAACCACGAGATCGCCACCGAGCTGTTCATCAGCCCCGCGACCTCCAAGACCCACGTCAGCCGGATCATGGCGAAGCTCGCCGCCCGCGACCGCGCCCAGCTCGTCGTGACCGCGTACGAGACCGGCCTCGTCAGCCCGCGCGGCACCTAGCGTACGGCGGGGCTCGCTTGTACGCCTCAGGGCGTATGCGCGAATCACTCCCACGGGGCGACGCGCGCGGCGCGGTCGCTCCGTAGTGTGCAGAGCAAGGACACGAGGCGCCGCGGCAACCGCCCCGGCCGCCCCGGATGACCGAGAGGAAAGGTGTCACCGAGATGAGCGATTCCAACACCCCCGTCCCCGCAGCCGAGCCCGTCGTCGATCCCGTCGCCGCGGCCCGCGCCGTCCTGGCCGGACAGACCGCGAAGGCGGACGACGTCGCGTCCCTGGCGAAGCAGGTCAAGGCGCTGTGGGTCGTCACGGGCGTGACCGTCGTGCTCGTGGTCGTGATGGCGGTCTTCACGCTGCTGCCGCGCTTCGGCATCGGCATAGGCGGCTTCGGCGGCCGCGGCAACTTCAGGCCCGGCATGATGCAGAACGGCGGCCAGGGCATCCCGGGCCAGGGCATCCCGGGCCAGGGAAGCGGCACCACCCAGCCGTAGGCGCCCTTGCCGCACCACGCCGCGCCCGCACGGAGATCCATGACAGACGCGCACGATCGAGGGAGGACCCGAGCAAGATGACCGATACGGTGATGAAGCGATGAGTGCGAACGGCGTCCCCAAGAAGCGCCGCCGATGGATAGTCTGGGTGGTGCTCGCAGCCGTGGCGGTGGTCGTTGCCGTCGTCGTCGGGTCCCAGTTCCTCACCTCCTCGAACACTGCGGCGACCTACACGACCGGCACGGTGCAGAAGACCTCGCTGGTCTCCACCGTGAGCGGCAGCGGCAGCGTGGCCGTGGCCGGCGTGACGGCGGTCCAGCCGGGCATCACCGGCACGGTCGAGGACCTGTCCGTGAAGCTCGGAGACACGGTGAAGGCCGGCCAGACGCTGTTCACCATCGTGAACGCGGACCTCGATGCCGCGGTGACCCGGGCGAAGGCCAGCTACCAGCAGTCCAAGCAGCAGGTCCAGCAGGCGAAGATCAGCCTGACCAAGGCCCAGAACTCGCTCTACAACCTCCAGCATCCCAGCAGCATCGCCTCGGGGCCCGCTCCCGTGGTCGATGCGAAAGCGGTCGCGGTGGCCAAGCAGGAAGTGGCCCTCGCCTCGATGGGCGTCACCTCGGCGAACCTGAGCCTCACGTCGGCATCGACAGCGCTCAGCCAGGCCCAGGACACGGCCGACAAGCGCACGGTCACCGCCCCCGTCGGCGGCCTGATCACCGTGCTGAACGCGCAGAACGGCCAGTCGCTATCCGGTAGCAGCTCCTCGGGCCAGTCGGCCGGAGGCGCGTCCGGCAGCACGGGCGCCCTCGAGATCTCGGACCTCGGGACACTGCGCGCCCGCGTGCAGGTCAACGAGGTCGACCTGGTCAAGATCAAGCTGGGCCAGAAGGCGTCGGTCTCGTTCGACTCCCTGCCCGGCGATGACGCTTCCGGCACCGTGTCGGCCATCGCGCCCACCGGCACCAACACACAGGGCGTCGTCACCTACGACGTGGACGTCACGCTGGACACCATCGATCCGCGCCTGCGGCCGAACATGAGCTGCACGGTCGACATCGTCGTGGAGACCAAGGAGTCCGCGCTGGTCGTTCCGACCTCGGCCCTGCACACCGACACCGCCACCAAGAAGAAGTACGTGATCGTGGTCTCGGGCCAGCAGGCCGAGCAGGTGACGGTCACCACCGGCCTCGTGGTCGGCACCAACACGGAGATACTGACCGGGCTCAAGGAAGGCCAGACGGTCGTGACGAGCTCGGCGGCCGCGACGTCGTCCGGCACGGGCAGCTCGTCGGGCGGCAACAACCGTGGCGGCGGCATGGGCGGCATCGGCGCCATGATGGGGGGCGGGCGGTAGCTGTGACCGCCATCCTCGAGGTTCGCGATCTGGTGAAGATCTACCGGGCCGCCGAAGACGAGCCGCCCGCGCTCGGGGGCGTGTCGCTTTCGGTCGAGCCCGGCGAGTTCGTGGCCATCATGGGCCCGTCGGGGTCGGGCAAGTCGACGCTGATGAACATCCTGG
>CAZHMA010000199.1:0-2578 GCA_964533555.1 uncultured Eubacteriales bacterium
GCATCCTGCTCAACAAGAAGCACAAGCGTGTCGGCGACATGGCGGCCGGCACGGTCGTCGTGCGCGACAGCGAGGACCTGACGCTGCGCTTCGAGGGGGGCGACGACTCGCGGCGCATCGCGCTGGCCCGTGAGTTCCTTGAGCGGCGGCCCGGGCTCACACCCGAGGCCCGCTACCAGGTGGGCGCCGCCGTCCTGCGGGCCTTCGGCGAAGAGCCCGACCCGGCGTGGGACGAGCCCACACTCGCAGGTCGCCTCGCCGACCTCACCGGGTGGCGCGAAGCGACGGAGTCCCCGGTCGGCGAGTAGCGCACTCCAGATTGACGGTTCCCGCCGTGCCGTCTACCGTAAACCGCCACTAGAAATCGGTTTACGAAACCCTGGAGCCAGCGTGGACTACCTGCCCCCTGCACCGAAACGGACCCATTACCGTTCGTTCGAGCCGCGGTCCGTCACCACGGCCGCCCTGCTCGCGGCCCTGCTGTGCGCGTCGGTGCTGTTCACCCTGCGGCTCGGTGCGGTCCCGTTCACGCTGCAGGTGTTCGTGGTGGTGCTCGTCGCGCTGCTCCTGCCGCCGGCGACCGCGGGGCTCGCGGTGGGCGTCTACCTGCTGGCGGGCGCCATCGGACTGCCGGTCTTCTCCGGGATGGTCGGGGGCCTCGGCGTTCTCGTCGGGCCGACCGGCGGCTACCTGCTCGGCTTCCTCGCGGGCGCGGTCGCGGGCGCGTACGTGCGCGAGCGGCTGGAGTCGGCCGGCACGCGCCCGATGTCGGCGGACGGGGTCGCCGCCGTGGTGGTGGTCGCCCTGACGTACGCGATGGGGACGGTCCAGCTCGCGCTCGTGGCGCATCTCGACGCGGGGGGAGCGCTCGCCGCCGGCGTCGTCCCGTTCGTGGTGCCCGACGTGGCGAAGGCCGCGGTCGCCGTGGGGGTCGCCGGCGCGCTCAGGCGGGCGCGGACACGAGGGTGACGCTACGCCGGGGGCGTCGCGTCGCCGAGGCCCGGCAGGCTGACCGAGAAGACGGCGCCGCCCTGCGGGCCGTTCGCGGCCGAGATCGTGCCGCCGTGCGCGGTCACGATGGCCTTCACGATGGCGAGGCCGAGCCCGGCGCCGCCGGTCGCCCGGTCGCGCGACATCCCGGAGCGGTAGAAGCGGTCGAACAGTCGCGGCAGGTCGGCGTCGGGAATACCGGGGCCGCTGTCGCTGACCTCGATGACCGCCCGTCCTTCGGCGGATGACAGGCGCACGCTCACCGTCCCGTCGGCGGGCGTCATCCGCGTCGCGTTGTCGACGAGGTTCGCGATCACCTGCTGGAGGCGGTCGCGGTCGCCGAGCACGTCGGGGGCTTCGCCCGAGAGGGACACCGCCACCCGCCGATCGGCCGCGAGCGGCTCGAGCGCTTCGATGGCGATCGCGGCCACCTGGCGCAGGTCGACGCGCCCAAGCGGCAGTTCGCCGGTGGCACCCTCGATGCGCTGCAGCGTCAGGAGGTCGTTGGCGAGCCGGGCCAGACGGTCGGACTCGCTCACGATGGTGGAAAGGAAGCGCTTGCGGTCCTCGATCGGCATGTCCTCGTCCATGAGCGTCTCGGCGGCGCCGCGGATGGCGGTCATCGGCGTGCGAAGCTCGTGGCTGACGTCGGACACGAAGCGGGACTTGCGGCGCTCCTCCTCGTGCAGCTCCACCGCGGACGTCTCGATGTCCTCGGCCAGCCGGTTGAGCGCGTCCGCCACGGCGCGGACCTCACGCGGTCCCTCGGGCACGACGCGCGCCGAATGGTCGCTCGCCAGCGCGGACGCGCCGGCCTCGAGCTTGCGCAGCGGACGGGTGAGCCAGCGGCCGAGCGCCTCGGCCAGCAGGAACACCGCCGCCAGGAACACGACGACGACGATCGCGAGCTGGCGGCGGTAGTCGGTGAGCAGCGTGAGGATCGAGAACGTGGTCGACGAGGCGTACGTCGCGCCGACGATGCGCCCGTTGGCCCGGATCGGCGCCGCGACGTAGAGCGCCACGCGCCCGAGCTCCGTGCGACGGGTGTCGGCACCGTAGCCGCCCGCGAGCGCCTTGGCGATCTCGGGCCGCGACGCGTACGACGAGCCGAGCGCGTCGGTCTCGGTGGAATCGGCGATGACGACGCCCTTGGCGTCCAGCACGCGCAGGCGGCTCGACGTCTCCGCGGACACGTCGGCCAGCGCGGCGGAGATGGCCTTCGCCGGGACCTGCACCTCGCCCTTGGAGCCCGCGCCCGCGGCCTCGTACATGGCGCCGAGAAGCGCCGCTGACATCCGCGCCTCGGAGTACAGGCGCTCCTCCAGGCGGCGAAGCCCGTAGGCCTCGATCTGCGTCAGGAAGTAGTAGGACAGCCCGGCCGCCCCCACGACCGCGACGAGCAGGAACGCGGCCAGCAGTCGCGTGCGGATTGAGCCGCGCACGGTCCGTCAGCCGTTCAGGCGGTAGCCGTAGCCGCGGACGGTCTCCACGACGTTCGGGTCCACGCCCGCGGCCTCGAGCTTGTCGCGCAGGCGCTTGATGTGGGTGTCGACCGTCTTCGTCTCCACCACGATCTCCCAGCCCCACC
>CAZHMA010000200.1:0-2456 GCA_964533555.1 uncultured Eubacteriales bacterium
AGCCGCGTGCGCCGCCGTCAAGGACCGCTTCGGCGCCGACGTGACAGCGGCCGTCGCCGCCGACGAGGCCGCGACCGCGACCGCAGCCGAGAGCGCGAGCGCCGTCTTGTGCACCGGCGTAGAGGGTGTCCAGCTCGTGCCCGAATCCCTCTGGCGGGAGCATCCGACGGTGCGCGTGCTCGCGGACGTCAACGCGGTGCCGCCGCTCGGCGTCGAAGGCACGAAGGCCACGTGGAACGGCAAGGAGATCGGCGACAAGGTGATCTTCGGCGCGCTCGGCATCGGCGACCTCAAGATGAAGGTGCACAAGCGCTCCGTCGCCCGCCTCTTCGAGCGCAACGACCTCGTCCTCGACGCCGAGGGCATCATGGAGAGCGCCAAGGAGCTGGCCGGATAGTGCGCATCCTGGTCCTCGGGGTGAGCGCGCGGGCGATGGCCGAGTCCGCCGCGCGCGCCGGCCACGAGGTCGTGGCGGTGGACTTCTTCGGTGACCGCGATCTGGCCCTCCTGGGGGAGAGCTACGCGCTCGGGCGCGACCTCGACCTGCCGGCGACCGCGGAGGGCTTGGGGCACGCCGCCGCACGTGTAGAGGCCGACGCGCTCGCCTACGGCTCGAATCTGGAGAACCACCCTGAGGTGGTCGACGGACTTGCCGTCCGCCACCGCTTGCTGGGCAACCCCGCCGCCGTGCTCCGCGCGGTGCGCGACTGGGGGCTGCTGCGGCGCGCCTGTCGAGACGCCGGGATCGCGCACCCCGTCACGCTGCTTCCCGGTGAGGAGTCCCGTGCAGGGCCCGGTCGCTGGCTGAAGAAGCGACTGCGCAGTGGCGGCGGTCACGGCGTCACCGCCTGGGACGGAAGGGCGTTGGACGACGCCCACATCCTCCAAGCCGAGGTGGACGGGCGTTCGGCTTCGGTATCGTTCGTCGCCGACGGCCGCGAGAGCCGCGTCTTCGCCGTGACCGAGCAGCTGGTAGGGCGGTCCGCCCTCGGCTGCTCCGGCTTCACCTGGTGCGGCAACATCCTCCCCCTCGAGCTCGCGGCCGAGGACGCGGCCACAGTGCGGGAGCGGATCGTCACGATGGCGTCCTCCCTGACCAGACGCTTCGGTCTCGTCGGCGTCAACGGGATGGACATCGTCGTCGGCCGCGACGCGGACGGCGTGGCGCAGCCGTTCCTGATCGAGGTGAATCCACGCTACAGTGGCTCGATGGAGCTGGCGGAGCGAGCCTTGGGCGTGAACGTGTTCACTCTCCACATGGAAGGCTTGGCGGGGCGGCTGCCGCGCGGGTTCGACACCGTCTCCAACGACTGGACCGGCAAAGGGATCGTCTATGCGAGATGCAGCGTCGTTGCCCCGGATACCGAAGACTGGCTGCGCCGCGGCGTGCGCGACGTGCCGGCGCCGCGCCAGCGTATCGCCGCCGGGCATCCCATCTGTACCGTGTTCGCCCGCGGCCGGGACCGTGGGGCCTGCCTGACGGAGCTGTTCTCAGCAGCGTCCGCGGTATATGCGGACAGCGAGCCCGACACGGGAGGATGCCGCGAGAGCACGACCCATCACGATCGCTTCGCCCGCGCATGACGGCACTTGCCATCGGGCGCGCTGGGACGGAGACTGCATGATAGGAAGGCACTCGAACGCGGAGCGGCAGCTCCACGTCCCGCCGCTCACCGGGGGGAGACGGCAGCTGCTGGGCGCGACCGGACGAGGATATCCTCGCGGACGACGAACGGCGCCGGTCTTGTGCCTGGGTCGACTGCCGGGGATCGAGCGAGAGGCGGTGGCGTGATGCTGGGTATCTTGGGCGGGCGCATATACGACCCGCGAAACGGCAAGGATGGCGAGATCGGCGACGTCTGGGTGAAGGACGGCCGCATCGTGGGACCCGACGAACTTGACGGCGAGGCGACGGAGACCGTCGATGCCACCGGTCTTGTCGTCATGCCGGGCGGCGTCGACATCCACGCGCACATCGTCGGTGGCGAAGTGAACTCGGGACGCAAGCTGCAGCCCGAGGATCACCGGGGGAACGAGCGCGCGCGCTCCGGGAACCTGCGCGCCGGCACCGGCGGAGTCGTGCCGTCGACGCACCTCACCGGCTACCTCTACTCCGAGCTCGGCTACACCACGGTGATGCAGGCGTCCTCGGCGCCGCTCGCGTCTCGGCACGTACACGAAGAGCTCGAGGACGTGCCGAACATCGACAAGGGCGCGCTCACGGTGATGGGCAACAACCATTTCGTCATGCAGTCCATCGCCGACGGGCAGTACGAGAAGGCGCGGGACTACGTCGCCTGGCTCCTCGGAGCCAGCCGCGGGTACGGCATCAAGGTCGTGAACCCCGGCGGCGTCGAGAACTGGAAGTGGGGCAAGAACCTCGCCGAGCTCGACGACGAGGTGATCGGCGACCGTGTCACCCCGCGGCCGAACGTGCCGACCCTGCCCCCGATTCC
>CAZHMA010000201.1:0-2434 GCA_964533555.1 uncultured Eubacteriales bacterium
TCTGACCAGGTTCACGGTGTGACGCCGCCCGAGGTCCGGCCCAAGGCGCGCCGGCCGAAACAGTCTAGCACGGGTCCCGCGGCCGGCTCAGGCGCCGCGATGGAGGTATCCCGCGATGGTCCGGTCGTCCGGCGGCATGCGGTCGTGGGACATGATCTCGTCGATGCTGAAGACCCCGCCCATGATGAGCATGCCCTGGACCGTCCCCAGCCATCGCATCGACTTGGCCATGCGATGGGCGTCGACGAACCGGCGCATCCGCCCGCACATCCAGTACGCGTGATTGAGGCAGTCGTACTTGATCCCGGTCCTGAGGTTGCCGCCGCACCGCTCCGACGTGTCGGGGTACGGGGCGGGCGAGTAGCCCAGCGCGTCGAGGACCTTCTCGTAGGCGCCGATCAGCGCCAGCAGGTGGTCGGGAGAAAGGTCGTCGCCGTCCCGGATGTAGCCATCGGCCATGATGAGGCCCGCCTCCTTGGCCGCGCGCGGTCCCGGCGACCGCGATGCGACTCGATGAGATGGGATGAGCGTACTCCCGGGGACGCGAGTGCGCCACGAGCGACCGCGCCGAACGGCCGATGCGGGCGCGAGGATCGCGGCGGCTAGGGCAGCGCCGCCGGCGGGTGGCAGTTCATGCACAGGTCGTCATCGCGCTCCACGAGGAGCTTGTCCACCGTGGTCTCGTGGGGGAAGTTCTGGAACCGGGGGTTGTCGGTCGCCGAATTGCCGTCGGGGGTCGTGATGGTCGATGGGAGCGCGTCGCCGAGCGTGCCGTCGACGCTCAGGCCGCCGACGTTTCGTGCGTCCTCATGGCACTGCTGGCAGATCGGGGCGTGCGCGCCCTGGCCTGTCGGACCCGTCGTGCGCGGGAAGGGCATCAGGTAGCCGCGATTGGTCCCCGCCATGGTTCCCGTGGTCGTCACCGAGGTCGGGTCGTCACTGGCCAACAGCGCGACATTGGAGTAAGTGAACGGCACTGGTGTGAGCGCGGTGACCTGGTCGACCGGGTGGTTCGCGACCGCGGTGCCGGACATCCGACCCTTGTGGCACGCAGCGCACCAGTCGGCACCGTACTCGTCCACAGCGACAGCGGAGCCGCCCGGGTTCCTCCGGAGAAGGTGGGTCGTCGTGGCCGCCCGGTAGACCAGCCCCTTGTAGAGGAAGGCCATGTTCATGGTCTCCCAGCCGGTGCGCCAGCGCTCGACGCGGTAGGGCCGTACGGTGTTGTTGTCGTGGGGCGAGTGGCAGTCGCCGCAGGTGAGCGTGGCACCGGGGCCGCGCAGCGCCATGGTCCCGTCGCCGCCGGTCACGTCACTCCCGCCGGGAACGACCGTGGCGGTCTCGATCCGGTGCGCACCGGCAGGCGCGGAGCCGGTCCGGGCTTTGATGGCGCCGTAGACGCCCCTGCCGCCCGTGCCGTCGTGGCATGTGGAGCACGAACTCGCTACCGTGGCGGCCGCCAGGAGCTTCTCGCCGCCGGCGTCGTGAAGCGAGTGGCAGGCCGGGCACCGGTCGCTCGTCGTGGAGTAGAGACCATGAGGCCCCTTCCGGGAGAACTCATCGGTGGAGCCGTGGACCGCGTGGCAGCTGCCGCAGTCGACCCCCGGTCCGGTACCGCCGATGTGGCACGGGACGCAGGTCACGGGCGGGTTCTCGTGGTGCTCGGTGGCACCGTGCGGCTCGTCGTAGGCGAAGGCCGGCACGGCGAAAGCCAGCACGCCGAGCAGCGTGAGCCCGAAGAGCAGTGCGGCCCTGCCGACCCCCGTGCCCCTCAACAGACCCCCCGCCGACGCGATACCGTGGTGCTGACCGGGGATACTCCCGGTGGAGGCGCACGCGCCCGCCGTTGCAGTATTCTACACGGCTCCACAGGCCTATGAGAGGACACGCCCGGATGAAGACGTTCTGGCTCTACCTCGCGACCGTGCCCGTGTTCTTCGCCGTGGACTTCGTCTGGCTGAACTTCGTGGCGAAGAGCTTCTACCGTGAGCGGCTGGGGCCGCTGCTGCTGGCCGACTTCAACCTCCCCGTCGGGCTCGCCTTCTACCTGCTCTACATCGTGGGCATCATCGTGTTCGCCGTGCTGCCGGGAGTCGAGAAGGGCTCGCTTGTGGAAGCACTGTGGCGCGGCGCGCTCCTCGGCCTCGTGGCCTACGGCACGTACGACCTCACCAACCTCTCGACGCTGAAGGACTGGTCGCCGGTGATCACCGTCGTCGACATGGTCTGGGGCACCGTGCTCACCGGGACCGTCGCCTCGGCGAGCTGGTGGATCGCGGGGCTGCTCGGACTCAAGGCCTGAGCCGTGCCGGACCCGCTCTTCGAGCTCCGTGACGCGGTGGTCTCGCGAGACGGCGTGCCGATCCTCTCCATCCCGAGTTTCGTGGTGCGAGAGGGCGAGAATGAGGATTCGTAGAATCGGAGCTGATGCAGG
>CAZHMA010000202.1:0-2420 GCA_964533555.1 uncultured Eubacteriales bacterium
CAGCGACTCGGACAGCTGCTCCAGCAGCTTGCGCTGCTCCTTGTTCAACCGGCGCGGGACGACGATGTTGGCGTGCACGACGAGGTCGCCGACGCCGGCGCCGCGCGTCCGCGGCATGCCCTCGCCCTTCACCACGATCGTCTGCGCGTTCTGCGTGGCGGCCGGGACCTTCACCGTGACATCGCCACGCAGGCCCGGGACCGTGATGTCGCCGCCGATCGCCGCGATGGTCATAGGCACGTTGGCGCGGGCGTGCAGATCGTCGCCCTCGCGGTGCAGGTAGTCGTGCTGCTGGACGCGCACCGTGACGATGAGGTCGCCGGGCGTGGCGCCCCGCAGTCCCGCCTCTCCCATCGACGGCACGCGCAGACGCGCTCCGTCGAGGATGCCCGCGGGGACCGTCACGTCCACGGTCTCGGTCTTGTTCGCGCGGCCCGCACCGCCGCACGTCGCGCAGGGAGGTTCGACTATCGCGCCCGTGGCGCTGCATCGCGGGCACGGGTGGATGGACTGGAAGGAGCCGAGGATGGTCCGCCGGACCGTCGCCACCTGGCCACTGCCGTTGCAGTCCGGGCAGGTCTCGACGCTGCCGCCCTCGGCCGCGCCGCTCCCGCCGCACGTGGCGCACGGAGCGGAGCGCGTGTAGCGGACCTGCTTGACGGCGCCGTCGGCCGCCTCGAGCAGGGTGACGGTGACCTGGCCGCCCATGTCGCGGCCTTCGCGGCGCACCGCACGCGCGCCGCCCCCCTGCATCCCGTCGAAGAACATCGAGAAGATGTCGCCCATCCCGACGCCGCCCCCGCCGAAGAGGTCCTCGAATCCCCCGCCGCCGAAGCCGGCCTCGCGCGGGTCGGCGGTGCCGAAGCGGTCGTAGGTGGCACGCTTGTCGGGGTCGGACAGCACCTCGTACGCTTCGTTGAGCTGCTTGAAGCGCTCCTCGGCGTCCTCGTGGTCGGAGGTGTCGGGGTGCACGTCGCGCGCTCGGCTGCGGAACGCCTTCTTGATGTCGTCGGGGCTCGCGTCGCGCGAGACGCCCAACGTCTGGTAGTAGTCGGTGGCGGGAGGCACGTGTTCTCGTCGTCCTTTCGTGCGGGCCCGGACGACCCGCGACCGTGAGCGAGGCTAGATCGAGTCCGAGAGCGAGTCGGCGGCGGCGCGAGTGACGTCGATCGCGCGTCCGTAGTCCATGCGGGTGGGGCCGATCAGGGCGACCACGCCCTGGCTGTCGGCGGGGCCGAAGCTGGTTGCCACGATACTCGCATGCGAGAGACCTTCGATGGAGTTCTCGCGGCCGATGCGCACGACCGTCGATCGGTCGGCCGCGATGTCGGCGAGCGCGTGCACCAGCACCAGGCCCTCCTCCACGAGCTCGAGCAGTGGCCTGGCCGAGCGGGGATCGGCGAACTCGGGCTGCGAGAGCAGGCCGGCGGCGCCGCCGTGGACCAGGCGCTCGTCCTCGGCCTCGACCATGCAGGCGACGACCTCCTCGATGAGCACCGCGGCGATCAGCCGGAACGCCGTGGGGGCCCTCAGCAACTCCCGGTGCACCGCCTCCGCCTCGGCGGTGCCCAGCGCGTCGAGCGCGCCGGCGAGGAACCGCTCGATGTCGCCGAGCTCATCCTCGGACACGGGCGAGTCCAGCTCGACGAACCTCTTCGCCACCTGCCCCTTCGACGTGATCACGACGAGCAGGACCTGCCGCGGCCCCAGGCTGACGAGACTCACGCGCTTGATGCGCGCGCGGCGAACGGCCGGGGCGACCACGACCGACATGTAGGTGGTCATGCGGCTGAGCAGCGCCGCGGTGTCACGCAGAAGGTCCGACAGCTCCATCTCGCGCTCGCCGTAGAAGCGCCGGATCATCTCGGCCTCGGGCCGTTCGGGCGTGGGGCCGTCCGTGGGCTCCGACAGGCCGTCGACGTAGGCGCGGTAGCCGTCGTCGGTGGGAACGCGGCCTGCCGAGATGTGCGGCTGGTAGACATAGCCGGTCTCTTCCAGGTGCGCGAGGTCGTTGCGCACGGTCGCCGGGCTCACGCGCAGGCCGTAGCGCTCGACGAGCACGCGGCTCGCGACCGGGTGCGCGCTGGCTATGTACTCGGACACGAGGGCGGAGAGCACCTCGCGTCTGCGCTGGTTCAGCATCGTGCGTGTCCAGACTCCGTGGGCGCCCGGCGGCGGCGCGGGCGCAGGCGCGCCCGATCCGGGACGGGTCATGTTAGCAGTCGATTATACGGACTGCTAACCCGCCGCGCGAGGAGCCGGGCGCCGGCAGTGGCCCGACGGGTCGCCTCAGCGGACCTTCGTGCCGCATTTCACGCAGAACGCAGCTCCCGGGGCGAGCTTCGCGCCGCACTTGGTGCAGAACGCCTGCTTCGGAGCGGCAGCGGCGGCCGCCGGCTGCCCGGCGCCCCCGTCCAGGC
>CAZHMA010000203.1:0-2414 GCA_964533555.1 uncultured Eubacteriales bacterium
ATGGTGATCATCATCGCCGGCGTCGCTCTGACCACCTCGGCGCCCACGCGGCCTCCCCGCTGACGCGACGCGCGCCGCGATACCGCGCGGCCGGCGCGCGGCCCCGGCTCGCGGCCCGGACGCGCGGCTCCACAGGTTCTCCACACACCGGACACGCCCCTGCCACCGGCGCGGTCGATAGTGGGACCCAGCGGCCGGCACATGGCCGCGACCGGCTGCGTCCGGTCACGCGGATCGAACCACTCGCAAGGAGATCCGAACATGATGGCTTTCGCAGGTTCCCGGGGATTCGGTCCCGGTTTCCATCCCCTCTTCGGCGGTATCGGCGCCCTGCTGGGGTTCTTGCTCTTCTTCGCCGTCGTCACCGTCGTCGTGATGCTCCTGGTCAAGGCGACCAGGCACGGCGGCCCCGTCGGCATGGGCCACGGGCACATGCCCGTCGCCCCCGCGCCGAGCGACCAGGCCCTCCAGATCGTCCGGGAGCGTCTTGCCCGCGGCGAGATCGATGCCGAGGAGTACAACCGCGTCGTGAACGCTCTCAACGGAGTCTTCACCCCACCCGCCTCATCCTAGGAGGAGCCCACCTCCCTTCCCCTCCCTGCGGTCTCCGGCCCCCCTCCCGGAGACCAACCGAGAGGCGGGGGCCGCCCCGGGTCCCCGCCTCTCTCGCACCTACAGGAACGGCCCTGCGACCTGACGCGCGGGGCCGTTCCGCCGTTCCGGGCCAGATGCGCCGCGCGGGTATGATGAGTGAGCACACGCGACTGCCCGCCGCCGAAAGGCACCTCGCCCGTGATCAAGGCCCTGCTCCGATCCCTGATCTTCATGCGCGCCTACGCGGGCGTGGCTGCCGCCGCGGTCGTGGCGGTCCTGGCAGGCGCCGCCGCCGACCTTGCCGCCCCTCAGCTCCTGCGCTGGATCGTCGACTCGGGCATCGCTCGCGGCGACACCGCCGTGGTCCTGCGCGGAGCAGGTCTGCTCGTGGCGATCGCCGTGCTCGGGGCGCTCGCCCAGTTCCTTCAGGGCTACCTTTCGGCGAAGGCCAGCCACGGCGCGGCCTTCGACATGCGCGACCGGATCTTCGCGAAGCTGCAGGGGCTGTCGTTCAGCTATCACGACCGCGCGCAGACCGGGAACCTGATCACCCGGGTCACGTCGGACGTCGACCTCGTGCGCGACTTCGTCGGCGGCGGGCTCGTGAGCGCCATCTCCGCCGCCCTGATGCTGGTGGGCGCCGTCGTGCTGCTCCTGGCGATGAACTGGCGGCTCGCACTGGTATCCTTGGTCGCGATCCCCGCGACGCTCTGGGTGCTCTTCGCCTTCGTGGGCAAGCTCGGACCGCAGTCACGGCAGTTCCAGGAGCGTCTGAGCGCACTCAACTCGGTCCTCCAGGAGAACATCGCGGGCATCCGGGTCGTGAAGGCCTTCGCCCGGGAGGAGTTCGAGACTAGCCGCTACGACGCCGCCTCCCAGGCGCTGCTGAAGCAGGGACTCGTCCAGCGTGCCATCGTCGCCAACTCCTTCCCCCTCCTGTCGTTCGTCGGCTCACTCGGGATCGTCGCCGTCACGTGGCTCGGCGCGGCGCAGATCGTACGGGGCACACTGACCGTGGGAGGGCTCGTGGCGTTCACGGCATACATCGCGCTGCTGCTGCAGCCCCTCTTCGTCATCGGCTTCGGCGCACAGGCGGTCGCGCGCGCGGGCGCGAGCGCCCAGCGCCTCTTCGAAGTTCTCGACGCCCAGAACGACCTGGTCGACAGGCCCGATGCCCTGGTGCTGACGGCGCTGGTCGGACGGGTTGAGTTCGACCGCGTGTCGCTGCGCTATCCCGGCGATGACCACGACACGTTGGCGGGGGTGAGCTTCGTCGCGGAGCCGGACACGACCGTCGCCATCGTGGGTGCGACCGGCTCCGGGAAGACGAGCATCGTCAACCTCATCCCCCGCTTCTACGACGTGAGCGAGGGGACCGTCCGGGTGGACGGCCACGACGTGCGCGACGTCGCGCTGGACTCGCTTCGGAGGCAGATCGGCGTCGTGATGCAGGACTCGGTGCTCTTCTCCGGGACCGTGCGGGAGAACATCGCGTACGGCCGATCGGGAGCGAGCCGGGACGAGGTCGCGGCCGCCGCACGGGCCGCCCAGGCGGACGGGTTCATCACCGAGCTGCCCGAGGGCTACGACACCCGCGTCGGGGAGCGCGGGGTGCGGCTCTCCGGCGGGCAGCGGCAGCGGATCGCCATCGCCAGGGCACTGCTCGTCGACCCGCGGATACTGATCATGGACGACTCGACATCGTCCGTGGACACGGAGACCGAGGCTGCCCTGCGGACCGCACTCGACGGGCTCATGACAGGACGCACGACCTTCGTGATCGCCCAGCGGCTGTCCACCGTGCGCAAGGCGGACATCAT
>CAZHMA010000204.1:0-2373 GCA_964533555.1 uncultured Eubacteriales bacterium
CTCGGCGCTGCATCGCAAGCTCAAGGCGCTCGGGATCGACTGAGCATGAGCCGCATCGCCTACGTGAACGGTCGCTATCTTCAGCATGCGGAGGCGGCGGTTTCGATCGACGACCGGGCGTTCCTGTTCGCCGATGGCGTGTACGAAGTCTGCGAGGTCCGCGACGGAGTCCCGGTCGACGAACCGCGACCTCCCCAGCGGCTCACGCCCTCGCCGTCGGAGTTCACACGGACACCGCGCCGCAACTTGTCCAGGGACAGCAGCTGGGCGACGCCGTCGCGCAGCGTCGGAGCGGCCATGCCGACGATGCCGTAGCACTCGAGCGCCGCGTAGCCCGCTATGTCGGCCAGGACGTCGTTACCTATCTGGATGGCGCCATCGGTATTGTCGGCCATATCTCTTACGTCTCCTCGGTGTGGCTGGCAAGAGCATTGAGGTCGTCGATCAGAACGTCAACGGACATGTCGTGCATGGTCGCGACGGACGCGAGGGTCTCCATCTCCGCGGCGAGGCACGACGGGCATCCGAGACTGTGCCGCTCGAACACGGCGGCAGCGCCCTCGTGCGAGGTCAGCACGTCTTTGATGAGCATGTCCCTCGTGTACGCTTCCACAACGCGGCCCCTTCGCGCGGGCGGACCCCGTCGTCCGCCGGTGTGCGATATCGAGTATATACATCTCCGGGGCTCGAGGCACCGTCACGCGTTCGCTCCCGACGCGCTCCGTCCGGAGTGTGCACGTGCTTGAGATGGCCGGCGCGGCTGTGCTATCCTGCCATGCGCTTTGCCTTGGATACGACAGTACGCCGCCACCATGCAACGCCCTGTGGCGGTGAGAAGTGAAGGAGATCAACGATGTCGAAGTCGTGCACCGTTTGGGGCAAGGGGCCGGCCGCGGGCGGCAACGTGAGCCACTCGCACCGGGGGACCAACCGGGTCGTGCGCCCGAACATCCAGAAGGTGCACGTCGTTCTGGATGGTGGCGCGGTCAAGCAGGTCAACGTGTGCACCAAGTGCATGAAGGCCGGCAAGGTCACTCGGGCCTAGCTCGCCGCTCGTCCGCGGCCCCGGCAGACGGGGCCGCATCCCTACCGGGCTGCGAACGCCAGGTCGGGGTTCTCGGTGAACAGGTGCTCGAGCGCCTGTACGACCTCCGGGTCGAACTGGGATCCTGACTTGGCGTTCAGTTCGTCCAGGGCCTCTTTCGGGGTGAGGGCCCGGCGGTACGCCCGCTCTCCCGTCATCGAGACGTACGCGTCCACGACAGCGAGGACCCTCGACCCGAGCGGGATCGCCTCGCCGGCGAGGCCGCCGTCGTACCCGTGACCGTCGAAGTGCTCGTGGTGGTGGTAGACGATCGGCACCACGGCCTCGAGCGCCGGCAATTGGCTCAGTACCTCGGCAGCCACGCGAGGATGAGCCAGCAGCATGCCCCGGTCGATCGTCGACAGCGGCCGCGAAGAGCCGCCGACCGGGCCGGCCGCCATCCCCATGCCGATGTCGTGCAGGATCGCTGCGACGTGCAGGGACTGTATCTCGGAGGCCTCCAGGCGCATGGACTCCCCGAGAGCGAGCACCAGATCGGCGACCCGGCCCGCTGCGCCGATGCTGTAGGGGTCCTTCGTCTCGAGCGCCACGGCCAGCGCCTGCAGGCTGGACAGGTAGAGATCACGCGACCGTGTGACCGCCGCTGCGTTGCGCAGGGCCACCGCCGCCTGCCTTCCAAGCGCCTCGAGCGCCTTCATGTGACCGTCCGTGAAGCGGGCCGGGAACGCGCGCGACCCGACGTTGATGACTCCGAGCGTGCCGTGCTCGTCGCTGATCGGCACGCACATCGACGAGCGGACTCCGTGCCTGCGCGATGCGGGGCGCCCCGGCAGGTCCTCGATCAGCATCGACTGGCCCGACGCGAATACCCAGCCTGCGATGCCCTCGTTCGGGCGCACCGAGGTGGACTCGAGAACGGACTCGGGCAGTCCCTTCGCCTCGGCGATCCGCAGTACACCGTCGTCCTCCTCGTACAGCATCACGCTGCCAGTGGCCGCGCGGGACACCTCCATCGCGCTATCGAGCGCCAGCCGCAGCACGTCTTGCGGCCGAAGCCGGCGCGAGAGGTCCCTCGCCGCCTGGATGAGCACGCGGGCCGTTGCGGTCTCGGCGTGCGCAACGTGCAGCGCGAGCGCGCCGGTCAGCGCGCCGCGCAAAGCCGCCGTCACGCGGGTCAGCTCCCCCGACTCCGGAGTCCCTTCGCCCAGCGCGATGTCGACCGCGACCACGCCGCTCGCATCGTCGGCTCCGACGGGGACGGCGAAACGCCACAGAGTCCGCTCCGTCCCGTCAGCGGTGACCTTCGCGATCGCCGACAGCGTCGCGGA
>CAZHMA010000205.1:0-2367 GCA_964533555.1 uncultured Eubacteriales bacterium
GGGTGTGTTCGCGCGGGGGATCAGTCGGTGGATCCCCCGGGGGGTGAGCCCCTGGCCGGTGCCCGATTCGCCGTAGATAATGACCGTCGCCGTCGTGGGAGCGACCTTCTCCACTGTCGAGAGCACCTCGACCATGCGCTGGTCCGCCGCGACGATGCCCTCGACGTCCCAGTCCTGGTCGAGCTCGGCCCGCAGCCGCTCCACCTCTGCCGACAGCTCGCCGATGCGGATGGCCTTCTCGATCGCGAGCTTCAGCTCGTCGAGGTCGAAGGGCTTGGTCACGTATTCCGTGGCGCCGGCCTTCATGGCCTCCACGGCGGTGGCGACGTTGCCGTGCGCGGTGAGCATGATGATCGGGAAGGTGTGGCCGTCGGCGCGGATCCGGCGAAGGACCTCCATGCCGTCGGGCTTCGGCATCTTGTGGTCGAGGACCATGAGGTCCGGCTGGGACTCCTTGACCGCGGCGAGCGCCTCCTTGCCGTCCGCGGCCTCCGCGACCACATAACCCTCGGCGGTCAGCGCCTCACCGAGCACCCACCGCATGTTCTTCTCGTCGTCCGCTATCAGTACGCGCTTGGCCACGACCGTCCTCCTAGTTCAGAGCCGGGAGGTGCACGGTGAAGGCCGTGCCGGTCCCGACGTCGCTGGTGACCTCTATGTGCCCGCCATGCTCGTCCACGATGCGGTGGACGATGGTGAGCCCCAACCCGGACCCGTCGTCCCGCGTCGAGTAGAACGGGTCGAACACCTTGCCGATCGCGTCCGCGGGAATGCCGGGGCCCGTGTCCGAGAAGCGCATGAACACGAAGTCGTCGTCGAAGCCGGTCGACACCGTGAGCGTGCCGCCGTCCTCGGCCATGGCCTGGACGGCGTTGCTGATCAGGTTCACGAAGACCTGCTTCAGCTGCTCCGGATCGGCCATGACCTCGTGCGCGTCCTCGGCGTAGTCCTCCTCGATCGTGACGTTGCTGCGGTCGGCGAACTTGCGCGTGAAGAGCACGACCTCCTCCAACACCCGCCGCACCTCGACCGGCCGCATCGTCGGGGCCGAGGGCCTGCCGAAGTCCAGCAGCGCCTTGATCACTCGGTCGAGCCGGTCGATCTCGTGTTTGATGACCTCGGCTGCCTCGTGGACCTTCGCCCGGTTGTCCGCGGACTCCTCCATGAGCTGGACGGACGCCCGGATGATGCCGAGCGGGTTGCGCACCTCGTGCGCCACGCCCGCGGTGAGCTCGCCCATCGCGGCCAGGCGATCGGCGCGGATGAGCTGGTCGGTGAGCGCCTTGACCTCGGACACGTCCTCGATGGTGACGACGGCGCCAAGCTTGCGCCCGCCGACGTCGCGCATGCGCGAGACCGATGCCTGCGCGTGAACCAGCTTGCCCGCGCGGGTCACGACGCTCACGTCGCGCAGGGTGCGGGGACTTCGCCCCTCGAGGACCTTCGTGACGTCCGCGCTCAGGCCGCCGTCCTCGCGAAACACCATTCGGATGGTCTTCGCCACGGTCTGGTCCTCGGAGATGCCGAGCATCCGTTCCGCCGCCGGATTGAGCGTGGCCACGGACGCATCGGGGCCGACGGTGATGACGCCTGAGGTCACCGAGCGGAGGATCGACTGCGTGTAGTCCTGGATGCTGATGAGCTGCATCGCGCGCTCCTCGAGCACGCGGTAGGCGTCCTCGAGCTTCCGCGACACCTGCATGAGATCGCGGGTGCGCCGCTCCTCGACGTCACGCAGCCAGCCGAAGAGCCCGCCCATGAGCACGTACATGACGATCTCGAAGAGGTTGTCGATGCTCGCGCCCAGCAGGCCGCCCAGCGTCATGGCCGCGTGCGGAAGGAAGAGCAGCACGGACGCGACCGCGGTCACGAGCCCCCCGCGCGTGCCGAAGCGGAACGCCGCGTACATGATCGGGATGTAGTAGAGGCGTCGGTAGAAGTCGTGCAGGGCGATCTGAGTGGGCGTGACCGCGTTGGTGAACTGGTGCAGCAGGGCGATCACGCCGAGCATCGTGCCGATGATCAGCACGTCGCGGAGCCGCTTGGCCGTCCCCCCGTCCCCGACGGGGACCTTCGCCTCGTCGGTCCCGCTATCGCCGCTTCCTGGCCCCCGCCCGGCACATTCCCATTTCCCCCCGGCTCCTGGCGCCCGTGCCCCCCGCCCCCGCATAGGCGGTCTCGCGGGCGACCGGGTAGACCGTCGCGTCGCCCACGGAGTGGGTGAAGTACTCGACCAGGTCCAGGGGGGTGGTCGCGCCCAGCTCGCCGCCCTGGAGCTCGTGCGTGATGACGTAGCCGAGCACGTCCCCGGCGGCCGTGGTCGTGGCCGTCGTGCTGGCGCCGAATTCGGTCGTGCTGATCACGCCG
>CAZHMA010000206.1:0-2366 GCA_964533555.1 uncultured Eubacteriales bacterium
ATGGCAGTCTCCCGTTGAGGGGCAGAGTCGCGGCGACACGCCAGCCGCCGCCGGGTACGGGTCCCGCTTCGAACGTACCCCCGAGCGCGCTCGCGCGCTCGCGCATGCCCGCGATGCCGTGGCCCTCTTCGGCCGGGGCGGACACGTCGCCGTCGTCGGCCACCTCGATCTCCAGCGTATCGCCGTCACGCCGCACCGTGATGCCCACCGACGCCTTGCCGGCGTGGCGAAGGACATTCGTGAGCGCCTCCTGCACGATGCGGTAGGCGGAAGCGTCGACCAGCGCCGGAAGGCCGGTGACGTCGCCGGTGATGCTGACGGCCACCGTCAAGCCGGCGTCCTCGAGCGGGCGGACCAGGTCACCCAGGCGGGCGACGCCGCCGGTGGGCGCGAGCGGCAGGCCGGAGTCCTCGTCGGGGTTGCGCAGGACACCCAGCATGGCCCGAAGCTCCTGGAGCGCCTCGCGGCTCGTCTTGCGGATCGCGACCAGCGAGCGCCGCGCCTCGGCCGGGTCCGCGTCCAGCACGTGCACGGCGGCACCCGACTGGACGGCGATGACCGCCAGGCTGTGCGCAGTGACGTCGTGCAGTTCGCGGGCGATGCGGAGCCGCTCCTCGTCGACGCGGCGGCGCGCCTCCTCGTCCCGGGTGCGCTCGGCCTCGATGGCCCGCTGCTCCACTTCGGCCACGTACGCGCGGCGGTTCCGCGTGGCGTCGCCCAGAAGGGCGGCGGTCAGCAGCACGGCGAGGTTGCGAAGGACGTCGGGCCAGAACATCTCGGACGTCAGCTCGGGGAGCGCCGTCGCGATCACGAGCGCCGACGCGACGCCCGCCCAGACGAGCAGCCGGCGCCGGTCCATGAGCGTCCCGGCGGTGTAGAGCGCGACCAGCACGCCCAGCAGCACCAGGCTCGGCGGATTCGGCACGGCCTGGTAGGCCGACGCCGCGACGGTGACCACCACGAGGACGGCGCCGGGAAAGACCCGCCGAAGCGCGAGCGGCAGGAACGACAGCATGACGAGCACGTAGCTCAGCAGCGACGGCGGCACGTGCGGGAAGCCTCGCCCACCGCGGTTGGGCATCGGGATCGGGATGCCGCGCAGGGCGACCACCGGGAACTGCGACAGGAAGAGCGCGGTGAGCGCCGTCAGCCCGACCGCCAGCGCGATGTCGAGCATGAGCTCGCGTCGGGTGAGGGCCGGTCGTGTGGCGGGCACGTTGGTCATGCGCCGATGGTAGCCGTTGGCGGCAGGGGCTGCATCGCGCTCCGGATGTAGGTGCAGCGTACGCCCGGCGGTGTACGACGAACGACGCGAAACGCGCGGGCCTGGTGCGCACCGAGCACACACGGCCGCGCGTGCGCCCGCCGCCGGTCGGTGGCACGATGCGTGCTTCGGTAAGGGGGCGTTCGGACGTGGGTAAGTAGGGTGGGTCATCGTGGACCGCGCCACTCATCGAACGCACCGCGCGCGCCGATGATTTGGATAGGACGACGTCGGCGTTGTATCCTAGGTGTCCGCGCTCGTCCCAGAACCTGACAGAAGACGCGGCGCGGCGGCTCGACCGGAGCCTGACGGACAAAGGACTGTACTGCATGCGGATCAGCACCTCGACCGCATACCGCGTGCTCGCGGCGGCACTCTCGACGACGCTCTTCGCTACGTCCGTCGCCTTCGCTGCGCCCGCTGACACCACCGCCACCCCCGCGCCTGCCAAGGCCGCGCCCAAGGCGGCCCCCTCGGCGATCCCCGTGCCGGTCGACCCGGCCACCGAGGCGTTCCGCGCCGAGCTGCAGCGCCGCCAGGCAGAGCTCAACGCCTTCAAAGCACAGCTCTACCAGTTCGACCGCGAGCTCGGCATCGCTTCCGAGGAGTACAACGCGGCGAACATCCGCCTGCAGGAGCTGCAGGAGCGCCTGGACATGACGCACCAGGACCTCGGCGCCGCCAACGGCGCGCTGTCCGAGCAGGAGGCCCTTCTCGCCACCCGGGTCGAGGCCATGTACCGCGACGGGGAGATGTCTTCGGCCGAGATCCTTCTGGGCTCGAAGTCGATCCCGGACTTCTTGGAGCGCGTCGAGTTCATCCGGACCATCTCGTCGGCGGACGCCGACCTGTCCAAGCAGCTCCGCATCCAGCGCGACCAGATCGCCGACCAGGAGCAGCAGCTGCAGGACGCCGAGACCGAGGCCCGCGCGCTCGAGTTCGCGCTGAGGGCCCGCAAGGTCGAGATCGAGCTCCGCATCGCCGACCGCCCGGCCGTGTACCACGCCAGCCAGTCGGACCTCCAGGCCCTGATGGGCACGGAGGCCGCCGGCCAGCGCGGCGACCGGCGGCCCACGTGGCCGGCGCTCCCGGCCAGCGCCGC
>CAZHMA010000207.1:0-2232 GCA_964533555.1 uncultured Eubacteriales bacterium
CAGGGTCGCGCCCATGCGCTTGGCCAGGTCCAGGCGGTAGTCGTTCACGTCGGTGATGACCACGTTGCGCGCGCCGACGTGCTTGGCGATGGCCACGGCCATGATGCCGATGGGCCCGGCACCCGTGATGAGCACGTCCTCGCCGACCAGGTCGAACGACAGTGCCGCATGCGTGGCGTTGCCGAACGGGTCGAAGATGGCGGCGATCCGCGACGGGACCGAGTCCGCGACGTGCCAGGCGTTGGAGGCGGGGAGCGCCAGGTACTCGGCGAAGCAGCCGTCGCGGTTCACGCCCACGCCGACGGTGTTGGTGCACAGGTGGCGCCGCCCCGCGCGGCAGCTGCGGCAGACGCCGCAGACCACGTGACCTTCGCCCGAGACGCGCTCGCCAAGCTGGAATCCGCTCACGCCCTCGCCGATCTGCGAGATGTGCCCGACGAACTCGTGGCCGAGGATCTGCGGCGGGTCGATGGTCTTCTGCGCCCACGCGTTCCACTCGTAGATGTGGACGTCGGTGCCGCAGATGGCCACCTTGTCGACGCGGATGAGCAGCTCGCCCGGGCCGATCTTCGGGATCGGCACGTCCAGCATCTCGACGCCGGGCGCGGCGGCGGTCTTCACAAGGGCCCTCATGGTGTCGCGCATGCTGTTCGGACTCCCATCCGCCGAGTGGTGTCGCATTGGACGATACCCGCAACGAGCCGCGGCCAGATAGGGGGGCGAGCGGTCGGCACGGTTCGCGGACCCGCTTGAGTTATACGCACCATCACGCTAAAGTGCGTATAACTGACAGGAGGTCACCGTGGAGCGACTCCCGCTCGAGGTCCAGACGCTCTACGCCGAACTGCTCGAACGGCTCGCGGCGTACGAAGCGCAGCGTGCCATCGGGCACGTGGCCGGGACCTTCGTCACCAAGAGCGTCAAGGGACACGACTACTACTACTTCCAGCATCTCGAGCCCGGCGGCGCGAAGCGCCAGATCTACGTCGGGCGCAAGGACGACGCCCTCGATGCGGTGGTCCGTCGCTACGGTGACGCGCGCCGCGAGACGGCCGAAGACGAGCGATCCATCGACCGGCTGTGCGCCCAGCTGCGCGCGGGCGGCATCATGGCGACGGACGTGGCCTCGGCGCGGGTGCTCAAGGGCCTCTCCGACGCGGGCGTCTTCAGGCTGGGCGGCGTGCTGGTGGGCACCCACGCGTTCACCGTCATCGGCAACATGCTGGGCGTGAGCTGGTCGGGTGCCGCGCTTCGCACACAGGACATCGACGTGGCCGCGGGGATGACGATGAGCGTGGCCGTCCCCGAGATGCCCGCCGACGTTCCTGCGATCCTGGACAGTCTGGAGATGGGGTTCCTGCCCGTCCCCGGCCTGGACCGGACGGGCCCGTCGACCTCGTTCAAGGTGCGCGGCAAAGGGCTGCGCGTCGACCTTCTCGCACCCGTCAGCCGGGAGGCCACCGCGCCGGTGAGTCTTCCCAGGTTCAACGCATCGGCCCAGCCGCTGAGGTTCCTTGACCTGGTGACCGAAGCGAGCGTCCGCGGGGCCGTGGTGAACGGCGGCGGTGTGTCCGTCTTCGTGCCCGACCCGGCGCGGTTCGCCCTTCACAAGCTCATCGTGGCAGGCGAGCGCCCCGCCGTCGGTGCGGCCAAACGCGACAAGGACCTCTCTCAGGCGGCGCAGGTGCTGGACGTGCTGTGCGACGACCGCCCCGGCGACGTGGGGCTGGCGTGGGAGGCGGTAGTGTCCCGCGGCCCGGGCTGGGTGAAGCGCGTCAGGGCGGGCGTCGGTCACCTGGCGAAGACCGCCCCGGACGTCGCGGCCCGCGCGGATCGGATCATGCGATGAGGCGGCCGGTCGCGCGCGATGCGGGGAGCGCGGCCTCCGACCTGCCGCTGTATCTGGCGGCCATCGGCCTGTCGTCGTTCCTGCTCTTCGTGCTGGAGCTGCTGACGGGACGCCTGGTCCTGCCCGTGTTCGGCGGGGCTCCCGCGGTGTGGACCACCGCGCTCTGCTTCTTCTCGGCGATCGTGTTCGCGGGCTACCTGTACGCCCACTTCGTGGCTACCCGGCTGCCGGGACGGGCCGGGCGCGTGGTGCACGTGGTGGTTGCGGCAGCCGCCGTGACGGCCGCCGCGTTCGCGCCGAGGGATGTCGCGAGCCTGCGCATGGAGGGTCTGCCCCCGGCGCTCAACGTCCTGCTCGTGCTGCTGCTGGTGGCGGGCGCGCCG
>CAZHMA010000208.1:0-1948 GCA_964533555.1 uncultured Eubacteriales bacterium
CCGGGCTGACCGTGAAGAACATCCCGGCGGTAGTGGCGGGCGACGTCTCGTGGCTGGTGGAGGGACTGGCGGCGGCCGACCGCGCCGAGCGTCTGAAGGCGGTCGTCTAGGTGAGCGCCGAGCGCGTCTGGACCGTGCGCGACGCGCTCGACTGGACCGCGGACCACTTCGAGCGCAAGGCCGTGGACGACCCCCGGCGCTCGGCTGAGTGGCTGCTGTCGGCAGCGACCGGGCTTTCGCGCATCGAGCTCTACACCCACTTCGACCGCCCGCTGTCGGAGGACGAGCGCGCCGAGTACCGGCGTTCCATCGAGCGCCGCGCGGCAGGGGAGCCCCTGCAGTACGTCACGGGCGAGATGCCGTTCCGCCACATCGTGCTCAAGGTGCGTCCGGGCGTCTTCATCCCGCGGCCCGAGACCGAGGTGCTGGTCGACGAGGTGCTCGCGGCACTGGAGGGCGTCAGCGACCCCGTGGTCGTGGACCTGTGCACCGGCTCCGGGGCCATCGCCATCTCCATCGCGCACGAGCGGGCGGACGCGCGCGTGTACGCGACCGAGCTCGTGGAGGAGACGGCGCAGGTCGCGCGCGAGAACGCCGAGCGCTGTGGCGTCTCGCACCGCGTGACGGTGCTGACCGGTGACCTCTTCGCGCCACTGCCGGCGGAACTGCGCGGCGCGGTGCACGTCGTCGCGTCGAACCCTCCCTACATCCCGACCGCCGATCTGGACGGTCTTCCGGCCGAAGTCGGAGGGTTCGAGCCCCGGGTCGCCCTGGACGGCGGGGCGGACGGGCTGGACACCGTTCGGCGGATAGTGGCCGACGCACGGTCGTGGCTCGCACCGGGTGGCGCATTGGTCATCGAAACGGACACATCCACGACGAAAACCGCTGTCAACGAGATGGCGGCGTGGTATGAAGGAACAGAAGTCCTCCGGGACCTCACCGGACGGGACCGTGTCGCCACGGGACACAAACGGAAGGACTGATGACGATGAGCAAGGTCATCCATATCGACCCGGAGGCACCCTCCGCGGAGGCTATCAACCTGGCGGCCACCGTACTTCGGGACGGCGGGATCGTAGTGTTCCCGACCGAGACCGTCTACGGCATCGGCGCGGCAGCGACGTCGTGCATCGGCCCCCAGGAGATCATCGACATCAAGATGCGCCCGGCCAGCAAGCCGCTGCCTTGGCTCGTCGAGACCGAGTCGGCGCTGGACACCTACGGCGTCGACGTGCCGGAGTACGCGCACAATCTGGCCAAGAAGTTCTGGCCGGGACCGCTGTCGCTGGTGGTCAAGGCCTCGCCGAAGGTCTCGAAGGACTTCACCGACGAGCGCGGCACCGTCGCTCTGCGCGCCCCCGACCACGAAGTGGTCCAGGAGCTCATCCGCGCCAGCGGCGGCCCCATCATCACCACATCCGCGAACACCTCGGGCAAGCACGCGCCCGGCAGCTTCGCCGAGCTCGAGGAGCGCATCATTCACCACGCCGACCTGACGCTCGACGGCGGCGAGACCGAACACAAGATGGCCTCGACGGTCGTCGACTGCACGGGGGCCGAGCCGGTCATCCTGCGCGACGGCGCCATCCCCGCGGCGGACATCGCCGCCGCAGCGAAGGGCCTCGACGCCTGACATGCGCATCCGCATAGGCAGCGACCACGCCGGCTTCGAACTAAAGCAGCAGGTGCTGGCCCATCTCGTGGAAGCCGGACACGACGTCGTGGATGTCGGGCCGTCCACGGACGAGTCGGTCGACTATCCTGTCTACGCCGGTCTTGTGGCCGAGGCGGTCGCGTCGGGTGACGCGGACTTCGGCGTCCTGGTGTGCGGTACGGGGCTGGGCATGGGGATCGCGGCCAACAAGGTGCGCGGCGTGCGCGCGGTCCAGATCTCGGACCCCGAGTTCGCGCGCATGGCGCGCCTGCACAACAACGCCAACGTGGC
>CAZHMA010000209.1:0-1878 GCA_964533555.1 uncultured Eubacteriales bacterium
GCATGCCGGCGTGGTGGCTCGCCATCACCGGTCTCGCCGTCTCGGTGGCCGCCGTACTGGGCGATCTGGCCGAATCCCGGCTCAAGCGCGAGGCGGGCGTCAAGGACTCGGGCAAGCTGCTGCCCGGCCACGGCGGCTTCCTGGACCGCTTCGACAGCATGATCCTGGTATCCGTCGTCGCCTTCTACATGCTCGTGCTGGGCACGCTCATCTTCGGAGCGACCGGGTGAGCGGGCCCCTGAGGATCGCCATCCTGGGCTCCACCGGCTCGATCGGCCGTCAGGCGCTCGACGTCGCCGCGCGGTACCCGGACCGGGTCACGGTCGTCGCTCTCGCCGCCAACCGCAGCGGTGACGCGTTGGCAGCGCAGGCCCGGGAGTTCGGCGTCATGAACACAGCCGTCGCCGAGCCGGACTGCGCGCCCTGCGCAGCGGACATGCCCGACGGCGCCGTCTGCGCGACCGGTCCGGACGCGGTCGCCACCTTGGCAAGCCTGCCGGAGGCGGACCTCGTGCTCAACGCCCTGGTCGGCGCCGCGGGGCTGCGCGCTTCGGAGGCCGCGCTGCGGGCCGGTAAGCGGCTCGCCCTCGCGAACAAGGAGTCGCTCGTCGTTGGAGGTGAGCTCCTGATGCCGCTGGCCGGCGGTGCCGCGACGACCGTCGGCACCGAAACACGGCTCATCCCGGTCGACAGCGAGCACTCCGCCATCTTCCAGTGCCTGGTCGGGGAGCCCTTCGACAGGCTGTCGCGCATCTGGCTCACCGCATCCGGCGGCCCGTTCCGCGGCAGGTCACGCGAGCAGCTGGCCGGCATCACGGCGGCGCAGGCCCTCGCGCATCCCCGGTGGACGATGGGTCCCAAGATCACGGTCGATTCGGCGACGCTCATGAACAAGGGCCTCGAGGCGATCGAGGCGCACCACCTGTTCGGCACGCCGTACGACGACATCCGCATCGTGGTCCACCCGCAGTCGACGGTGCACTCGATGGTCGAGTTCAGCGACGGTTCCGTGAAGGCGCACCTCGGCGCCACGGACATGCGCGTCCCGATCCAGTACGCGCTCAGCCACCCCGATCGATGGGACGCCCCCGCGCCGCCGGCGGACTTCACGCGCATCGGCCGTCTGGACTTCGAGGAACCCGACCCGACGACGTTCCGCTGCCTCGCTCTGGCGCTCGCGGCGGGGCGGGAGGGCGGAACGCTGCCGGCGGCAATGAACGCGGCCAACGAGGTGGCTGTCGCGGCGTTCCTGGAGGGCTCGCTGTCCTTCACGGGGATAGACACCATCGTCGAGTCCGTCATGAACTCGCACGACCGTGAGGCCGTCGTATCCTTCGAGCAGCTCGAATCGGTCGACGCATGGGCGCGCGCCCTCGCGCGCGAGGTGCTCGCAGGGTTGTAGCCCGGGCGTCGACGCCGGTGGCAGGTGGTTTGCTCGCTGACACGGGCCGGCGGCGCCGGATCGGCCATGCTCCCTGAAAGGTCGGAATGGAACTCTTCGCGAACATGCCCACCGGTGTTTCGGCCCTCTTCTGGGGCGTCATCACCTTCTCGCTCCTGGTCGTCATCCACGAAGGCGGCCACTTCCTGGCTGCCCGGATGTTCGGGGTGAAGGTCCACGAGTTCATGGTCGGCCTGCCCGGTCCCGCGATCCGCTTCAAGTCCAAGGCCGGCGTCACCTACGGCATCACGGCCATCCCGCTGGGCGGCTACGTTCGCATCGCAGGCATGGAACCCGGAGTCGAGGACGAGCTGCTCGCGGCCGCCCCGGGCCGGTTGGCCGACGCCCGCCATATCGACCCCGGCACGATTGCCCAGGACCTTGGCGTTCCGCGTCCACGCGCCAACGCCCGGCCCACGACGCCCGCGCACCACCCC
>CAZHMA010000210.1:0-1832 GCA_964533555.1 uncultured Eubacteriales bacterium
GGGGCATCCCCGAGCACGACACGGTGAAGACCATGGCGGGCAAGACGGAGGACGGCACCTTGGTGTTCTTCTGCGTCCCGGGCGACCGGGAGCTCAACCCGGTGAAGGCGGCGGCCGCCGTCGAGGGCGTCGAGCTGCTCGACGAGGCCGACTTCGCGAAGTTCGGCATCCCGAAGGGATCGCTCGGCCCGGTCGCGCCCGTGGCGGGCACGATCGTGGTCGCCGACCGGTCGCTGCGGGACGAGCCCGCCTGGGGCGTCGGCGCGAACGAGGACGGCTTCCACTTCTGGGGTGCCATGCCCGGACGCGATTTCGAGGTCGCCACATGGGCCGACCTCGTGGTGGCCGAGCCGGGGGACGGCTGTCCCGTCTGCGGCGGCACCCTGCACGGAGCACGCGGCATCGAAGTCAGCCAGATCTTCCAGCTCGGCACCAAGTACTCGGTGTCCATGGGCGCGACGTACGCCGACGAGAACGGCGACGAGCAGCCGTTCCTCATGGGCTGCTACGGCGTGGGCGTCTCCCGCTCGATGGCCGCGGTGGTCGAGCAGCGCAACGACGAGAACGGCATGTCCTGGCCCATGACCGTGGCCCCGGCGGAGGTCGCTGTGCTTCCCCTCATGGCCGAGGGTGAGGTCGCGGAGGTCGGAGAGCGCATCTGGCGCGAGCTGGCCGCCGCCGGCGTGGAGACCGTCATCGACGATCGCGACGAGCGCGCGGGCGTGAAGTTCAACGACGCGGACCTCATCGGCTGGCCGATCCAGATCGTCGTCGGCAAGAAGGGCCTGGCCGAAGGCGTGGTCGAGGTCAAGGACCGCGCGGTCGGCGAGCGGGTGTCGGTCCCCGTCGCGGACGCGGTCGCCCGCGTGGCCGCCATGGTCGCCGAGGCGAAGACGGCCCTGGAGGCCAAGACGGCGCATCCGTAGGCCGGCGTCGGCCACCGCGTCCCCGCGGCGCGTGCTCGGCGAGCGTTTGCCCGAGCACGCGCCTGTGCTAGAATGTCGTCCGTTCGGATGAATCTATTGTCCTGCGAGAAGCGGCTGCCCCCGCTTCTTTTGTTGCTGGAGGGAGGTCGGTTTCCACATGACAGGCACAGATCTGGCCACCAGGCTGACTGGCCTTCTCGGGCCCAAGGCGACGGAGGCGGGCTTCGAGCTCGTGTGCGTCGAGGTCGCGGGTGCGGTCCGGTCCCCGATCGTGCGCGTCTATCTGGACCGGGAGGACGGCATCGACATCGAGGCCATCACCTCGGCCAACGCGTGGGTCAAGGACGCGCTCGACGGGTATCCGGACACCGCGGCCGGCTACAACCTGGAGGTCTCATCGCCGGGGATCGAGCGTCCGCTCGTCACCCGGGAGCACTTCGAGCGCTTCGCGGGCTCCAAGGCGAAGGTCACCACGAAAGAGCCGGTCGACGGTCGCAAGAGCTTCACGGGCACCATCACGGCGGTCGAAGGTGACACGGTCGTGCTGGACCTGGACGGCACCACACACAACATCCCGCTGGGCGTGATCGACAAGGCGCGCCTTCGCGTGGAGATCGACTTCAACAAGGAGGGTCTCGATGGCATCTGAGCTGATGGAAGCGCTGAAAGCGCTCGCGCGTGAGAAGAATATCGACGACGTCGAGATGCTCGACCGTCTGGAGTCGGCGCTGGCCGCCACCTACGTGAAGATCCTCGACCTCGAGAACGACGCGAAGGTCATCCTCGACCGCGAGACGGGCCGCATCAAGGTCTACGAACTCGTGCCCGCGGGCGGTACCGAGGAGGAGCCCGTGTTCGAGGAGGTCGACGTGACTCCCGCCGATGTGTCGCGCACCGCGGCGCACA
>CAZHMA010000211.1:0-1808 GCA_964533555.1 uncultured Eubacteriales bacterium
TCATCACGCCGGACGTGCCAGTCGTGGTGGTCGCCACCGCCAGCGACACCTACGACAAGGTCGTGAGCAACATCCAAGAGGGGCGCGCACGCGGCGCCGAGGTCATCTCGGTGGCCACGACGGGCGATCTCGATATCGCGAAGCATTCCGAGCACGTGCTCTACGTGCCGGACGTTCCCGAGCTCCTGTCGGCCATCCCGGCCGTCATCCCGCTCCAGCTGCTGTCCTACTACATCGCGAAGTACCGCGGCTGCAACGTCGACCAGCCGCGCAACCTCGCCAAGTCCGTCACGGTGGAGTGACGCCGTGATCAAGGGACTGGGCGTCGACATCGTCGAGATCGACCGCATGCGCGAGGCGCTCACGCGCCATCCGCGCATGAAGGAGCGCATCTTCTCGCCCGAAGAGCGAGCGTATTGCGACAAGCGCAACAAGCCGGAGGTCCACTACGCCCTGCGCTTCGCGGCCAAGGAGGCGGTGCTCAAGGCGTTGGGCACCGGCTTCGCGGGTATGTCCTTCCAAGACGTCGAGGTGGTGCGCGACACGGGCGGCAGGCCCTCACCGCGGCTGCACGGACGCGCCGCGGAGGTGGCAGCCGAGATCGGTGTGATCGAGATGCACCTCTCGTTGTCCTACACGCACACGACAGCGGTCGCCTCGGCGGTCGCGATCACGGAGTCGGACCGCGACGGAGCGCCGGTGCCCGATCCCGCGACCCTGCGGGCCAGGGCGTTCAAGGAGATGCGCTCGATAGTCGACGACGTGGAAGGCTAGACGCCTGCAGGACCGGCGAGGGGGACGCTCGTGAGGCTCGCGCTGACATCTCAGCTCGTTCGCCGCTCGGAAGAGGCCGCGGTCGCGGCGGGAGTGCCACTGGCCGACCTCATGGAGCGCGCCGGAGCGGCGGTCGCCGCGGAGGCCTCCGCGCTGGTGGGCGAAGGACCTGTCGTCGTCGTGACCGGCAAGGGCAACAACGGCGGAGACGGATGGGTCGCGGCGCGCTGCCTGCTCGAGGCCGGTCGCGATGTGTCCGTGCTGGCGCTCGCGGCGCCGGACGCGCTCGGCCCGCCTGCGAGCGACGCCGCGCGCACCGCGGTCGCCTCCGGCGTGACGTGGCGTGAGGCTCGTGACGAGGGCGACACGGTCGTCGCCCTCGCGGGGGCCGCGCTCATCGTGGATGCGGTCTTCGGCGTCGGCCTTGCGGACGCCCCGCGCGGCGTGTTCGCCGACGCGCTCGCGGCGATCGACGACGCGGACGCCCCGGTTCTCGCCATCGACATGCCCTCGGGCGTCGACGCGGACACAGGTTCGGTCCCGGGAGTCGGCGTGCACGCCGACGTCACCGTGACCTTCGGTTGGCCGAAGGCGGGCCTCGTGCTGCAGCCGGGGGCGGAGTTCGCCGGCGACCTGGTGCTCGCCGACGTCGGCCTGCCCGAGCCGGAGGACCTCAGCGGTGCGCTGGAGGTGTGGGACTTCGTCGATCTGGCGTTCCTTCTGCCCGCTCCCGGACCGGGCGACCACAAGGGCACGCGCGGCTCGGTCGTCGTCGCGGGCGGCTCACCCGGCATGACGGGCGCCGTGTGCCTCGCTTCCATGGGCGCCCTGCGCATGGGCGCCGGCTATGTCACGGCGGCCGTGCCGGAGTCCGTTCTGGCGGTCGTAGAGTGCAAGCTCACCGCGCCCGTGAAGGCGGGACTGCCGGTCGGGCCGGGGGGGCTCTTCGGCGACGAGGCCGCGCGGCGGCTGGTGGAGCTGGCGGGGCGCGCGGACGCCGTCGTGCTCGGGCCCGGGCTCGGCCGCGCGGAAGC
>CAZHMA010000212.1:0-1717 GCA_964533555.1 uncultured Eubacteriales bacterium
GCGCCGGGATGATGGACGCCAAGAAGGCCCTCACTGAAGCCGAGGGCGACTTCGACGCCGCCATCGAGATCCTGCGCGTCACCGGCCTGGCGAAGATGGCCAACCGCTCCGACCGTGAGGCCAGCAACGGTCTGGTTGCATCGTCGGGCAAGACCGTCATCCAGCTGGGCGCAGAGACCGACTTCGTGGCGAAGAGCGGCGACTTCATCGCTCTCGCCGACGAGATCGCCAAGGCTGTCGCTGGTGCCGGCGCGCATGGCGTCGAGGCTGCCAAGGCCGTGGTCCTGCCGTCCGGCAAGACCGTGGCGGAGGCCGTGTCCGAGCTGAGCGTCAAGATCGGCGAGAAGCTCGAACTGGCCGCTGCGGCGACCTTCGACGGCCCGGTCAGCATCTACCTGCACAAGCGGTCGCAGGACCTGCCGCCGCAGGTGGCTGTCATGGTCGAGTACGACGGTGGCGAAGAGGGTTTCGTGCGGGGCATCGCGATGCAGATCGCGGCCATGTCCCCGTCCTACGTGACCCGCGACGAGGTGCCCGGCGAGGTGCTCGAGAACGAGCGCAAGATCGCCGAGCTCACCGCCAAGGAAGAGGGCAAGCCGGAGGCGATCATCCCGCGCGTCGTCGAGGGCCGTCTGGGTGGCTTCTTCAAGGAGGTCTGCCTCGTCGAGCAGCCCAGCGTCTCCGACGACAAGCTGACCGTCGGCCAGCTGCTGAAGAAGAACGGCGTCGAGGTCAAGCGCTTCGTCCGGTTCGCAGCCGGCGCCTGAGCACCACACGAACGACCGTCCAGCTGTGCTGGGCGGTCGTTCTGCGTTTCCCGCAGAGCATTTGCCGTTAGTGTGGTCACGCGAATCGAAGAACCCCGCCCGTTGCCGTTGCCGAACGCCAAGAGGAAACCAGATGACCAGCCCGTACCGTCGCGTCCTGCTCAAGCTCTCCGGTGAAGCCTTCGGCGGGGGCAAGCTGGGCGTCGACCCCGACATCATCTCCGGGATCGCAGCCGAGATCAGCGAGGTGGTCTCCACCACCGGCGTCCAGATCGCCGTGGTGACCGGCGGTGGCAACTTCTTCCGCGGTGCCGAGTTGCAGACCCGCGGCATGGACCGGGCCCGCGCCGACTACATGGGCATGCTGGGCACGGTCATGAATGCCCTCGCCCTGCAGGACTTCCTGGAGAAGGCCGGACAGCCCAGCCGCGTCCAGACAGCGATCGCCATGGGGCAGGTCGCGGAGCCCTACGTGCCCCTGCGGGCCATTCGGCACCTGGAGAAGGGGCGCGTGGTCATCTTCGGCGCCGGCTCCGGGATGCCGTTCTTCTCCACCGACACCGTGTCTGCCCAGCGCGCTCTCGAGACGCACGCCGACGTCCTCCTGATGGCCAAGCAGGGTACGGACGGCGTTTACGACTCCGACCCCCGCACCAACCCCGATGCCAAGAAGTTCGACGAACTCACCTACGATGAGTTCCTCGCAGGTGACCTGAAGGTGGCCGACGCGACCGCGGTCAGCCTGGCCCGGGATTACAGCCTGGCGATGGTCTTCTTCGACATGGGTGTCCCCGGCAACATCGCCAGGGTCGTCTCAGGTGAGAAGATCGGTACCACCCTGCACGCCTAGATGGCGCTGCGGGCGAACGAGAAGGGAAGAGATTTCGTGATCCCCGAGATCATCAAGGACGCCGAGCACAAGATGGCCGGCGCCGTCGAGCACGCCCGCG
>CAZHMA010000213.1:0-1706 GCA_964533555.1 uncultured Eubacteriales bacterium
GCGTTCGTCGACATCGGGCTGGAGAAGAACGCGTTCCTCTACGTGGACGAGGTCGTCTCTCCCGAGGGCATCGAGGACATGCCGCGCCGCGACATCCAGTCGGTGCTCAAGAGCGGCCAGCAGATCATGGTGCAGGTGCTCAAGGACCCGATGGGGACCAAGGGCGCCCGCGTCACGACCGACGTCACCCTGCCCGGGCGCTTCCTCGTGCTCATGCCGTTCTCGGACTTCGTCGGCATATCCCGCAAGCTTCCGGACCAGGAGCGCGACCGTCTCCACGCGATCGTCACGGAGCACACGCCGAAGGGCGTGGGCCTCATCGTGCGCACGGCCGCCGCGGGAGCCAGCGAGCGCGACTTGCTCGCCGACCTCGAGTTCCTGCAGCGGCTGTGGAAGCGCGTCCAGCACCAGGCGCTCGAGGCGCTGCCGCCCGAGGTCATCTACACCGAGATGGACCTGGCGCTCAGGTTCGTCCGCGATGTCTTCGGCGAGGACTTCAAGCGCCTGCTGATAGACGACAAGGGCGTCTACGACAAGGTCGTGTCGTTCCTGAAGAAGACGTCACCCAACCTGGTCAGGCAGGTCCAGCTCTTCCGGGAGCGGCTGCCGCTGTTCGACTACTTCGCGCTGAACGAGCAGATCGCGAGCGTGCTCGACCGCTCCGTGCGCCTGCCGTCCGGCGGCTACATAGCCATCGACCAGACCGAGGCCCTGACCGCGATCGACGTGAACACCGGCAAGTACACGGGCCGCAAGAGCCTCGAGGACACCATCCTGAGGACCAACATGGAGGCCGCCGACGAGGTCGTGCGTCAGCTGCGCCTGCGCGACATCGGCGGGATCATCGTCATCGACTTCATCGACATGGAGGACCAGTTCCACCGGGCCGAGGTGTTCGCACGGCTGAACGCGGCGATGGAGCGGGACCGCACGAAGACGCGCGTGATGGAGATATCGCGCCTGGGCCTCGTGGAGATGACGCGCAAGAACGTCACCGACGGACTGACCGATGTGCTCACCGACCCGTGTCCCACCTGTCACGGGCAGGGGAGGGTGCTCTCGGAGTCGACGCGGCGCATCATGGCCGAGCGGCGCATGCGCGAGGTCCTGCGCAGCGGGAAGAGTGCGGCCTACCTGTTCGGCCTGCACCCCGAGACCTACGCCATCGTGAACATCCCGGGACAGAACGTGGTCGCCTCCCTGCGCGCGGAGACGAAGAAGCAGGTGGCGATCGTCGCGGACCCCGACTGCGGTCCCGGCGACGTGCGCATCCTGATCGAAGGCCGCGCCGGGACGATCGAGCGCGCGCTGCGCTGACGGCGTCGCGACGCGCCTCCGTTCGTCGCCGGAACGCTCGAGGCAGACGCGTGGACACGCCCGGCGGCGTTATGCGGGGTTTGCGCACGTAGCGGCCTGTGGTAACATACCGCCTCGCGCGATTCCACCGAGAGTAAGGGCGATCCCCTCATGTACGCAGTGGTAAAGACCGGCGGCAAGCAGCACAAGGTCGCGGTCGGCGAGGTCCTGTCCGTCGAGAAGATCGACGCGGCCCCCGGCACGTCCGTCACGCTGCCCGTCCTGTTCGTGAATGACGACACCACGGTGCTCACCGGCGCCGAGGCCGCGGCCGTCACCGTCACCGCAGAGGTGCTCGGTCAGGGCAAGGCCGACAAGAAGTGGATGGCGTGGCCGCCTCCCGGCGCTTT
>CAZHMA010000214.1:0-1659 GCA_964533555.1 uncultured Eubacteriales bacterium
GTACGCCGCGATGCCTGACCTGGGGCTGGCGACCGCTGTGATCGTCGGGTTCCCCGGGGGGACCGACGAGGACTTCGAGGCCACCATGGCCGTGGTCGACCACTCGGACTACGACCAGGCCTTCACCTTCATCTATAGCCCGAGGGAAGGGACTCCGGCGGCAGGCATGGACGATCAGGTGCCGCGCGAGGTCTCCCAGCCGCGGTTCGACCGCCTCGTTCAGGCGGTGCAGGCCTCCGCGCTCCAGAAGGCGACCGCGTACGTCGGCTCCGTCCAGCGCGTGCTCGTGGAGGGCGCCTCGAAACGGGACCCAGCTGTGCTCGCCGGACGTACCCCCGGCAACAAGATGGTGCACGCCGCCTGCCCCGCAGGCGGCACGCCGGAGGCGTTCGCGGGTACCTTCCTCGATGTCGAAATAACTGACGCCCAGACGTGGTTCCTGTTCGGCCGGGTCCTGGACTAGTCCGCGCCCGAAGCGCGGGCCGGACGTTCACGGCACGTTCAACGTCCCGGGGCGCCTGAGGGGAGGGTCACCGATGAGCTTCGATTCCCTTGGCATCATCGCGCCGCATCCGCCTGTCATGGTCCGCGAGGTCGGTCGTTCCGACGCTGACGTCACGCGCGCCTCGGCGCGTGCGCTCGATGCCGCGCACCTGCTGCTCGCTCGTTTCGATCCCCAGACGATCGTCTTGATGTCGCCGCATGCGCCCGCATACCGTGACGCCTTCACGGTCACCACGACGCCGCGGCTGCACGGCGACCTGGGGCAGTTCGGCGCTCCCTCGGTCGTGCACGACGTGCCGGGCGACCCCGAACTCGCGGCCGCCATCATCGCCGCCGCCGACGAGGCGGGCATCCCAGCGGTCGACAGGCGTGACAGCCGCCCCGACGCATCCGACGACCTCGACCACGGCGCGCTCGTGCCGATGGCCTTCCTGGACCGCGCCGGCCGCTGGCCGCTCGTGGAGCTGTCGTTGTCGTACCTGACCTACGAGGAGCATCGCCGCTTCGGCGAGGCCGTGCGCGACGCCGCCCGCAGCGTCGGACGCCGGGTGGCCTTCATCGCGAGCGGGGACTGCAGCCACCGGCTCAAGCCGGGCGCCCCGGCCGGCTTCTCGCCGAAGGGACAGGTCTTCGACGAACGTCTTGTGCAGATACTGGCGGCCGGCCGCTTCGAGGAGCTGGCGGAGATCGACCCCGAAGTGGTCGAGGCGGCAGGGGAGTGCGGCCTGCGCTCGTTCGTCACCTTGGGAGGCTTCCTGGCCGGCAGCGACACCGAGCCGCGCGTGCTGGCCTACGAGGGCCCGTGGGGCGTCGGCTACCTCACGGCTGTCTTCGCGCCCGCCGAGGTGCTCATCGACGCTCTGGGCGCGCCTGAGGGCGCTTCAAGCGTGCCCGTCACGCCCCCGACGGGGTCCAAGGGGGGCTCCAAGGGGTCCGACGAGAGCGAGATCGTCCGTCTGGCCCGGGACGCGATCGAGCGCTACGTCCGTGACGGGGCGGTCATCGCGCCGCCGACGCTCGATCAGGCGGACCTCCCGGAGCGCGCCGGGGCCTTTGTCTCCATCCACGAGCACGGTCAGCTCCGCGGGTGCATCGGCACGATCGGCCCGACCCGGGGCACGCTGGCCGAGGAAGTCGTCCACAACGCCATCGAGG
>CAZHMA010000215.1:0-1564 GCA_964533555.1 uncultured Eubacteriales bacterium
GTGTTGACCGATCCGGCGCTGGCGAAAGGCCCGTAGTATTCGCCCTTGGCCCGCCGCGCGCCGCGATGCTTGGTGATCCGCGGGAATTCGTGATCGTCTCGCAGCAGGATGAATGGAAAGCTCTTGTCGTCGCGCAGCAGCACGTTAAACGGCGGGCGGTAGCGCTTGATCAGCTGCGCCTCGAGCAGCAGCGCCTCGGCCTCCGAATTGGTCGTGACGATGGTCATCGCCCGGGTCTGGCTGACCATCTCCTTGCGCTTCAGGAAGCCCAACGGGTAGACCAGCTCGTGGTTGAAGAAGATGTTCTCGCTCACCGTCAGGTCGTTCACGACGTTGAGCTCCTGGTGGACGAAGGCCACCCCCGCCTTCTCCATCTGCCCGATGGAGGGGTGCGTGTAGTGCTCCCCGTCGAACATGATGCTGCCCTCGTCGGCGGGAAGGACGCCCGCAAGGATGTTCAGCAGGGTTGACTTGCCGGCACCGTTCTCACCGAGCAGGGCATGGATCTCCCCGGCCTCCACGCTGAAATCCACGTTCTTCAGCACGCGGTTCCCATCGAACGACTTGGAAACCCCGCCCATCTCCAGGATGGTCACCCTCGACCGCCTTCATCTCTGGTGCCGGCCCGGCCGCGGGGCGCGGATGACGCGCATCGCGACCGGACCGGCCACTCTCCAGGTACTGCCGGGACACTGCGATCAGTGGCCGGTGAACCCCTTGTACTTGCTGACATTGCCCTTGTCGACGATGAACGTGGGCTCGTACTCGCCGTCGCCGACCTTGTACTTCCAGTCGGTGCCGTCGAGGTACTTGACCATGTAGTCGACAGCGGTGGTCATCATCTTCGGGGAGAAGTACATGCTCATCGTGCCGTCGAAGTACTCGCCGGCGATCTTCGACTGCGGGGCGGTGCCGGCCATGACGTCATACAGCTCCTGCATGCCGCCGATGGCGGAGATGTAGACCTTCAGGTCCTTGAGGTCCTTCTTGGCGGAGTCGTCGAGCGTGTTGCCTTCCAGCAGGTTCATGAAGCCGAAGGTCATCTCGTCGTCCATCGAGAAGACGAAGAGCTTCCCGCCGTTGGCCTTCGCGTCCTTGATGATGTCGGGAAGCGTCTGCTCGAGGTACTGGTAGGCGGCGTCCGCACTCCAGTCGCAGACCACCTTGTACTTCGAGGACAGGGCGTCAACCTCTGCCTGCGTCCAGGTCTTGGTGGTCTTGTAGGTCTGGCCGGTGTCCTTGTCGCTGTAGTCCTTGGCGCCGGTCAGGAACTGTCCGAAGCCCTCCTGGCGACGGCCGCTGACGGTGCCGTTGTCGCCGATCAGCGTGACGAGGGCGTCGCCCGGCTCCATGCCATTCTTCTGCAGCCAGTAGCCGATGCCCGCACCGACTGCCCAGTTGTCACCGGAGAAGTTCAGGACTGCCGACTTGTCGGGGCCCTCGATGATCCGGTCGAACGAGATGAACGGGATGTTGGCTGCGATCAGGGCTTCCTGCCCGGACTTCGCCGAGTCGTCGAGCCCGAAGAACACCACGCCTGCAGCGTCACCGTTGGCGATGATGT